>CANREY010000130.1 GCA_947629755.1 uncultured Oscillospiraceae bacterium | reverse complement strand
TCTTTATGGCGTCCACCTGCGCGTCCCGCATCTGCCCGCGGGCCTCCATATATTTAACAAGGTCCCGAACCGTGCAGTCCCCCGACTCAAACCACCTGTCCCTTGCCCTCTCGATCATCCTGTAAAACATCCCAACGCCTCCACCGCGTTTTTACAAAAATCCACTGTATATTATAGCAAAGATGGTAGAATTACGCAAGATATTGGGGGAAGGAATATATATTTTCCTCAAATCCTGATGCAAAATTGCGACGAAAGGCAAATAACAAAGCAGCGGATTATTAGATTCTCCATTCCCCTCTTGCCACCACACAATACCACCGGCAAGTAGAAAACTGAAATGACATCGGAGAAAATGAAATGAAATGTATTGACATTGTACCTGTTCGCGGCTATAATAACATATATATTGCCAAAATGTGTTGAAAAACGCAAAACTTTACAATAGGTGAGGTGACAGGAGTGCTGGACAACGGTATAAGGGAAGAAATCGACTCGGAATTTATCACAGGAACAAGGCTGAGGATAATAGAGATCCTTAGTGAAAGCGGTGAGCTGACGCAAGGGCAGATAAAGGAGAAGTTAGATTCTTCACCTGCGGCGGTCTCGAACCTTCTTGCAAAGTTCAATCAGTACAAGCACTCCCTCATCAAATACAGAAGTGCCGGGAAATATCGGTACTACTCACTCACGGAGTTAGGGCGCGAATATATTGAGGCGTCTTCAAATGTGCGAACGGTCAGAGATGTAGGGTCTGTAAAGGAATCTGACCTGTTGAGGGAGGCCAAAAGATGTATTGAGGAGCTCAAACAGTTCGACAGACGTCTCTCATCTGAGAGGGAGACCGGCGGCTGGGGCGTAGATCTTGAATGGGCTCTCATCTGGAGGGTATCGGGCGGAACGAGACGCGCAGACAGCACCGTTGAGGAGATAACGGATCGTCTGCTTTTGTGTTGTGAGCGCATGGTCCTGAACAACGACGAGGACTCGCTGAGCGGTATACTTGAATTTCTGAACAATCCGCTATTGCAGGATAAAATCGAGGAGTATCTAAAGCTGTTCGATCCCTTCAAGGACATAATAAGCGGGCTTACAGTGGGTGACAGGGATCTTGACCTATGCGACACGGTAATGTGCGCTTTCCGCGGCGGAGAGCCGTCGCCGGAAATGCTCAGCAGGGCCGGCCTGAGTGAAAAAGAGTACGCACAGCTGTGCAAATCCGTGGACACTGTAAAAACGATCGTTTCCGGCTATGACGAGAAAACAGTGTATCACTTCATTCAGATACTTTTTATGAAGTGTAATCACCTTGGATATGCTTTGACAAGACTGATTTGCGGGAAATAACATACAAAAGCACACAAGTTGAGGGAAAAGATATGGCGTACAATGAGAAGAATGTAGTTGCAAGCTCAACGGAAGACGGGACAGTCAGCTTAACAAGGTCCGTATCGCATGAAACTGTGCATGAAACACAGCTTCACGGTAACGGGCGGGAACCGCTGGACCGCGGTGTTGCCAACACATCCAAGGGCCCCGTGTATAAGGAGACATTTTCCAAAAAGCTTATGTTGGCCTGTGTCGTGACGTTTGTTACCGTCTTGATAGCGTTATCCGTCTGGATATTTAAAAACTGCTTAGTCGAGCCTACCTTCATTTATGACCCGGCGGACAGCGAGGACACTTTGACCGTAACAGACGATTTCAGCGGGATAAGAGCGCTCCTTGAGCCTCAGATGATCATACGCTTCAAAAATTACATCCTGCTGTGCGTACATCTTGACGGCTATTATGAGTCGGAAGGCATGGTATTCACCGGCAACAAAGCGGTCTACAAAAAATGCCGTCAGGAATACTGCGACAGGCTTAAGAGCTTTGTGAAAAACGCGGTGATCGGCGAGCTTAAGAACAGCTCCGAAATAAAGAATCCCAAGCAACTCGAAAGCGATTTGCAGGTATACGTCAGCATTATTGGTGGCGTGAACTACAAAAACAGCAAGGGAAATGACGTCCATGGCCTCTGTATCATTGAGGATAATAATATTATGATCAATTATGATATGAATGACAAGGAGGTAACAAACCGTCTTTACGAGGCGGATTATACGCTTGGCGACGATCCCGCGCTGATAGAATACGATCCGGAAGTTAGAAAAATAGTAACGTGCGTATCCGACGAGGTAGAGGTAATCTGCCATGGGAAGACTTAAAGACATATCTACAGATATTGGCATTACTCTGATTTGCTGTCTTTTTGCCTACGCAGTGGCATATATATGCGGGAATGTACTTCGCAGATGCTCGGCGAGAGGCAAGCTGACAGGGATTTACGGTTTGTTCAAAAAAATTGGGACGTGCAAACCCATGGGATTTGTGCGCAAGCATATCCTTGTGTTTATTATTCTCGTACCCCTGTTCGGCGGTGTGGCTGTCAACGCTTTGACGCGTGAGAAGGAGCCATATATATACATCAAGCCTGCGATCGCCTCCCAGCATGATGTGAGTGAGCTTTTCCGCGAGGACGGCACCGAGGAGGAGACAAATCAGGCCGATCCCGTCTACCAAGCTCTACACATTGATGAGGTATGGCTCGGACACAGGATCGATACGCAACTTTTAGAGCATTATCGCTATGTGCTGAGTCCCATATACACAAAAGGTCTCAATGTGGACGTTCTGGAAGGTACCGTTGAGCTTTTAGGGGAAAGTACATATGCGACAGTCAAAAGCCGATGGCTTGATGATACCAAGAAATACCTTTCTGACTATAACAAGTTTTTCAGGCCCAACTCCCTTTATCAGGCCGCTCGTGGCCTTGTTGACTTCTGCCTTGCGAAGTCGGTATTCGGTGTCTCGACACGCATTGAGGCGGCGGCGGATGTCGTCAGTATGATGGATAGATACGT
>CANREY010000129.1 GCA_947629755.1 uncultured Oscillospiraceae bacterium | reverse complement strand
AGGGCCGTGCCGAACTGGCCGCAGAAGGCCGGGGCGATGGCGGCGTAGACGGGGGTGTCGCTCTTTATGGCCATTATAGTCTGGTATATCTGGCCCTTGTCGGCGATGGCGGCGAAGGGGCAGGAGACGAGACACTGGCCGCAGGAGACGCACTTTGTCTGGTCAATCTCCGCCCGGCCGTAGGAGTCGGTCTTTATTGCGCCCATGCCGCAGGCCGCGGCGCAGGGGCGCTCCTGCTTTATTATGGCGTGGTAGGAGCAGGCGTCGGCGCACCGGCCGCATTTTACGCAAAGGTGCTCGTCGATCTGACTCTTGCCGTTCACCATGGATATGGCGTTTCTGGGGCAGACCTCAAGGCAGGGGTGCTCAAAGCAGCCCTGACAGGCGTTTGTGACAAGGACCTGCTTCTCAGGGCATTTGTTGCAGGCAAATTTGATGACGTTCACGAGGGGAGGGGTGTAGTATTTCTCGGCGATGGCGCTCTCGTCAACGCCGTCGCTGAGCTCCACCTGCTCGGCCACGTTGCGCATGGGAAGGCCCATGGCCAATCTCAGCCGCTCGCCCACGATGGCGCGCTCAAGGAATATGCTGTCCCTGTACGTGGCCACCTCGCCGGGGATTATCTTGTAGGGCAGACGGACTATCTCCTTTGAGATGTCGCCGCCCTCGTAGGCAGTCCGGGCGATCTCGGTGAAAATCTTGTGGCGGATCTTGGTTTTGTTTGATTCAAGACCTCTCATTTTATGTACGCGCCTCCTCCGTTAAAGGAATTTATTACTTATTTATATTTATGTTTATATTTTAACACAAAGGCCACGGCCTGTTCAAGAGGTTTTTTTGACCCATGGGGCACGCCCGGCCACCGGGGGAGCCTCGTAAAACCTCGCCGTCTCGTCCCGGTGGGTGCCGGCGGTCAGGCGGATATGCTCATTTGGCCCCGCGTGGGTGAGGATATAGCCCGGACCGTCATTAGTGTGCACTAAAATCACGGCTCGCGCCCCCTTCCTTTTGGTGACATTATAATCAAAAAACCGACCGTTGCACATAATATTTTCTTAAAAAATCTGTTTTGTGTATAAATTGGCGTGTTTTGTCCATATACATAAAAACCGCCAGCATGTATAATAATAGACAAATTAAAGTCCCACTTGTGGATATTTTGCACAAAAAGACGCTGCCGTTTTTGTATATATGGAAGATTTCCCAACCCAAAATCCCATAAAACGGGTGATTTGGGGTTGTTTTAAGTGCGTTTTGGGCACTTTTGGAGGTAGAAATGGAGAGACGCAGGACATTTGGCGAGTACAGGACCATAGATCTTGTGATCTTCGCGTTGCTTTTGACCGTGTTTGAGGGGCTCATCGGGAGGGCGATAACAAGCTGGTTCCCAAATCAGCTCTACACCGTCTCTCTGGCCGCCCCCATCGTCAGCATCGTATATATGCGCTGGGGCCCCTGGGGCATCTTCCACGCGGTGCTGGCGGGAATCGTCTCCTGTCTGTTTTCCGGAGCCACCGGAGAGCAGTACATCATATACAGCTGCGGAAACGCCTTTTCGGCTCTGGCCCTGGTGCTGCTCTTCAGGGTGGGGAAGGAGAAGGTGAGGACCGGGCAATTCCTGGGACTTTTGTTTCCGCTTCTGGTACAGCTCCTGATGCACGGCGGGAGGGCGCTGACAGCTCTTTTATTGGGGGAGGAGTTGGCGTCGGTGGCAGACTTCTTTACAACGGACAGCCTGTCATACCTGTTTACCCTTGTGATCGCGTGGATCGTCAGAAGGCTGGATGGCGTCTACGAGGATCAAAAACATTACCTTCTTCGCCTAAACTCGGAGGAGGAAAAAAAGGAGGTTAAAAATGAAAGTTAGGGCAGCGGATTTTCTTGTGTACGACAATGACAAGGGCGTATACGTTGAAGATCCGGAACAGATCGTCCGCGATGATGTTGAAAAGCATTATTGGCGGCACGTGATCTTGACCATCGCCAAGGACTGGCGTCTATACCTGATGCTCGTCCCGATGCTCCTGGTCTTCCTGCTGTGGCGGTACTTCCCGATGTATGAGCTCTTGGGATGCTTCAAGGTATCGGATACGGTACTGCCTGTCTCCGAGCAGCTTTTCTCCGGCTTCTCCTACTTCAAGAGACTGCTTTTCGCGGGAGACAGCATGTCAACGGAATTCTGGAGAGCCCTCAGGAACACCTTCATCATCAGCTTCTACGGCCTGTGCTTCGGCTTCCCAATGCCGATAATCCTGGCCCTGTTCTTCAACGAGATCAGGTCCAACGCCGCCAGAAGCGTATACCAGGTGCTGACGTACCTTCCCAAGTTCATGTCCACCGTCGTTATGACGTCCCTGGTGACCATGCTCGTAAAGCAGGGCTCCATCACCACCGGAATGGGCATCATCAACAGGTTCCTCACCAATGTTGGCCTTATGGATTACGAGGTGGCAAACGCGGGACTTCTCAATAACCCCGCCTACTTCCGGACCATCTATGAGGTCAGCGGTATCTGGGAGGGCGCGGGCTACGACAGCATAGTGTTCTTCTCAGCCATCATCGCGATCTCCCCGACCAGCTACGAGGCCGCGCAGATCGATGGCGCTAACAAATGGGCCCAGATGCGCTACGTGGTCATACCCAGTATACTGTCCACCGTGGTCATCATGCTCATCACCCGTATCGGCGG
>CANREY010000128.1 GCA_947629755.1 uncultured Oscillospiraceae bacterium | reverse complement strand
GAGCGCCGCGAGGCCATACTGAAGGCCGAGGGCGAGAAGCGCGCCGCTATCCTCTCCGCCGAGGGCGAGAAGGAGTCCGCCATACTCCGTGCCGACGCCAAGAAGCAGGCCGCCATACTTGAGGCCGAGGGCCGCGCCGAGGCCATTTTAAAGGTCCAGCAGGCCACCGCCGAGGGCCTGAAGCTCCTGAACGAGGCAAACCCCAACGACGCCGTCCTGAAGATCCGCGCCATGGAGGCCTTCGCCGCCGCCGCCAACGGTCAGGCCACGAAGATCATAATCCCCTCCGAGATCCAAGGCCTCGCCGGCCTCGCCGAGGGCATAGTCGAGAGCGTTAAAAAATAACCCCCAAATCAACCACGCCGCCCGATGAAAACCGGGCGGCATTTTTCGTGCCTACTTAAATATCTACTGAAAACCGGGCGGCATTTTTCGCGCCTACTTAAATATCTACTTAAAAGGAGACACCGAGCGGCGCTCCACGAATTTCCCGTCCGACACGTAAATCGCCCTGTCCGCAAGGAGCTCCATGTCCTCCCTGTTGTGGCTTGCTATGACGGTGAGCTTGCCCCTCTCGCGCTCACGCGCCAATATTTCCCTCACCGTCCCGACGCCCTCCACGTCCTCAATAACAGCGCCACAGCTTGGCGGAAACGGTATGTCCATGTGGAGCCGCCTCCCGTCCACTGTAACTGTGCCGCTGTCCGAGAGCACGAGCCCGCACATGACCCTCAGCAACATCGTCTTCCCGCTTCCGTTCCTCCCCACGAGCCCGTATATGTGCCCGCCCTCCACATACGGCTGGACGGCGTGGCCTACGCCAAAGGGGAGCATCATCTGCGCAAGCCAGACAAGAAACGCGAAGAAGTACGCAAGGTATCTGCTCTTAAACAGGAACGAACAGCAAAGCCCCAGCACGCCGGAAAGCCCGCAGACAAGTGAGCCTGACAGGATATAGACCCCGTAATAGATGTACGGGTGCTCTATCCCGAAGGCGAACCACACGCCCATGGACGTGTAGAAGTCCTCTTACCCCCCAAACTGATACCCCCGGTGGAACATAAGGACGCAGAGAAGCAGATTTACAACGAGCTCCGAAAAAATAAGCCCGAAGGGCACGAGGAACGCCACCGTGAATTTCGCCCTGAAATACCCCCTGTATCCCGCCCTGCTCATGAGGGCCACGCCGTAGCCGTATCTTTCGTCGTCAAAGACAGTGTCGCTGTACAGCGCGAGGAAGTAGAGCGGCAACAGCCAGAAAAACAGTATCTGCGAAAACTTCCCGATGGCGGAGCCGCACAGAAACCCCGCGTACACCGGGTGATTTAAGTGGTAGGAGTTAAAATCCCCGTACCTTATCACGTCGTCAAATATGTGTATCAGAAGATCCGCCGCCGGCATAGCCAGAATGAGCCCAAGGCCCACGCGCCCCTTTACGCTCCTTCTTATCCTCTCAAGCTCGCTTTTTATCACGCCGCCGCCCTCCCAAAAGAAATAGCCCGGAACACTGTCCGGGCTATTCATATCATACATGGTAAGTCCAAGTCAACGTTTTGCCGATAAACGGCGCGTATTTTACGATTACCGGTAGATGACGTTGGGTATCACCGCGCTTGCCTCAAAAATATCCCCCCGGCAAACGAGCTTCAGCGTGCCGCCGTATCCCGCGAGGCACTCTTTTACGTTTAATAGGCCGTAGCCGTGCCCCGGCCCCTCCTTTGTGGTGGCTATGGACTGCCTTACAATATTCGGCGCGTTATTCACCGGGTTTTGGACGCTTATGAGCAGATTTGGGCCTAAGCACTTTATACTAATACCCAATTAAAACAAGACATTCGCGCCGGTCTTTTTCGCGTCATGCGGCGTCAGCCGCCTTGGGAATACACAAAGTATTCCCTGCGACGCCTTCCTTGCCTGACACGAAAAATCCTCGCCGCTCGGTGTCTACTTTTAAATGGGTATTAGTATTAAATGCACTCTGACGGTCCTGTCCTCGCACTCCCTTGCGGCCTCAAAGGCGTTGGTCAGAAGATTTGACAGGACAGTACACAGATCCATGTCCGAGATCCCGCTTGCTTCAGGGAGCGTCCCGAATATCCTGACGTCCACCTCCGGCCACATGGCGGCAAGGTCGCCTACTATCACGTCCGCCAGCCTGTCCCCGGTGTGGACCGCCCGCCCGGATACGGGGGCCGACAGGGCCATACCGTCAAGATAGCTTTTCAGCTTGTCATATTCGCCGCCCTCGCAAAGGGCCCTGAGGCACGTCAGGTGGTTGCGAATGTCGTGGCGAAAGGCCCTGGTTTCCTCGTCTCTGGCAAGGAGCATGGCGTAGTATTTTTCCTGAGCGGCAAGCAGCCGCGTCGCCTCCTCGCGCTGGCGCACCAGGGCCCTTTTCCTGTATACAGCCCTCACGAGAAGACAGCATATCACGGTCATCGCGAGACTTCCAAGTGTGAAAAGCAGCAGTCTCGGCCCCAGCTGCGTCTCCCCGCCACGGCCCACCGAGCCGAGAATGACTGAGTAGAGCATGGCGAGCAGAGAGATCTCACCAAGAGAAGTAAATAAAAGCTCCTTATCGGTGAACCCCCTGAGCGGCCGGCGGACACCTCCCGCGGCCATTGCCGCCGCGAGTACGGCGATAAGCGCCGACCGGATAAGCGCGATGATAAAAAGGGCCCTTGACAAATTAAGTCCGTCATACCCCACGAGCCCCGCCGCCACGGCTATTATCCATATAAGCATGGCAAGATCAGCGAGCCCCAGCTCCACCGTGACGAGCCGAAGAACGGCGAGCCGCCGTCTTTTATTGCCCGTCAGCTCCTTCCCGCAGAGTAGAAGGGCCGACGCAAAAAGTGAGCACACCTCCAAAACGCACAGGCCGACGGTATATGTCATACTCTTTTCATACTCTTTCCCCTCTAAACATAGCTCGCGTACTTCCTGATATACTCCGCAAAGGCCTCCTTAAAGGCCTCCCGCATGTACTGGGCGTGGGACGTGAGAAATATGATGTAGACGCCGCCGCTCCTCTCGCTGAGCCGCCTCGCCGTCCCCATTCCGCCATCTTGTCAACCAAAAACACCGCCCGATAAAAACCGGGCGGCCAGATTGTCAAAAAACTCAAATCCAATCAATTTTCGCGGCGACATGCGCGTCGCGAAAATTACCTTTTGTTTTGCGTAGTGTACGGCCCTCCGGGCCGTGCGCGGAGCAAAACGGCAGAAAAAATCCGCGAATAGGTCCGCAGACCTTTTCGCGGATTTTTTCGCACGCTTCTTATTATTTAAAAAGGCCGTCAGGCCTTTTTAAATAGGTTATACGCACCCCTGCGCCTTCATGGCCTCGGCGACCTTCAGGAAGCCGGCGATGTTGGCGCCGGCCATGTAGTTGCCGGGCATACCGTACTCCTTGGCGGCGGAGTCGCAGGCGGCGAAGATGTTCTTCATGATGTCGTGGAGCTTGCCGTCCACCTCCTCGAAGGTCCAGCTCAGACGGGCGCTGTTCTGGCACATCTCAAGGCCGGAGGTGGCCACGCCGCCGGCGTTGGCGGCCTTGGCGGGGCCATAGAGCATCTTGTTTGCGAAGTAGACCTCGATGGCCTCAGGGGTGGAGGGCATGTTGGCGCCCTCGGACACGCAATAGCAGCCGTTCTTCGCCAGGGTCTCGGCGGAAGCCTTGTCTATCTCGTTCTGGGTGGCGCAGGGCAGGGCGATGTCGCAGGGGATAGTCCAAATGCCGCTGCAACCCTCGTGGTACTCGGCCTCAGGGTGAATGGAGACGTACTCCTTTATCCTCTTGCGCTGGACCTCCTTGAGCTGCTTTACGGTTGCGAAGTCCACGCCGTTCTTATCGTAGATGTAGCCGTTGGAGTCGGACATTGCCACGACCTTGGCGCCGAGCTGGGTGGCCTTCTGAAGGGCGTAAATGGCCACGTTGCCGGAGCCGGAGATGACCACGGTCTGGCCCTCGAAGGACTTGCCGTTGGCCCGGAGCATCTCGTCGGT
>CANREY010000127.1 GCA_947629755.1 uncultured Oscillospiraceae bacterium | reverse complement strand
GATACTCACGGCCTGCGCCGCCGACGTGGCGGCGGGGTACTCGCTCAGCCGCTCCCTTGAGAAGAACGGCAAGAAGATACCCGCGGTGTTTATCGAGTCCGTCCGGGCCGGCGAGGAGTCCGGTACGCTGGAGCAGTCCTTCGACACCCTCAAAGCCTACTACGAGCGGGCCCACAAGATCCGCCAGAAGGTCAAATCGGCCCTGACCTACCCCATCATAGTCGTGATCTTGGCCTTTATCGTCGTGGGCATCGTCATGGTGGTGCTTGTCCCCACCATGATACAGATGTTCGAGAACATGAATACCGAGCTTCCTTGGCCCACGCGGGCGCTCATTGCCATCTCCCACTTCTTCTCCAACTACTGGGCCCTCCTCATCGCCATAATCGCGGCGGCGGCCATCGGGCTCTTCGCTTACAGCCGGACGGAGAAGGGCAAGATAAACCTCTCCAAGCTCCGCTTCAAAATACCCATAATCGGCCGTATCGCCACCATGAACACGGCGGCGCAGGTGGCCAACACCATCTCCACCCTCCTTGGCGCGGGCCTGCCCATAACGAGAGTCATCGACATCGTCTCCCGCGTCCTCGACCAGCGCAGCGTGGGCGTGGACATGGAAAAATGCGTGCCCAAGCTTGAGACGGGCAACGCCCTGGGCGACGTGCTCCGGGACGTCAGTAACCTCCCCGACATGCTGGTGGAGATGGCCCGCATCGGCGAGGAGTCCGGCTCGCTGGAGAACACCCTCCACACCATCGGCGAATTTTACTCCGACGAGGCCGAGCGCGCCTCCGACCGCGCCCTCAGGCTCATCGAGCCCATGATAACCGTGATCCTCGGTATTTTCGTCGGGTTTATAGTGATCGCCATTTACGTGCCCATGTTCTCAATGTATCAGGGCGCGGCGATGTGAAAGGTTGCGGCTGCGCCGCGGATTGAATTAGACGCCCGAACAATACGCTTCCGTAGGGGCCGATGCCCACATCGGCCCGACGCACCGATTTGACACACGGCCAAAATCGACGCGTTTACGGTGGGGCACACCAACGGGATTCGTAGGGGCCGATGCCCACATCGGCCCGACGCACCGATTTGACACACGGCCAAAATCGACGCGTTTACGGTGGTGCACCCCAACGGGCCGATGTGGGCATCGGCCCCTACGGTCCTTCTATTGGGACATACATTATTTTCGGTATCCCTCGCGGGTAACAACCCGCCCGCGAAGAATATAAATTTTGGCTCAGGAAACACAAAATTAACGAAAAGGAGTACAACTAAATGATGAACAAGCTTTTTAGGAAAAAATTGACACGGGGGGGGTTCACTCTTGCTGAACTCCTGATCGTTGTCGCGATCATCGCGATTCTGGTCGCTATCGCTATGCCCATTTTCGTCAACGGTCTGAACGACGCTCAGTATCGCGTTGTCCAGGCTGACGCCCGTGATATCCGCGCCGCCGCGGTTGAGGAGATACTGACACACTGGAATGAGAAGACATCTGGTAGTGAGGATGCTGAAGACGTTTTGTACAGTGCAGGTGCGGCCAGCGATGACAACGGGTGGACTGCTACCGCGTATGTTGATGAAGCAGGCCATATCTCCGACTTGAAGATAAGCGTAGTTGCGGTCAATGCTGAAGAGTCGACGGTTACTGTGGTTAGCGCTTCTGGTGCTAAGTCGGCTGTTAATGTGACTAGTCGTGATGCCGTGCTTGAACTTGGCGGTCTGAATAAAACGTATACCAAGTATTTCTTTAGAATTAACCTCAAGTCTCTGAGCACTGTTGAGGACTGAGCCCCCACACCAACATAATACCTACAACTTCTTAAGTTGAGTCCCCCCTTACGGTATTGGTTTGGTGTGGTCAACCCCACGCGTACACACCAAAAAAACCAAATACCGTAAGGAGGATAAGAAATGACTCAATTCTTCGCAAAGAAGCTCAACAAGAAGGGCTTCACTCTGGCCGAGCTGTTGATCGTGGTGGCTATTATTGCAATCCTCGTAGCAATCGCCATGCCCATCTTCATGGGTGCGCTAGAGAAGGCCCGTTATGCGACGCACCAGTCAAATGCCCGGTCACTGAAGAGCATGGCTATGGCTGAGCTCCTTGGGTCACCTGACTTCGCAAAACAGAAGATTACCGATGATACTATTTGGAGAGCCATTGGTGGTTACAACTATGCCACTGAGGAGTATACACTTACTTCTATCACGCAACAGGATAAAGGTGATCCTGGTATGTGGATTTCCGATACAAAGATTACTTACTTGGACGAAAATGCTATAAAAATCGAAAGTGCAAATGTGACTAAGATTGGGCGTATCCCGACTGGTGGGCAGGTTTATTACATAATTCAGTTTACCGGTCAGGAGCTTAATCCGTCGATCGTGGCGTCCAATACCTAATCCCCATACACACTAAACCCAACGGCCACAAGCCGTTAAAGTTTCCCCCGGCGATGGGTTGCGCCGGGGGGGCCCCCGGTTCCGGGGGCCAGCTCCCCACCGTATATACCGGCGAGGGGCTGGCGCGCGGGAACGAGGTAAAAAGCGTAAAACAGGGCCTCGCTTCCTCAGTCGCCTGCGGGCGACAGCTCCTCCTACGAGGAGGAGCCAAGGATTTCGCCTGCGGGCGGGACGGGGGAAGGGCGGGTTTGGAACCCGCCCCTACGGGTTGAACGGGAGATTTTCCTGTTACGCCGTAGGGGAGGGTCCGTGACCCTCCCGTATTAAATACGCGCCGAAGGCGCAACCGCGTAGAGAGCCCCCTCCTCGTAGGAGGGGGGTAGGGGGGAAGCGAGGCCGAAGGGTTTTGCCAGCACCTCCGAAAGAAAGGTAACCTTATGCTCTACTTAAAAATCTACCTCACCTTTATTTCCGCCGTATTGGGGGCGGTGATGGGGTCGTTTTTGAATTGCTGGGCGATGAGATATGAGGCGGGGGAGAAGTACCCACGGGGC
>CANREY010000126.1 GCA_947629755.1 uncultured Oscillospiraceae bacterium | reverse complement strand
ATGACGCGGGAGCTTTGCAGGGAGTTATATAGTGGCTGGGAAAACGACCCCGCGATTTACATGGACATGGATAAATTCGCGCCCTATCGCTATGACGAGGCCGCGGTGGACAGATATTTTGACGCGCGGCAGGAGCCGTCCCGCGTTTTATTCGCGATAATGAGAGACGGAAAGCCCATAGGGGAGCTTCAGTTAAAGGGGATAGACCGTGAACGCCGGGAGTGCACCCTGAGCATACATATGCAAAACGACGCCGTAAAAGGGCGGGGCTATGGGACGATCGCTGAGAAGCTTGCCCTGAAATACGCCTTTGACACATTGGGCATGACCGCTGTAAACGCCGACACGGTCCTCAAAAACACCCGAAGCCAGCACGTGCTTGAGAAGGTTGGATTTAAATACTTAGAAGAAAAGGACGGCTTTAAATATTACCGCTTCACAAATTAATTGAGGCTCACCGATAGGAGGACAGACGAGGTAAACGCATATGGAGACATGGGACGCTTATGATGGGGAGTTTAATAAAATAGGCGGTGTTACGCTGATACGGGGGGGAGAAAATCCCGGAAGGGGTCTACCATTTGGTTTGTGATGTCATTGTCAGGCACACGGACGGAAGCTAAAACATGGTGCTGTCAGTCAGAATTGATTTTAGGAGAATAAGAATGAAAGTATCAATAAGAACGACACAGGAAAATGAATCGCCGGAATTATGAAAAATACAAAAAGCCGCTTTTCTTCCGTTATACGAAAAATATCATGATGAAGACAATCCGTATCTACGGGGATTGGAGGATATTGTTGATCGACTTATGTCAGATTACTTCCGGTACTTTACGATCTTTTCGGACGGAGAAATCGTGGGCGGCGTTCTCTACAAGTGCAAAGGAAGGACCACTTTTTGTGAAAATCTGGAGGAAGGACAATATTATTTGCAAAGGATCTATATCAAGCCTGAACAGCAATGTAAAAAGATCGCGCAGACCGCGATACTCCTTTGCGAAAAGGAATTTCCTCACGCTAACTGCTTCTTTGTGGACTTTCCGGAAGATTTGATGAAGAACAGGCGGTGCTATGAAAAAGCGGGATTTGTTGATACAGGTAAAAGATTGCAAGTACAACCGGGTTTGGTTTTAGCGAGCTTTGAAAAACGGCTTTCGATTTCTTAAGCGTCGTATTAGGAGTTGGGGCGAGATGGGGGATTTATGGGCTTTGTCGCGGGGGAGGAGATGACGTTGCCAGTTTCGTCGAAGCGGGAGCCGTGGCAGGGGCAGTCCCAGGTGTGGGCGGAGGAGTTATATTTAAGGGCACAGCCCAAGTGTGAACAGCGGGGGAGAGTTGGGGTGAGGAGATTTACGGTGCTCCTTGCGGCGTTTGAGATGAGGGGCGAGAGCTCCATGGGCCGGGAGGGGAGAAAGACCTTCTCATATTCGTATTTTTGGCCGGTTATAAGCGCTGTAATGAGCTCTGCCGCCACCATGGACGTGGTCATGCCCCATGCGTTGAAGCCCGTGGCGACGTAAATATCCGGCGTGGCTGGGGAGTAGCGGCCGATGTAGGGCACGCCGTCAAGTGTGACGCAGTCCTGGTTGACCCAGCGGCAGACCTCGCGGGCGTTGGGGATATGCTTTTTCAAAAAGAGCGCGATATTGGAAAAATCCTCGTTTTCCTTGCCGGGGATATGGTTCCCGCACCCGATAAGGAGATAGTTTTTATAATTTCTGAAGAAAAAGCCCTTCTCGGAGTTTTCCACCGCCGTAAGGCCCAGCTCCGGGGCGTTCTCCACGGCTACTACGCTCTCTCTGGTCTGGTGCATCTTCATGAAATATAGGCCCCGGCGGTCCATGAAGGGGAAGTGGGTGGCCACGACGATGTGCTTTGCCCGGACGGAGCCTGAGTCGGTGTAGGCCGTCATGTCCTTTAGCTTCCTTACGGCGCTGTGGCCGTAGATTTTGAGGTCCTTTGATAAGCCGTAGAGGAATTTTAAGGGGTGGAACTGGGCCATATCAGGGAACACGACGCCCCCGGCGGCATTGATATTCAGGGGAAATTCCGTTGTAAAATACGCGGGAAAGCCGAGACTGTTGATGGCTTCGACCTCTTTTTTCAGCTTTTCAGCGCCGGTTTTGGAGTACATGAGGGACGGGCGGTACTCAAAATCGCAGTCGACGCCCTTAGATGCTTCGGCTATGTCCCGGACGGCCTGAAGGTTGGCCTTCAGGTAACAGCTTGCCGCGTCCCGGCCGAATTTTGAGATGAGCTCCGAGTAGAGCGTGCTGTGCTGGGCGGAGACCACAGCCGTGGTGCCGCTGGTGACGCCGGAGCCTATGGCGCTTGCCTCAAGGAGAACGGTGCCAAGTCCGACATTTTGAAGCTCACGGGCGGTGAGCACGCCGGCCATACCTCCGCCGATGACGAGTACGTCCGCCGTAATATTTTCGGACAGAGACGGGTGTTCCGGCGCATTTATATCGCGTGTCCACAGTGTTTCCAATGTATTCCCTCCGTTTTTTCCGTTATTTTACGCAAATTCGGAGAAACTTATTTCATAAAACGTGAAATTAAGATATGTCTTGGGGTGAGATCGAGCTATGGTGTTTCAATTTTCGGACAAGTTTGACGGTATAGGTATCATTTGCGGCATCGAGGACGGGGCCGTTGTCTACCTCGGCTTTGGGGAGGGGGAGACGGACAGTGATGTGCCGGAGGGGGAGCTTGAGCTCTGGGGCAGGGTGAGATCAGAGCTGGCGGAGTATTTTGAGGGTAAGCGGAGGGAATTTGACATTCCGATAAAATATTCCGGCACGGATTTTCAACGTCTCGTCTGGGAGGGGCTTCGGAGGATACCCTACGGGCAGACACGCTCCTACGGGGAGCTTGCCGAAATGATAGGAAGGCCCGGCGCGGCCAGGGCCGTAGGCGGGGCCTGCAACAAAAACCACATTTGCGTCATAATTCCGTGCCACCGTGTTATAGGCGCGAACAGGACCCTGACGGGCTTCGGGGGTGGGGTAGAGGTAAAAGCGCGGCTCTTGGAGGTTGAGGGGAAAGATTTTAAGAAGACGTAGACTGACGGGCGATTTTTGACCTAAATCGCTGTACTGTCTTATGACAACATACTCTCGCCCCGTGTACCATTTTCAGGGACACGGGGCGCTTCTTCTTTTATCGTCGGTCGGTCGTGCGGCATAGAATGTATCGGAAGCCCAAGGCGACACGTCGCCTTGGCGGCCATAACGATTTTGGAGGAAATAAATTGGAAAACGTAAAACCCGATATGAAGCCCGACATGGGCGGCGACTGCGGCTATAAATGCGGTATGTTGCCCATGTGCGCGCCTTTGGCCACCTCCTGGGTGCCGCCCCAGGGGACGAATCCACCCATGTACTCCCACGAGGAGGCCCTGACACGCGGAACGCTGTTTCCGGGTCTTGACCTGCCCTTTATGAATATGGTCAACAAGTCAAACCCCTACGCCGGTACGCCACTGGGTGAGCTCATGGCCTTGACGTTCATGGTGAAGGAGCTCCAGCTCTACCTTGACACCCACCCCGACGACCGGGAGGCGTTCAAGGCCATGAAGGACACTCTGGCCCTCAAAAACGAGGCATGGAAGCGCTACGTGAAGATGTACGGCCCATTGACCGTGGAGGACCTTGAGATTAGCGACAAATACGACTGGCTTCAAGGCCCGTGGCCTTGGGAATACTGCGAAAGGAGCGGCAAATAAGTATGTTCTCATATATCAAAAAGCTTGAGTACCCCGTAAAGATCGCCAACACCAACCCGGCCCTTGCGAAATTTATCATAAGCCAGTACGGAGGACCTGACACCGGTAGACTATTATAGGGGGGTATCAAAAAAGAAGGCGGTAGGTTATGGAGAGGGTCATGGTGGAGCGGTTGAAGGTGATGGAGTCGGTGATGTTGCGGAGGGCGGTGTTCTTCTCGGCGGTTGAGGCGTCGGGGGAGGTGAGGGTGGTATAAGTTTCGCGTATTTTCTCAGTCATGGCGGCGGCCAGAATGTCGGGGGAGGCTTCGGCGTGAAGGCGGGTCTCGATCTCTTTCCTCAGATCCTCGGCCTGACCGTCCAGGTCCGCCTTGAAATGAGAAAACTGGTCAAGGGCGACGACGCCGGACAGATAGGCTTCCAGCAGTCGGGCACTTTTCTTTTCCGCCTCGGCAAGGGCGGAGCGTAGGCGGGTGAGCTCATCGGCACGGGCTGGGCTCTGGGGGGAAACGGTGTAGGCAAGGGAGGTCGAGGACGACATGTCATCACGAAGCTTATCTATTACCGCCTCGTGAAGAAGGTCCGCCCTTATGTGCTGGGAGCTCTTACACCGGCCGCGGACGTAATTGTTACACTTGAAGTAGCGGGGCTTTACGAATATGAGGGTCGATCCGCACTCGGAGCAACGAACAAGGCCGGAGAGCCAGTCCTTAAGCTCATAAGTGGGCCGGGCCTTATAGCCCCAAACAGCCTTGAGCTCCGCGATACGCTTCTGGGCGGCCTCAAATACCTCCTCGGTGACTATCGGCGGGTGGGAGCTGTCGGCGACAATGGTGTCGGGGTTTGCGAAGTCCCTCCTGGTCCTGCCTGTCGGCGTCCAGCGGAGCTTTCCGATATACACGGGGTTACGTA
Source organism: uncultured Oscillospiraceae bacterium (assembly GCA_947629755.1). Classification (GTDB taxonomy): domain Bacteria; phylum Bacillota; class Clostridia; order Oscillospirales; family Oscillospiraceae; genus RUG626. Next base: position 27,351 of record CANREY010000126.1, on the reverse strand, counting down.
GGATATACTCGACTGTTCTGTTCTCAAAGGGGTTTCCCCGGTGGGTCTTTACTCCAATGGAATTGAGCCACTTGGCGATAGGGAAAAAGCCCTCGCCGGAATTGAAACGGTCGAATATTTCACGGACTATTTGAGCTTCCTCCGGCACGAGCTCAAGGACAGATTTTTTCCCGGCCTCCATGTGTACCCGGTAGCCGAAGGAGGGCGTGGACTGGAGCTCCCCACGTTCGGCCTTGACCTTCATGGTGCGCTTGACCTCCTGACTGAGGCGGATGGAGTAAAACTCGTCAAACCACTCTATGATCCGCTCGATAAGCGAAGCGAATGGGCCGCCGGGGAGGGGCTCGGACACTGAGATCACGTCTACGCCGCACTGTTTGCGGAGCAGGGCCTTATATACGATGCTCTCCTCCTGATTACGGGCGAAGCGGCTGAATTTCCAAAGCAGTATGACCTCAAAGGGAGCGGGATCCTCTTTCGCGGCGCCGATCATCTTCTGAAAACCCGGACGGTTTTCGCTCCTCTTGCCGGATATACCCTCGTCTACAAAAATAAGGTCGTCAGGGAGAAGTATGTTGTTAGCCGCGGCGTACCGGCGTATCTCTATAAGCTGGCTCTCCGGCGACTGATCCGCCTGCTCGTCGGTGGAGACACGTATATACGCCGCTCCGGTGCGCATGGGTTGAGGGGACATGTGGGGGACCTCCTTTCGGAAAATTCAGGGACCGTGCCAGTAGTAGGCGGGGTTATGGCTTTAGCGGGGTGGATTACACTTTGAGCAAGGAGAATAGCCCTCGGACTTGGCTTCGGCGAGGGAAATAGGAGTACTTGATTTGAGATAAGTACAATTCGCTCTGTGGTATCTCTTTCCACTATCTGAGATATACACCGTAACAGTTCCGGTGCTGGCTTGGCCGTAGCCAGCCGAAAGGCCAATCACCGCTATATATATCAGCGACGAGACGAGAGCGAGACACAGAAGCAGCGTGATAATGCGGTATTTACGGCGGGTGCGGGATTGGGCTTCCTCGTATTTGGCGGCGGCTTGGCGGAGCTCGGAGGCAACGCGGTAGTTATACGCCTTTACCGCCCCTTCCTCGCAGAGACGGTGGAACGTGTATTCACGAATATATTCCTCGTAATCAGCCTGAGAACATATAACCTTACCGGTGTATGGATTTCGCAGACTGTTGTGTATTGAAGGAATATATGGGGTAGCGGCAAGTTCCTGATTGACCGCGGTAATGAATTGCTTCTTGGTTATACTGACATCAATGCCGGACGTCTCAGGGCGCGCTATGCTGAATTGGGCATTACTGACGATATAAGCGTCATCGTCTTGCCGGGTGAGTACCATGCTTTTGTAGGACATGCGAGGGACCTCCTATAATGTACAGACACAGTTTTACGTGGTGAGTACCATGTCTTTGTGGAGACTGCAGGAGTATTACAGTAAACTTTTTTCATGCTTGATGCATTCCGCTACAAATACGCCGTAACCCCCAATAATTTGATTTAATTCTACCATTACAGAAGCAAAATCAAAAGCTTCAATAGCGTCTAATCTTGATTTTGGTATTTTAAAAGGGTTGCCAATGAAAAGAGAAGAAGAAAATACGGAATATTGTAAGTAATTTCCCATAAGAATAAAGTTGGCGGAAAGATCATCCTCATATTCTGCGGGTGCCCACAATAGTACAGGTTGCCTTTTAGTGGCCGTAAAAGGGTCGTATACATTGATACGGTTATTTAGTACCTCCTCTGGGGTAACTTCGCTTTCACTGTATAGGTTAACATATGTATCAAAATGACGGTTACAGTACGAGACAACCTGAGTGTAAAGAGATTCTCTACAATCATCAGAGACTCCCGAAGCTTTAAAAAAAGATTCCGCCATAGAATACATTAACGCTATCGCCTCAAATTCGTATGGCGTAGTATCTTCAAACGTATCCTTAACCGCTTCGTTGACCTCTCTGACATGGCTTATCAATGAATTAAAACAATTTGACGCAAGCCGTTCATATTGATATGGCATCAATGGTATGACACATTTTATTGTTTCGTTATTTTTAGATTTAGAATCCTTCTTTTTAAGTTTTAGGTTATCAAATATACTCATATTATTTGTCTCCTGTAAAAAGTTTTGATTTCTAACCCTGGAGCTTTTCGCTCCGGGGTTATTTTTCTATGTACTTGGTGATGTCAATTATATGGGGTTTAGCCGACGTTTTCGGATATTTTATCTTCATATCGTGAGAGAACCTGCTGGACCACCATTTTGTCATTGTCGTCAGCAATATAGTAAAGCTTTACTAACTTAGCAATATATGGTTGACCGCCATAATAACGGATGGTGTCTATTATATCACGTTCAATTCGGCTAAGCGGAAAATATGAATTAGATTCCTTGACAGTGTTACCCGACGAATTTATAAACAATCGTCTGTATTCGCCGAAATGATCTTTATCTACTCCATAACTTAGCAACATATAACGCCTTTCCTGATCATCGCGTGCATTTTCGTAATCTTCATCGAGGTCCTTAGGCCAATCTGAAACGGCACGCTCGGTGTTATCAGCTGTGTTGATTAGAAAATCTACGCTGACCCCAAAAAGTGAAGCCATAGATAATAAATGATCTTTATCAGGATTGCTTCCTTCGGCTTCCCACATTGCGATTGTGGAACGGGAAACGTTCAATTTATTCGCCAGTTTTTCCTGACTCATGCTGAAAATTGAGCGTAGCATTTTCATTGAGAACATCATAGCAAACCTCCAAGTTTTTCTTATATTATAACGTCAAAAATATTGACAATCAACGCCTATAAAAAAATATTTGTCAAGATACTTGACAAATATAAAAAAGGGCGTTATATTATTGTCAAGAAACTTGACAAAGGAGGTGAGCAAAAGAATGTTGCTGAAACAAAGACGTATCGAATGCGGTTTAACACAAAAACAGATAGCTGAAATTATGGGCGTTGGCCGTACAGCAGTTGCTATGTGGGAGGCCGGCGTATCTAATCCGCCCGCCGTGAAGCTCCCGGATCTGGCGAGGGCGCTGCGGTGCACGGTGGACGAGCTGTTCGAGGAGAAAGGGGCGTGAAGGGGTGAAGCTTGGGGAGCTGCTGGATTCCATAACTGTTGTCAACCACGAATGGCTCGGGTGCGGGCCGCGAGTTCTGCACATTGATTTGCGGGGCGATGGACCGCTCAGAGATTTCGAGGTCGAAGAATACATGATTGGAAACGACGGCGGCGGAATGATTATTGCGCATGGCGAGAAGAAGAAAACGGAGAAGGGAGGAGGTGAGAGGAATGTCATATTACGCCAAAATCAAAATTGACAGAAAAGAGCTTATGGAGAAGCTGGACAGGCTGGATGACCTGACCAGAGAGATCCGGAACGTGACGCTGGAGCTGGAAAGGCTGGGCGTCGTGGAGCTCGTAGACGAGGGCGCGGAAAAGGAAGAAGCCGCCAGCGGCAACTGACGGCTTTGCGCAAATTTACTTTTTAACAATATAAAAGTTCTTCTTAAGTGGATCGCTGATCTTAGGTATTCTGGCGGAACCTCTCCGGCCGCTTCGCGGCGGTCCTCCCCTTGAACAAGGGGAGGCTGGACCCTCGGTCACTGCGCGGAGGGAGCTCGAACCTCCCGGCCCTGCGGGGCCGCCCCCCTTTCCGAAAGGGGGTGGGAGCGGGACGGGGGAGCCTCATCTGCCGCTGGGGCGGCACCTTCCCCACAGTGTGGGGAAGGCCGGGGAATAAGGTTTATATTCAGAATAGGACAAACACGCGGGGAAATAGACTTCATCGGGAGGCGATGGAATGAAAAAACAACAGAAAATCACGGTGAAGTCGTATGTACGTTACCAGGGGGAACTGGTGGAGTTTTGCGACTTGCCGCCTGATGTGAAGGAGAAGGCCGCGACGGAGCTGGCGCTAAGGTATTTCAACACGTTATTCGCGGGTAAGGCGGTATTCACCGTGGCGCCGCCGGGAAGCGGGTTGCCAAGGCCGTGCCAAGGGGACGGGGACCCTCAGTCGCTGCGGTGACAGCTCATCTCCGCACTAAGAGCCGCCGCAAGCGGCGGTTGCGCTTTGCTCACGCCTGCGGGTGTAGCCTATTGAAACAGGGAGCCAGTGGAGCGGGACGGGAGGCCTGATCTGGCCCTGAGGGGCCACCTTCCCCACCTTGTGGGGAAGGCAATTTTGAAAGGAGATAAGTATGGGTGAGAGGTACAGGCTGTCGCCGACGGGGAAGCGGAGGCGGGAAATCATCGAGGACGTGGAGCACATGATAAGCTTTACTGCCGGGGCGCTTTCCACGCTGATCGTCGGGGTCTTCCTCCGGGCCCTTGGGCTCATATGAGTGGGCCGGATTGCTCCGTGTGCCGGAGCGTCAGGCGTGAGAGCGCGGTCCGGGGGAGGGTATATTTCCGGTGCTTCAGTCGCGATGCCGGGGAGTACCGGGGGCGTGTGGTAGACAGGCCGTGGCCGTCCGATGCGAACATGAGGAAAATCGGGATCGAGGCTCCGGCGTGGTGTCCACACAGAAATAATAAAAAAGGAGCGTGAGGCATTTATGGAAAACAACAACTCAGAGAGGAGCTATATCCGCGGCGTGTGCCGGTACTGCGGACAAGCCCTGATAGTGTCGCTCAGCGAAAGCCAGGAGGAGGCCGACGAGAAGGCGGCCGAGGAGTGCGACTGCGATGGAGCGGTCAAAGCCCGCAGGACCAGAGAGCGGATACAGAACGCCACGGACGGGATTGAGAAGATCTTCGGCAGTGGCGCCGCGGACGCGGACTATGAGCCCCTTGGCGCCGCGGCGCTGGAATACCTCAAGGCCACCGCGACGCTGATGGTGGAGGAGATCATTGAGGGCGTCAGCGTCAAAATTCCGGGCGTGTGCGTGGCGAAGCTGTCCATGACAGGCAAGGGGAACATAAAGATCTGCCGGAGTGAGGGCAGAACGAGGACCATCGAGAGCTGAGAGAGGAGTAAAAGGATATGGCAGATTATATAATCGAGGCCGTTGCTCTTATAGAAGAACAGCAAAAGAAAGCAAAAGAGCGGAGCGCCCAGTGGATGGTGGGCGAACAGCTCAAGGACATATGCCGTATGGAACCGGCCAGCGCGGAATTGCTGGCGCGGGATCTTAAATCAGAGAATATGTCCATTATTGAGGCCGAAAAGAAAATCAAGGCCTTCGCGGACAAGCATATCGTCGACCAATCGTCCTGCGTGACGCCGATCGAGGCTGACAGGATACTAAGGGAATTTTACGGATTACCTGAAGCGGGGAACGCTCCGGCGAGCACACCGGCTATGGCCAAGGCGGCGAACGCGCCGGGAGCTATGAGCCTTGATCTGGAGGACCTGCTGTCATGAGTGAACGAGTTGACTATGTCCCGGCGATCAAGAGCCTGAGGCCGCCCGAAGGGCTTGCGGGCTTACTTACGAATAAGGGGCTTTTATCACAGGAGTACCTGATATACCGCTCCACAAAAATTTACGAGCCGCTGTCGGACATGATGCTGCCCTACGTTGAGGTCACCTGTACGAATTGCGGTTGCACGTTCATCGCGGAAAAGGAAGACGCCGGCGGGTGCGGAATGAACAGGCCGCCCGCGCCGTTCGGATGGTTGGACGAATTGGGCGGAAAAGCTGTTATTACCGGTGAAAACGCGTTTTGCAGGGAGTGCGGGGGCTTTTATAAAACGGTGCACGTCACTAATGTCGGCTCCGGTATGGAGGAACACGCTTACCCCACACAGCTTGTAAGGATACCCATGGAGGGAAAGCGTGACAGGCTCGCCGTGGTAGACTGGCGGGTCACCCGAAAGGTGGACAAGCAGGGAAACAGCCAATATCAGACGAAATTATGGTCGGCGAGCATCGTAGAAGAAAACAAGCTCGTAAGGGTCATGGGTTATAGAGATGTATTTATTCAGGCGTGGTATGAGACCAGGAGTGACCCGTGCGCGATCTATCAGCCGGTGACTTTTAGAGACTGTTCAGGGACTGCTGAGCCCATACTCGAATGGGACAGGAGTATTTTTGAGGGCACAACGGCGGAAAACAGCAGATTGGATCTGTACATTGAGGCAGGCGGAAACAAGCTTGTCGGGTACCTGATGCTGTGGATGAAATACCCCGCGGCTGAAAACCTGCTTGTGCAAGGGCACGGGAAGATACTTGCCGCGCTTATAAATGAAAAAAGAGAAAACCCTTATTATAACGACCATAAAGCGCCTGTCCCTGACTGCATAGACTGGAAAGAAAAACGGCCAAACAGAATGCTACATATGAGCCTTGAGGAATACCGCTCTTTTGGCCGACAGTTGACTCCCGCGGAGTACAAAACTTTATTCTGGCTCAAAGAGAAGGCGTTGCCGATACCTGACGGGATCGAGAGTATCAGGGTTTTGTCCTCGATGGGCTCTTTTCAAGCGGATATGATTTACAAAGAGGTCGGGGAGCGGGACTTTTGGAGATGCGTAAGATACCTCATACGGCAAATAGAGAACATGATCACGCTGAGGGACTACTGGAGAATGGCGCGCGTTTTGCTGATGGACGTTGACAACCAGCAGGTACGCTGGCCGAAGGATCTGAAGGCGGCCCATGACCGAGTTACGGAAAGGTACAATAATTCTCCGTCAGAGACTGAAAAAATCGAAGAAAAGTATTATAAAAGCACGCATTTACCAAGGCTCATGCAATATAGCTGGGAGCGGGACGGAATACTCATACGCCCTTGCAAGAGCTGTGCCGAGCTCAGAAAAGAGGGAAAAGCGCTGGACCACTGTGTGGCCAGATATGCCCACGAGGTCATGAACGGGGATACGGCCATTTTCTTTATCCGCCGCGCGGACAAGCCGGATAAACCCTGGTATACGCTGGAGCTGGGCGAAAAGACGCTGACGGTAGTACAGAACAGGGGCAAACGTAACTGTGACAGGACGCCGGAGATATACGAGTTTGAGCGTGCGTGGCTTGAATGGCTCAAAGAGAATTTTTCGGAGAAGAAAAAAGCAGGGCAAAAAGCCTCTTAAAGAAAGGACGTCATTATGGGAAACGCTATTCAAACAGTTGAGAACAGCATCACCGAGAGGACACCGGAGCTCATCGCGGCGGAGATACGGGCGCTGACGGGGTCGGTGCTCGGCGGGATACTGGAGATCGGCCGGCGGTTTTGCGAGGCGAAGGAGTTGCTGGCTCATGGGAAGTTTTCGGAGTGGGTGCGAAACGAGACGGGCTACTCCATGTCCACCGCCGGCAATTTCATGAGGCTTTTCAGGGAGTACGGGGCGGACCAGGGAAGCCTTTTCGGGGCGTCGGCAAAATCCCAAACGATTGGGAATTTGGGCTACGCCAAGGCTCTGGCGCTCCTTGAAATACCGGCTGAGGAGAGGGAGAGCTTCGCTCAGGAGGTGGACGCGGAGGGACTTTCCGTCAGGGAGCTCAAGGAGGCTATACGGGAGCGGGAGGAGAAGCTGACGGAGGCCCGGAATACCGCCGAGGGGTACAGGCTGAAGCTTGAGCGCGAGAGGGCTGATAAAGAAGCGCTCCTGACGCAGAAGGCCGAGGAGGTGGAGGCCGCCAACACAGAGCTTGAGCGGCTCCGCCAGGAGCTGCGGGAGCTTCAGGATACCCCGAAGGAGGTGGCCGTTGAGACTGTTGTCGACGAGGAGGCCATTGAGAAGGCCGCTCAGGAGGCGAGAAACGCCGCCGAGAAGGAGCTCCAAGCCAAAATAAAGAAGGCCGAGGAGGAGCGGGACAAGGCGATAGCTGAACGCCAGAAGGCCCAGAAGGCCAAAACCGAGGCGGAGGAGAAGCTGGCAGCGGCAAATCTGGAGAAGGACAACGCCGAGGAGACGGCCAGAAAAGCTCAGGAAATCGCCGCGGGACAGCTTCAGGAGCTTCAGAAAAAGCTCGCCCTGGCGGACAGCCCGGAGAAAGTGAGCTTCAAATTCTGGTTTGACCAGGGGCAGGCGTGCGTGAACAATATGCTCGATTGCGCCCAAAGGCTCCGGCAGAACGGAAAGAGCGAGGACGCCGACAAGCTCACCGGCGCGCTCAAGGTTTTTCTTGAGACGGCAATCGAGAAAGTGAGCGCGGGGATTTGAACGCTTGCGGGAAGAAAAAGGAGGAAGTGGAATGAACAAAACTTATCTCGACTTCCTTCGGTCCAAAATCCAAACGGCGCCAGTATCAGGCTTTGAAGTGGAGCCGGACACGCTTTCCCCCGCGCTGAAGCCACACCAGAGGGACGCTCTTATTTGGGCACTGCGCGGCGGCAGACGAGCCCTGTTCGAGAGCTTCGGTTTGGGCAAGACGGTCCAGGAGTTGGAGTACTGCCGCCAGGTGCTCAAGCACGAGGGGCATGGGAGAGCGCTTATCGTCCTCCCGCTGGGGGTCCGGCAGGAGTTCACCCACGATGCCGTGGAGCTTTTGGGGATGGATCCTCCGGTCTACATCACCTCCATGCCGGAGGCTGAGGCGGTCCCGGAGGGCTCCATCTGCATGACCAACTATGAGCGGGTCCGAGACGGGGACATAGACCCCACCGCCTTTTCGGCGTGTGTGCTGGATGAGGCGGCGGTGCTACGGTCTTTCGGGTCAAAGACATATCAGACGTTCCTGCCGAAATTCCGTGGCGTCAAGTACAAGCTGGTTGCCACGGCCACGCCGGCACCTAACAAGCTCAAGGAGCTCATCCACTACGCCGGGTTTCTGGAGGTCATGGACACGGGGCAGGCGCTGACGCGGTTCTTTCAGCGGGACAGCACCAAGGCGAACAACCTGACGCTCTATCCCCACAAGGTGGAGGAGTTCTGGCTGTGGGTGTCCACCTGGGGCCTGTTTATCAGCACACCCTCCGATTTGGGATATGACGATGAGGGGTACGCCCTCCCGCCCATGGAGGTGAGGACCCACGTCATTGCAGACGACTACGGCAAGACCGTGGATAAGGACGGACAGTTCAAGTTCACCAATGATGCCGCGGCAAGCCTGATGGAGGCCAGCCGGGAGAAGCGGGACAGCATCACCGCCAGAATCGCCAAGGCCCGTGAGATCGTGAATGCCTCGCCGGAGGACAGCTTCATTCTGTGGCACGACCTGGAGGCGGAGCGGCAGGAGATTCGCCGGGTGCTGCCAGAGGCAGTGGACATCTACGGGTCGATGGACTACGAAGAGCGCGAGCGCCGCGTGATGGACTTCTCTTTCGGAAAGACGCGGCTCTTTGCCACAAAGAAGAGCCTGTCTGGATGCGGGTGCAACTTCCAGCGGTACTGTCACCGGGCCATTTTTGTAGGGATAGATTACGAGTTCCACGACTTCATTCAGGCTGTACATCGGATATACAGGTTTCTCCAGACTGAGAAGGTGATAATCGACATCATCTACACCGAAGCGGAGGAACCCATCTACCGGACGCTCATGGAGAAATGGAAGCTACACAACGAGCAGCAGGAGCGGATGCGGGATATAGTCCGTAAATACGGTTTGACGAGCCGGAACCAGATAGACAGGCTGGCCCGGACGATAGGAGTGAAGAGAGTGGAAATCAGGGGAACCAACTTTACAGCGGTCAACAACGATTGCGTGGAGGAAGTGCGGGGAATGGCTGACAATAGCGTGGATCTTATCGTTACGTCCATCCCATTCAGCAATCACTACGAGTACACCCCCAGCTACAACGACTTCGGCCACAATGAGGACACCGCCAAATTCTTTGAGCAGATGGACTACTTGACGCCGAACCTCCTGCGGGTTTTGAGACCGGGCCGGGTGTTCTGCTGTCACGTCAAGGATCGGGTCCTCTTCGGAAACACTACGGGCACCGGGATGCCCACCATGGAGCCCTTCCACGCCCTGTGCATCGAGCACTATATGCGCCACGGGTTCCAATATTTCGGCATGATTACCGTGGTGACCGACGTGGTCCGGGAGAACAACCAGACGTACCGCCTGGGCTGGACGGAACAGTGCAAGGACGGGACGAAGATGGGCGTGGGGTGCCCGGAGTACATATTGCTTTTCCGCAAGCTCCCCAGCGACACTTCCACGGCCTATGCAGATGTCCCGGTAAGCAAGACCAAGCAGGAATACACACGGGCCCAGTGGCAGCTCGATGCCCACGGATTCTGGCGGTCGTCCGGGAACCGGCTCCTGACGAAAGAGGAGCTGATGAAGGTCCCGGTGGACCGGCTCCAGGCGGTATACCGACAGTACAGTCGGGGGACGGTTTACAGCTACGAGGACCACGTGGCCATGGCGAAGAAACTGGACGCCGACGGCCATCTGCCAGCCACCTTCATGGTGGTCGCCCCAGGGAGCTGGTCTGATCAGGTATGGGACGACGTGAACCGGATGAAGACCTTAAACACCTCACAGAGTCGGCGGCGTCAGACCATGCACGTCTGCCCCCTGCAACTGGACATCGTGGACAGGCTCATCAACCGGTACTCCAACCTCGGCGATCTGGTGCTCGACCCATTCGGCGGCCTTGGTACTGTGGCTCTGGAGGCCATGAAGGCTGGGCGGCGTGGCTACACCGTTGAGCTCAATAACGATTATTTCCGGGACGCCGTGGGGTATCTGGAGGCGGAGGAAGCGAAGATCGAGACGCCGACGCTGTTTGATTTGATGGAAACGGAGGAGATATGACATGGGCAAAGGGACGTTTATTGACAGAGTTCGCGCGGCGAAACTGGCCCAGCAGAAAGCTGGGGAGGAGATTATGCGGCAGTTTATGGCCGACATGTACACGCTGGCGCTCAATGACCCGGAGATCATGGGTAAGGATGTGTTGGGGTATAAGCGGCTTCGGCGGGTGCTGGAGGGGGCGATTAAGTACCACGACCTTTTCCACGACGCCCTGATGCTGAGATCCGAGGCTGACTACTTGCGTGCAAAGCTGGATGAACGCCTGCGAAAGATTATCCCGCCTGAGGCGTTCGCGCCATTTGAGGAGAGATACCCGAAAATCGAGCCGGAAAGGTATGAGAAGAAATGAGGATACTTCCGATATTATTCAACACTGAGATGGTCCGGGGGCTTCAGGACAACACGAAAACCGCGACACGGCGGGTAATCAAATACTCCACCAGCGACGTATATAAATCCGCTTGCTTTCATGGCCGATGGTACGGGGGAATGACCGTTGATAACATGTCCCAAAGTTTGATTGACTGGTACTGCAAGGAAGTCAAACGGCCGCCTTATGAGCCCGGCGATATTTTGTACGTCAGGGAGACGTGGGCGGAAAGCGCCGAGGGCTATGCCTATAAGGCTGATTTTGATGGCGCCGAAGGCTGGGGCTGGCGGCCCTCCATACATATGCCAAAAGAGGCCGCAAGGATATTCCTCAAGGTGACGGACGTGCGGGTGGAGCGGTTGCAGGCAATCACCGAGGACGGGGCGATTGCCGAGGGGGTCAAACCGAGCGGCGGAAACTTTGCGCTCGATGATTTTGAGCCACTGTGGGACAGCACCATCAAACCAGCCGACCGTGCCCTGTACGGCTGGGACGCTAACCCTTGGGTGTGGATCATCGAGTTTGAGCGGACGGACAAGCCGGAGGGGTGGCCGCATGGTAAAGCGTAAGCGTTGGACTGCGGAGGAGCGGGAGGCGGTCTACAAAAAGATGGACGGCCATTGCGCCTACTGCGGGAGGCCAATCACAATGCGGGAAATGCAAATCGACCATGTTATCCCTATCAAATTTCAGGGCAGGGAAGATAGAGATTTGAACGCTATGGACAATCTTCTCCCGGCGTGCCGGAGATGTAACCACTATAAGGACACGATGTCGGTTGAAACCTTCCGCTCCATGCTGGAGCGGGAGCCGGAGATACTGGCACGGGACAGCGTGGCATACAGAAACGCCGTCAGGTTTGGCTTAGTGATACCCAATCCGGGGCCGGTGAAATTCTATTTCGAGAGGAAGGGTGAACGAGATGGAACGTGAGATATTTTTCAGAGGCAAGCGACTGGATAACGGGGAATGGATTATAGGGCATTTGCTTACATACGAAGATGGACGGGCGAGGATAATTCCGAGCCATACGGATATTTTTTGCTATGAGAAAGATGACAGTATAATCCAGACGGTTGCCTATCCCGTCGACCCCGCCACCGTCGGGCAGTACACGGGGCTGACAGATAAGAACGGGAAGAAGATTTTCGAGGGGGACATTGTTGCCACACCAAAATATGGGATTGACAATGAAAAGGGACAGAATTATTCCGGTAAGGATAAATTCGCTGTCGGGTATTCAGATGGTACATACACACTCGAAAATGGCCGAAGGCGGTTCTGCTTACGCCCGGATGTCGACGCAGTAGTTTGTGGCAATATCTACGATAACCCGGAGCTTTTGGAGGCGAAGGAATGAAATTCAGAGACCCTGAGACGGGAGAAGTGTTTGAGGACATCGAGGCGGCAATGAATTGTTTTTGCTATGAAAGCCTCCGACCATGTAATAAATGCGATTTTAATAGCAAAAACTGCGGCAAGACGTGGGTCCATGACCACCCCGCCGAGGCCGCCCGGCTGATGGGATATGAGGCCCTATTTGATGACAAAGAAATAGCCAGCAAAAAGGCCCACTGGATAGACAATGCCGACAGTTACATATGCTCGGCCTGCGGACATGAGGTCGATAACCCAAACAAGCAGACCTGCGGGGCTGGGCAATGCATGTATTGTGGGGCGTATATGGAGACAAAGGAGGACAACATGGAGAAACAGAACAAGCCCCTAAGCGAGTGGACGCTGGGGGAGGTTCAGGCACTTTGCGAAAGGCGAAACGGAGACGGCTGTTGCGATGAATGCCCGTTTGCTAACGTCATTGGGAATTGCACCCTCAGGGTTCTGCCTGAGGAATGGGAACTGGAAGAAGTCCGGCGCCTCACTGAGCCCGAAATCGCCATCATGCGGGCGGTTGGGGCTAAGTGGGTGAGCAGGGACGACAACTGCGACGACGGAAGTGTTGACCTTTGGGGAGCAAAGCCTCTATATGGCGATGGTATGTATAACAACACCGAAGACGGTGGGCTGATAGCTACTATTCGTAGTTCGGCGCTTATCCCATCTGTAAAGCCGGGGGACTTAATTGGATTGGAGGAAGTGGAGAGATGAAGCCAATTTATACGCCAAGTGGAAAGGCTAAGGAGTACGCGGATCTGGCGTTGAACATCTACACCGGGTGTCCGCATCGGTGCTTTTACTGCTTCGCTCCCGGTGTCCTTCACCGGACGCGGGAGGAATTTCACAGCCACGTGGAGCCGAGAAAGAACATCGTGGAGGAGACGAGAAAACAGATCGAGCGAGAGGGCATCACCGGTCAAACCATCAATCTGTGTTTCACCTGCGACCCGTACCCGATGGGCTATGATACTTCCGTCACGCGGGAGATAATCAAAGTCCTGAAGGAGAGCGGCAACCATGTGCAGATACTCACCAAAGGCGACGGGAGCCGGGATTTTGACCTGCTGGACGGCGGGGACTGGTACGGGGTCACAGTGTCTTGCTGGGACGGTATGGCTGCCGAGGAAGAACCGGACGCAATCCGGCCTTCCCGCCGCGTTGAAATCGCCGCCGCCGCAAAGGAGCGCGGAATCAAGACATGGGTTTCTTTTGAGCCGGTTCTGGACGACGGGCTTATCTTGCGGACCATATTCAGTACCAAATTTATCTTTGACCGGGTGAAGATTGGCAAGCTCAACTACTGGCCATCAGACATCAACTGGGCCGAGTTTGGGCGACAGGCCGAGGCGCTTTGTCAAGAGCTGGGACTGGATTACACCATCAAGCAGGGACTAAGAGAAGAAATGGAGGGCAAGAAAAAATGAAGAAAATCATAGCGTACATATTGGCCGCGGCGGTGGTCGTGGCGTTGGTCATGGCCGGGAGGACTACGGCTAAGGCGGGGTTTGACGACGAGGAGCTCACGGCCCGACAGGTCGAGGCACACGCAGCGGCGGAGCTCTTGAGGGAGCTGGGCGTCGCCGAGGAGGACCCGGCCATTCAGGCCTTGTCCGCTGAGTGGTGGCGGTGCGAAGAGCTGAAGGACGCCCGGTATCTGGGGGTGTACACGGTCACGGGGTATGACATCGACTGCCCGCATTGTCAGGGTAAATACGTAAACCAATCGGCGTCGGGAGTACAGCTTACGCCGGGGCGGTCGGTAGCGATGTGCAAGGATTTTCCGTTTGGTACGGAGATTTACATAGAGGGGCTGGGCTTTTACGTCGTGGAGGACCGGGGCGTGGGGCCGGGACAAATTGATGTGGCGTGCAATAATCACAGCGAATGCTACGCCCTGACGGGTCATTATGAGGTGTGGGTGCTGGATAGGGTGGAGGGGACGGAATGAACGGGGTAACGGTTATAGCGGAGCGTGTGGTGCCTGACTATGTTGGGTGGCTGGTTTTAGCGGTCTTGTTCGGAGCCGTTGCGCTTCTGCCACTCGGCGTCGTGATTTGGTGGCTAAAGGGTTGCTTCGATACTCTGATGTGGGGAGGCCCTTGGGCTTGTTATCGCTCCCATGATTGGCCGGTAGTGATATTCGCTTCGCTTTTGGTCTTAATTTGTGTGGGCTTGTGCGTAATTTCCGCAAAACGGTACGCCGATAAGCCGACCCATACGGAATACACCGTCAAACTGGACGAGAGTGCAAGTTATCTTGAGTTTACGGAGAGGTACGAGGTGCTGTCTGAGGAGGACGGGATTTACAGGGTGAGGGAGAAGGAGGCGGCAAAGTGAGGGCAATCGGCTTTTTATTTCTTGCCTATATTGCATACGACTGGGCGGATAATTTTATCGAGGAAACATCTGTTCTTTCTTTGCTTATGTCAGCTGTACTTATCTTTATAGCGGTCTATGCCCTGATGGCCGGAATAATTCTATTGCTCGGAGGCGAAATATGACTGAAATCGAGGAGGCAAGGCGGCGGGAGTGTATTCTTGGCCGCATAAGATGCCCGGACGATTCGTGCGGAAAGTGCGGGTGGAATAGGGACGTGGCCGGTAGAAGGATCGAGGCTGTGAGGAATGGCAAGATGTCCACGGATAAAAACGGCCTTCGGCGGCTCAGACTGAGGGACGGACTACCGAGAGGCGTAAAAAGCAAGGAGGCCAAGTGACATGGGAAAAGGGATATATAACACCGTGATGACGTCGGATTCAGGGACAAGCCCCATGGTAGGGGACACGGTGACGGTGAGGCCGGTGACGTTCGGGAGCGGGTGCGAAAGCCCCGGAGGACGGCTACGGACGGGGAAGGTCGTGTATGTACACCCGAAGGGGAGATTTTTCACAGCGGAGTTTGAGGTCGGCGCGGGTAGGAAGATCCGGGAGAGCTTCACTTCCGGGAGCGTGAGGGTGACGAAGGAGAGGCCGAGGAACGGAGGTCCGGGAATGCCGAGGTTTAGGACAGTGCCCGCAGACGAAGCGGAGGAGTACTGAAGTGGCTACCTTGATAGTGTCAGATTCATCTCAGGACGGGTGGACAGATTTCCTGACCGAGACTGTTCGTATCCTTGACGGCTATGATGTCAGGGGAGTAGCAGTTATAGCACTTTTTGAGCAGAAAACGGCTGAAGATGATCAAGCTCTTGCCGCATATTACAATATGGCTTTACGAGACAAGCAGGAGGCGGCATCCATAGTGGAAGCGGACGTGACAAAGGCAATCGTTAAGGCTAACCTTATGAAAATGCTTCAGGAGCTTGAGGACGAGGAGGACGGGGACGGCTGAGGGGCCGTCACGTTCTCACGGGGCCCTGAGCTTATCGGGGCTCCGTGAGAGCGGATACATTATTATATACGCGCGTGCGCGTTCTTTGTCGGACTTGGTAAAGGCAGGGTTTAGGCCCGTTTACTTATTTTGGGAGAAGGGGAGCGGCTTATGCTTTTTGATACTGTCTGGTATACACGCAAGATAATTTGTCGCAACGGGATAGAGGAGCGGACGAAGTATCCGGTGAGGATAGATCCGGGGGTGAGACAAAAAAGGGAAGCGGTCAGGACGGGAAGAAGTCTTGACTCCGCCGTGAAACAGCTTGCAAGGCTCCTCAACAACAATTTCGGAGCGCATGAGGATCTCCATTTGGGATTTGAGTACAGTGATGCCGGCCTCAAGAGATTAGAGGACCGGGCGAGGAAGCTCCGGGAGAAGTACCCGGAGGCGGAGGAGCGGGACCTGATCTTTATGGCGGCCCAGACTGAAGCCTCGAACTGGGCGAGGCGTGTACAGAGGGAGCTGGGGGGAGCGAAGAATTTCCGCTGTGTCATAGTCACCTCGGATATGAACGGTGAGACGAAGGAGCCGGTGAGGATACACCACCACATAGTGATCGCCGGTGAGCTCCGGGAGGTCGCGGTGAAAAAGTGGCAGAAGCTTGGCTTTGTAAAGGAGATGGAGCTTTACACTGTGAACATGGACTTCTCCGCCTTGGCGACGTATCTCATGGAGCAGGTCAGATACATACCGAACGCCAAGCGCTATACCCCCAGCCGGTGCCTTCAGCAACCGATAGTTGAGGAGCCGGTGAGAGTGACGCGGTTTGCTGAGAGCGAGATGCGGCCCCCCGCGGGGTGTCTGGTGTTGGCAAGGTCAAACTACGTCAGGGGAGCGGCCCAATATATCCGCTATTACAGGCCGCCTGAGAGGAGAAAGACGAAAAAACGTAAAGGAGGCGATAACGATGTTTCGGTATAAGCCGGGTATCAAGGTGGGGTACATAAGGCAGGGGTATATATATTTCACGTCGCTATTGTACCGGGAGCTCCCGGTGAACAAGAGGCGCACCATAGATGAGCTGTGTCACAAGTGCGGCGGGGAGTACTGGGAGGCGCTGAGGGAATTTGTCACCACGGAGACAAAGAAAACGGAGATATGCGCCAAGTATTTCCTCTCAGAGTCCACGTTGCATCGGGTGGTAAGGAAATATTATCTCAATTTTCCGAGGAGCCTTTGAGCTTAAACCGGGCCGGTTACTGATAACAGGTTTTTCGATGCGACAACGCGCGCGCAGGGGGGCGCGTCTATTAAACGCGCCTTTTTTGCTGTCCGAAAAGGACAGCTTTTTTGCTCGAAATGAAAGTTGACAGCTCGTGACGTGTTTTTTGTGCATAATTAAATAAAAAGGCCCTTGGCAGAAATCGGGGGTGAGAGCGATGGGGAGGCCGAGGAAATTTACGCCGGCGACGTTGAGGCGGGAGGTCAACCGGTACTTTGCCAGTATCACGCGGAAAAAGAAGGTGACGGAGCGGATACCGACAGGGGAGCTGGACAAATTCGGCCATATGATCATGGTCGACGCGCCGGTCAAAAACCAGCTTGGCGAGGAGGTCGAGGTCACCGAGTACATCGTTCCGCCTGAGGTGAGCGGGCTGGCGGAATTTCTGCACATTCACCCCTCCACATGGGCGCTCTTTGCCGATCACAAGAAGCACCCGGAATTTACGGAGGTGACGGACTACGTTTATGAGCGTATGAAGTCATGGAATGAGAGGGAGATGCTGACAAGGCCGGGGAAGGACATAGCCGGGATCAAATTCAACCTTGAGAACAACTACGGCTATCGGGATAAGGCAGATATACGGGTATCAGGCGGCGTTGATGAGTACCTGAAACGGCTTGCGGAGGAAGGGGCTGAAAGTGAGCTGTGATACCGGGGGCGAAGTTTCTCCTTAACGCCAAGGCCTACATAGAGTCCTTCCTCAAGATCCAGACAAAGGATGGAAAGCTCGTGCCCTTCAAGATGAACGAGCCGCAGCAGCGATTGTATAACATTCTCCGGGAGGAGTGGAAAAAGAAAAAGCCGGTGCGGGTCATAGTGCTGAAGGCCAGACAGGAGGGAATATCCACCGAGACTGAGGCGATCATTTTTTGGGCGTCGGCCACGAGACCGGACACGAACTCTCTGATAGTGGCGCACAAGGATGAGTCCACGGCAAACCTTTTCCGAATGAGCAAGAGATATTATGACTATCTGCCACCGGAAATAAAGCCCATGACGCAAAGCTCCAACGGTCAGGAGATAATCTTCGACGCCCCGTCCAAGTACAAGGGCGCGATCCACGGCCTGAGGAGCCGCATAAGATGCGCCACCGCGGGAGGAGACGGCGTAGGCCGAAGCTACACGCTCCAAAACGTGCACATGTCGGAGCTGGCCTTCTGGCCGGGAGATATTCTTGAGACATACGCCGGTATCATGCAGGCCGTGCCGAATACCGAGAAGACTATCGTGGTGATAGAATCCACCGCCAACGGCTACAACGCCTTCAAGAAGCTGTGGGACGACGCGGTGAAGGCCCGGCAGGAGGGCACTGACGGCTTTCTTCCGGTGTTCTTCCCGTGGTACGAGATGAGGGAATACCGGATGAAGGCGCCGGCGGACTTCGTAAGGACGGCGGAGGAAAAGGAGCTGGCGGAGACCTTCGGCTTGGACGACGAACAGCTCACATGGCGCCGGTGGTGCATCAGGGTAAACTGCGGCGGGGACACTGAGCTATTCCATCAGGAGTACCCATGCACGCCGGATGAGGCGTTTATAAGCACGGGGCGGTGTGTGTTCGATAAAAACGCCTTGGTGCTGAGAAGAAAGCAGGTCGAGGCGCTCAAGTGGGAGCGGGGCATATTCCGGATCACCCGCGGGGTCGACGGCAAGATACTCAAATACGAGTGGGAGCCGGAGGAGCGGGGCCCGGTGAGGATACTGAAGCACCCGGAGGCGGGTAGGCCCTACGTACTTGGTGGGGACACCGCCGGTACCGGAAGCGACTTTTTCGCGGGCCAGCTCATAGACAACGTGACCGGGGAACAGGTCGCCGTGATACACCACCCGCTGGGCGAGCGGCTTTTCGCGGAACAGCTCTTTTGCTTGGGAATGTACTACAACGAGGCACTTATAGGCATCGAGACGAATTATTCCACCTACCCGGAGATGGTCCTTGAGGAGCTGGGCTACAAAAAGCTGTATGTCCGGGAGCGGTACGACAACTACACCGGAAAGACGGTACCGGCCTTCGGCTTTGAGACCACCACGGCCACGCGGCCGGTACTGGTGGACAACCTGAAGGATCTGGCCAGAGAGTCAATAGAGGCTATAACGGACTACGACACGCTGGGCGAGATGCTGACATTCGTCTATGACGACAAGTGGAAGCCCCAGGCGGAGCAGGGAGAACATGACGATCTGGTGATGGCCCTGGGTATCGCCCACCTCATTCGGGGCCAACAGAGGGCGACGGTGGAGGTCGCGGGGGACCGGGTGGCGAGCAAGTGGACGAAGGATATGTGGGAGGATTACAGGCACGCGAATAAGGAACTGAAGGAGTATCTGATCAAGAAATGGGGGTCGCCAAAATGATTTTTGAGCGGGAGGACGGAAAATGAAGAAAACAGACAGGAAAAAGTTAGAGCTCTGGCAGGGGCGGCTTGAGGCGAACGAGACGGCCTACGCCGGGGAGAAGGACAGAATGGAAGGCCGGGAGAGAATGTACCTGGGTGACGGGACCATAACGCCCATCGGCCGGGAGGACGTATACGACAAGGCCCCCCACCTGCGCAATGTTGTAAGCGAGCTCATAGAGGCACAGGTCAGCTCCGCCATACCCCAGCCGAAGGTGACGGCCCAGTGGAAAGAGGATGAGGAGCTGGCAAGGCTCATAGAGGACATGCTGCGGGCTGAGCTGGACCGGATAAACATCGAGGAGATAAACGACCTCATGGAGCGGACAGTGCCCATACAGGGTGGCGGGGCTTATCTGGTGGAGTGGGATTCCACCAGGCGGACGCATACCACCACCGGAGAGATAGCCCTGTCCACCATCCATCCCACGCAGATAGTGCCCCAGAACGGAGTGTACACCGGCATTGAGGATATGGATTACATCATTCTCAAGATCCCGCAGACAAAGGGCTATATAAAGCGCCGGTACGGGGTGGACGTGTCCGACGAGGAGGAGAGCGAGCCGGACGCCAGGGGCTCCGAGGAGTCCACGGCGGAGGATATGGTAACGCAGTACGTGGCCTATTACCGCAACGACAAGGGTGGCATAGGGCTGTATAGCTGGGTGAACGATACGCCCCTTGAGGATCTGGAGGACTATCAGGCCAGACGCCTTCGCAGGTGCGTAAAGTGCGGGGCGCTGGAGCCAGCGCCGGGAGAAGTCGTCGTCGCGGAACCCGCTTACTTCGTATCCGCGCGAGACGCGAACACTCAGGCGCAGGGTTCGCTCCTCCTCTCCCCACGCGATCCTGATCGCGCGGGGGCCCCGATTGATAGCGCCCCGCCGGATGGGCGAGAGATCGGGAAGGCCAACAACAGGGCCGTCTGCCCGTTCTGCGGCGGGAGCAAGTGGGAGGAGACGGAGGAGGACTTTGAGGAGCTTCTGACGCCGGTGTCGCGCACGGACGGTACGGTGATACAGGATATGGAGGAGGTCGAGGAGCCGGACGGTACTGTCACGGTGAGAAGGACGAAGATCCCCTACTACAAGCCCGGCATATATCCCGTGATACTTCAGCGTAACATATCCGTGTTTGGGCGGTTCCTTGGGGGCTCCGACGTGGACACCATCGCCACCCAGCAAAATACCACGAACAGGCTCGTCACAAAGATACTGGACAAGCTGTGTACCGCGGGGAGCTATTTCAGCCTCCCTGTCGACGCCACGATCGAGCGTAACGCCGGGGAGATGAAGCTCATACGGATCGACAAGCCTTCGGACCAGCAGATGATAGGCGTATACAACATAGAGGGGGATATAAGCCAGGACATGGCGATGCTCAGCGAGACCTACGAGGAGATGCGCCAGGCCATAGGCGTCACGGATTCTTTCCAGGGGCGGCGCGACACGACCGCCACCTCCGGCACGGCCAAGCAATTCGCGGCGGCCCAGACGGCGGGCAGGCTGGAAAGTAAGCGGGTAATGAAAAACGCCGCCTATCAGAAGCTCTTTGAGGCCATATTCAAATTCAAACTGGCATACGCCGACGAGCCGAGACCTATCCCAAGCGTGGACGCGCGGGGCGACAGGGTATATGAGCAGTTCAACCGGTACGATTTTCTGAGGAAGGACGCGGCGGGGGAATGGTACTGGAACGACCAGTTTATCTTCTCCGTGGACGACGCCTCCTCGTCGCTGGCGACAAACCGGCAGGCGATGTGGGAGGAGACGAGGCTTAATTTCCAATCCGGAGCCTTCGGGTCGCCTGAGGACATAGACACGCTTATATTCTTCTGGACCAAGATGAAGCTTCTCCACTATCCGGGAGCGGCGGAGACGCTGACGATGTTCAAGGAGAAGAAGGACGAACAGGCCGCGGCGGCCCAGGCCCAGCAGGAGCAGGAGGCCAAAATCGTGGCGATGCAGGCCCAGCTCGCGGCGATGGGGACACAGGAGGGCGGGGCGGCAAATGACCGGCAAATGAACGGAGCCGCCGTGGAGCCCACGGGAACGGAGGCGGTCGGCATGTGATAAAGCGGATCTCCTCATACGGCGCTGAAGGAAAAATGAAATCACTGAAAAGGAAAGGAGGGAAAGACAATGGCGAATGACGGGAAAAACGGGTACGCCGGGAAGATCAAGCACAGCGGCACCCAAGTAGTCGAGGCCGTATTCAAGGCCGAGAAGACAGGCGGAAAGGCCGTGGTCAAGACCGGCACGGATCTCAGGTCCGGCAAATGACGGGCAAATAAGAAGGAGGATCATTTATGGACGAAATCAACTACAATCAAATCTTCGGGCTCGACGAGGGCTCAGGTAATGCCGGGGACGGTCAGCCGCCTGAGAGCTCAGGAGGCGGTCAGAACGCCAACGCCAGAGGCGGCTCCGTGGAAAACGGAGACAACCCCGGCGGAGCGGGAAAGCCCGCAAGCACGGACACCGGGAGCGGTGAGGCCGGTAAAGGCAACAACGCGGGGGGCGAAAATGAAAAGACGCCTCCGAAGGTCGACGTGACCGGGAATCATGGGGCGAACGGCAACGCCGGACGCGGAAACGCGGGCCGCGATGAGGGCGCTTTATCGGATTCGGTCATCAGGGGCCTTGGCATCACGGATCCCTACACCGGAAAGCCCGTAACCACAAAGGCGGAATATGACGCCTACCGGGAGAGGGTCTATCAGGAGCGGCGAAGCTTCCTCCGGGAGAGGACCGGAATGTCGGACACCGAGATCGACGATTTTATCTCCATGGACCCCAAGGTCCGCAGGGCCGCCGAGGACGGCGAGAGGGCGCGGGAGATCATGGAGAGCGAGCGTCAGAGACATGCCAGGGAGCGGGTGGACGCGGAGGTGAGAAAGATCTCCGCTATGGACCCCGGCGTCAAGAGCATCGCGGATCTTACCTCCGGCGAGAAATACCCGGAGATGCTGGAACTTGTGAAGCGGGGATATGACCTGTCGGACGCGTGGAAGCTCGCCAATTTCGACAGGCTCCAAGGAATGGCTCAGGCGGCCTCAAGGCAGGCGGCCATAAACTCCGGCGCTGGAAGGTCGGGCTTCCAAGTGACTCGGAGCCAGGGAGCGGGAAATGACACCGTGTCGGTGCCGAAGGACGTGCTGGAGATGTACCGGGCACTTAACCCGGAGATGACGGACGCCGAGATCAGGGCGGACTACAACAAGTTCGCCAAAATGAACAAGTGAAAGGGGAAGATAACATGTTTTATATCCACACTGTGGACGACGGGCACAACCCGCCCCACGAATACCATCCGGCGAGCGGGAAGCTCACGCCAAAGGCGGGCATGGCGCTGAAACTGGAGAGCGGAAAGCTGGCCATGGCCAACGGCGCCGACGAGGTCAAGTACATATCCATGTGCGACCGGGACAGCGCCTGCGAGGACGGGGAGCGTATCCCCGTCATACGCGCCGGCGGTGACATCATCTTTGAGACCACGGCCTATAAGGCCATGTCTGGCGTGAACGTGGGCGACAAGGTACAGGTCCACACTGACGGACTGCAGGTGACGGCAACCACCGGCGGTTGTGCCGAGGTCGTATACAAGGCCGGGGACGCGGCCGGTGACACGGTCCGGGTGAGGTTCGGGTCCGTGGAGGCGGCGTCGGAGGCGGTGTGAGCTATGCCTCGCTACACCGGAGAGACACCCCGGAGATCGTCCGGGGATAAGGATCTAAAAATCGAAAGGAGATTATAATTTATGCCTGGCGGAATTACATTTACCGTAGAAAGCGGGCTCCAGAACAGCATATTTGGCATTGTTCAGGCGCCCGTCAGGAGGTTCATCGAAAAGCGCGCGGAGGAGTTTGAGGCGGAGAGCCTCCTTCCGAAGCTCTTTCTGATGGACACCAGCAAGAACCATGTGGACGCCCTCACGAGCATGACCGCGATGGATTCCTTTAAGCCCGTGGGCGAGAACGGGGCGTATCCCAGCACCAGCATGCAACAGGGCTTTGAGAAGTTCTTCAAGTACCAGACATGGAAGCAGAGCTTTTCCATCTCCAGGGAGGCGGTGGACGACTCCAAGCTCATGGACTTAAAGCGCCAGCCCACGGCCTTCACCACGGCCTACTACCGTGGAAGGGAGCTTTTCGGTATCAGCGCTTATGCCAACGCCATAGGGCTCCAGAAGAAATTCAACTTCGAGGGGGACGACTTCGACATTACTTCCGTCGACGGCGTCAGTGTTTTCAATACCGCCCACCCGGCCAAGGTGAAGAAGGACCTTAAGCAATCCAACTGCTTCAAGGACGCCTTTTCTCTGGACGCCCTCACGAGGGCCGAGGTGGCCATGCACCACTTCAAGGGGGACAACGGGGAGCTTTTGAGGATAGCACCGGATACCATTCTCATACCCGACGACCCGGACCTGATGACCGCCGTGTTCTCCGCCATCGGTGCGGACAAGCAGCCCACCACCAACAACAACGACTTCAACTTCCAGTACGGCCGCTGGACCGTCGTCATCTCCAGCTACCTGTCTGAGCTTGCGCCGAAGTCCGACACGGCGCCGTGGATACTGCTGGATTCCAAGTACAACAAGACCTACGGCGGCGCTCTGTGGACCGACCGGGTGAAGCTGGAGGTAACAAGCGAGAAAGCCAGCAACGACGCTAACGTCTGGAAGGGCTACGCCCGGTTCTCCTGCACCTTCAACGACTGGCGCTTTGCCTGCGTGGGCGGCGTGAGCTCCGGCACGGAGCTTAAGAAGGGCGCGTAAACGCCCGCGCGGGAGGGCCATGGTCCTCCCCCACGGACAAGAACGGCAACAGAGAGGAGCGACAGACCTTGAAGATCCGAGAGGTTATTGAGAACGTGGACCGGGTGAAGCCAAACGCCTTTGAATTCGCGGATAAGGTCAGGTGGCTCAATGAGGTCGAGGGAATGGTGCAGACTGACGTACTACTCCTTGCCCCGGTGGAGATAATCACCTACGGAAGCGGCGACGGGGAGCGGGAGCTCCTTGTCGCTCCGCCCCACGATAAGCTCTATGAGGCGTACCTTGTGGCCAAGATAGATTTTGCCAACGGGGAGTACAAGAAGTACAACAACACCATGGCGGCCTTCAATCAGGCTATGACGGAGTTTACCCGGTGGTTCGCGGATACATATCGCCCTGCCGACAGGCGAGGGTACGGAAATTGGAGGCAGTGGCAATGAACAGAAGCTATCAAATGCCGGAAAGGCCGTGGCCGGGATATTATCTTACGGCCTACGGCCTCGCCGTTAAGAACGGCTTTGTGGGCAGTGAGCAGGAGTGGCTCGAAAGTCTCAAAGGCGAAACAGGCCCCCAAGGCGTATCCCCCACGGTGACGGTCACCAAGGCGGGCGGGGTCACTACCGTCACGATAACGGACGCCACGGGGGAGCACACGGCTACCATCAAGGACGGCGAAGTGACGCGGGAGGCGCTGGAGGAGGCTATCGCGGAGCACGCGGCGAGGAGTTGGACGCTGGAGGTGACGGCGGATAAGTGGGTTGCGGGGACGGACACGTGGGAGGAGTTCACGGGCAACTACAAGGCCGAGCTGACGGCGGAGGGAATGACGGCTGAGACGGTCATTGACACGGTAAACTTCGTCAGCGGCGACCTTGAAGCGGCCAGCACGTGGGTCTACTACAAGCCCGGAGCGGGGACCGTGACGCTGTGGAGCCGGGACAAGCCCACGGAGAATTTCACGATAAGAATGACGGAGGTGGTTGTATGAACGGGCTTAACGATATTGTCGGGCAGGACGCCAAGGAGGCGGGGCGGTGGTTTTCGAGAGACAACCTGCTTATAAACGCCTACTGGGGGAATAAAGCTTCTATCGTCAACCAGCAGGGGAAAGACGAGTATGTGGGCAAAGGATATAGCATTGACGGGTGGAGATTGTGGAGCAACACAAATACGCTCTCAATAGCTGATGACGGCATAATCGGAGATGGCTGGCTTGCTCAGATGTTAGATTATGGTCGCATTGAGCCGGGAGTATATACTCTTTCCGCGCTTGTGGCGTCTGGAAAAATAAATTATCTCCATTTATACCCCGCTTTTGGTAATGCTCTAGTGGATTGCGGAGGCGGCCTCTATACCATAACCGGGAACCTGTCGAAAGAAAAGATCGTTGCCGGTTTACGGGCAGCCATAAATTTTGGCACTGGCTGTAAAGCCATTGCCGCCAAGCTTGAGAAGGGCCCCGACCAGACGTTAGCCCACAAGGAAAACGGCGTCTGGGTGCAAAACCGGACGACCAGATACGAAGACGAGCTGAGGCGATGCAAATGGTATCAGTTGGTGTTTAAGGAGTGGCGTCAGGCATTTGCCCTGTTTGTTTGCCGTGCGGCTAACTCTTGTACGGCGATAATTCCGGTCGATGAATTAAGAATTGTGCCAACCGTTACATTTTTCGGTAATTTTCGCGCAATAACACCTACTAAAGCAATTAATTTTTCTGAGCCGTTAACAACGACCCTAATCCACGGCAGGAAGGGCTTCGTGGCTGTAGATATGAACCCCATTAAAGGCCTTGAGGCGGGTGATGTTGGGTGGCTGGATATAGGCGACAATGATTCGTATGTCTTATTAAATTCCAACCCATAACAGGGCCGCACGGCCCGGAAAGGAGAAAAATGATTTCAAATGTAAGAAATTCCCACGGGGGGGGTACTGAGAACGATAGAGGGGGTACGGCGCTATGGCTGGCTTAAATCCCCTCTACCCCGCCCCCGACAAGTGGAGGCCGGGAGACAACCTCCTTGATAATTGGTACTTCGTAGGCGGCGGGAGCCAGTTGGGCGGTGGGCAGTTTCCGATCAACCAGCGGGGGCAGACTGAGTACACAGCGGTCGGATACGGCATTGATAGATGGTTTATGTATAGAGATACAAAAATTACTATCAACGGCCAGGATAACTGCATTGATGTGTCTGCTGATAGTATCGGAGTTGAATTCGGGCAATACATAGAAAACTTTGCTGATTATGCGGGCAAAACATTAACATTTTCTGTGCTTTATAATCTACCGGTGACAGATAACCGTATGGTTATTATTATCGAATGCGGGAATAGCTCGCATGGTATTGTTTTAGGTCAAACCGGAATAGATGCTTGGGAGTTGGCGACGACGACCCTTAAAGTATCAGATGCCCCCACATACCTGAGATGTAAATTAGATGAGATCGTTAGCAACCAAGCAGTCGCTATAAGACTAAAAGCCGCGAAGCTCGAACTCGGCGACCACCAGACCCTCGCCCACAAGGAGGGCGGCAAGTGGGTGCTGAACAGAGTGCCGGACTTCCGGGAGGAGATGGCGAAGTGCCGGGCGTATTACCGCAAGGGCTATAAAACATTTGCGGTGGCGACAAGTGCAAGCTTTGCCTTTACAGAAATGGAATACAATATGCGCGCTGTCCCGCTTGCCTTGCTTAGTATCCTTGATAAAGACAATAATCCAATCAACGCCGTCTTGCATGAAGCTACCGCGAACGGGTGCAACATTCTTTATTCGGCTGCCAGCGAGTTTACGGCGGGAGAAACATACCGAATCGAAGCGGAGTTAAACGCCAACCTATAGGAGGTACATATGGACGAATTTGAATTTTACAACAAGCACTACCTCAAGACCCGCGAGGACGGGGCAATCACGGAGGCGTGGAGCGACGGGCCGCTGAGGGATAAGCCTACGGGCGGGGCGGTATGCTTCAATGACAAGGGCGGGTATCAGCTCCGCCTCATTCTGGACGGTGAGCCCACGGAGGAGAACCCGCCCATCTGGACGATGGACGGCATACCGATCTACAAGTGGGACGGGCACAGCATACATAAGCGGACCGAGGAGGAGATAGAGGCGGACCGGGCGAAGATACCGCCC
>CANREY010000125.1 GCA_947629755.1 uncultured Oscillospiraceae bacterium | reverse complement strand
GGGCGGTATCTTCGCCCGGTCCGCCTCTATCTCCTCCTCGGTCCGCTTATGTATGCTGTGCCCGTCCCACTTGTAGAGCGGTATGCCGTCCATCGTCCAAATGGGCGGGTTTTCCTCCGTGGGCTCACCGTCCAGAATGAGGCGCAGCTGATACCCGCCCTTGTCGTTGAAGCACACCGCCCCCTCGGTCGGCTTGTCCCTCAGCGGCCCGTCGCTCCACGCGTCCGTGATTGCCCCGTCCTCGCGGGTCTTGAGATAGTGCTTGTTGTAAAACTCAAATTCGTCCATATGTACCTCCTTATGGGTTGGCGTCTAACGACAATATGCAATTGACGATAGTGGCTGTATAGCCGACCGCACTACCAAAATCTCCTTCTGCCCTGATGCGTACACCATTCCCTTTCATATTATCGCTAAATATATTTGTTATAGGTAGTGCGCCCCCGTTTACAACAAGATTTCCCACAGATGTGCATTTCAGCGCTGGGAGTATACGCATTTTTGTATCCAACGGGATAGTACCATAGAAATATCTATCCCCCCAAACAAATCCACTAATATCAAGAATGCCCAAATCGTTGTAATATACCTGACACTTCATGAGCTCCTCCCGGTAGTCCGGCACTCTGTTCAGCACCCACGCGCCGTTCTCCCTGTGTGCCAAGTGCTGCTCCGGGCCGGGCTCCAGCATGGCGGCAACGACAGTAAATCTCACACCGTACCAAGCGCGGATTTGAAACGTGGTTGATGTTACATTTATTACGTGTTTACCAGCCACTAGGACGGCCAAATTCCCCATAGTACCTGTCCCGGTCAACAGTTGATTATTTGATGTCAAAAGCGAAGCGGTTACAGTGCCTGTGGGTGGATTTGCTATCACCTGAGCTAACTCGGTTCTTCCAGTATCGTTTCCCGGATGTGCAAGCTCAATTCCTTCGTCAGTCAGTGTTGCAGACCCTTCGCTTTGTGCAGATCCATATCTCCAGCGGTCAATAAAATACCCGGCAGTTTGAGTACTCGTCTGCCCCCACTGGTTGATTGGAAAGTGCCCCCACCCCAACTGGCTCCCGCCGCCGACGAAGTACCAATTGTCAAGGAGGTTGTCTCCCGGCCTCCACTTGTCGGGGGCAGGGTAGAGGGGATTTAAGCCAGCCATAGAGCCGCACCCCCTCTATCGTTTTCAGTACCCCCCCCCGTGGGAATTTCTTACATCTGAAATCATTTTTTCTCCTTTCTGGGCCGTGCGGCCCTGTTATGGGTTGGCGTCGATAATAATCTTGTTATCGGCGCTGTTATTCTTGCTAGCAAGAAAGTAGGTCTTGTTTACATCTACATCAGAAGCCGTGGTACATTCCAGAATTAACGAGTTGGACATTACGTGTACAACGCTCATGGATGTTATATCTATTGCGTTTCCCCACGTCCCGTTGGCAATTAGTCCAAACGATCCAGTATACCTAACAGTAGGAATTGCTCGCAGAGGAACTGGCAAAGACACTTGGATATTGACGCTGGTGGCGCTTAAAGGAAGACCAATACCCACGCAGACCCAGTTATTTATTTTGGAAATAACAAGTTGATTGCTTAGGCATCTACTCAGCTCATCCTCATATCTGGTCGTCCGATTGAGCACCCAGACGCCGTTTTCGCGGTGGGCGAGGGTCTGGACGCGGCCCTCCTCAAGCTTGGCGGCCAGTACATCCGTATACCCATTTTGCAAGGACGTATTGCAATAGATGTAAACGCTCAGATAACTCAGACCAGCCGGTAAAGTCACCGTGATTGAATCCAGTTGCCAGTCGTTTGTATTTGTAAATTCTTTCCCTCCAATGATCCCGAAGCTCGTCGTGATATAAGCAAAAAGCAGGTGCGTCGTTCCCGTTCCCCTGTGCAAGAAACTAAGCGTGACTGTTCGTTCGGATAAAAGGCTCGGACTGTTAACTACCTGTGTAAATGCCTGAATATTATCTGTCCCAGTCCTTGTGAGCCTGATATAACCATCGTTCACAGTGACAGACGCCCCGTCCTTTGCGTCCAATCCCCACCGGTCAATGGTATATTCCGTGCCTGTGTACTCATCTAACCCCCGCTGGTTGACGATAGAAGCTTTATTCCCCCAGTAGGCGTTGATAAGCAGGTTGTCCCTCGAAAACCACCGCCCCGCCTCCTTGGCGTCCTGCCCGACAATATCGTTAAGCCCGTTCATACCACCACCTCCGTCAATCTTATCGTGAAATCCTCCGTGGGCTTGTCCCTGCTCCACAGCGTCACAGTCCCCGCGCCGGGCTTGTAGTAGACCCACGTGCTGGCCGCCTCAAGGCTCCCGGAGACGAAGTTTACCGTGTCGATGACCGTCTCCGCCGTCATTCCCTCCGCCGTCAGCTCGGCCTTCCACGAGCCCGTGAACTCCTCCCACGTGTCCGTCCCCGCCACCCACTTATCCGCCGTAACCTCCAGCGTCCAACTCCTCGCCGCGTGCTCCGCGATAGCCTCGTCCATCGCCTCCCGCGTTACTTCGCCGTCCTTAATGGTAGCCGTGTGCTCCCCCGTGGTGTCCGTTATCGTGACGGTAGTGACCCCGCCCTCCTTGGTGACCGTCACCGTGGGGGAGGTGCCGGGAGTGCCTTGAGGGAGGGTGAACTGGAGCACCGGGTCTGTGGCTGTTCCCAGATTTTCTACCTTAGCCGGTGTTCCGGGCTCACCGGTTATCGTCTCCGGCGATACCTCCAGCGACACGCCAGCGTCCACGCCGCTGTCCTTGTAGTCGTTAAGCTCGGTGTCCCATATCCACCAGTGGTCGCTCCCGCCCTTCAGAATAGGCGGGTAGAGGGCGATGGCGGCGGCGTCCTTTGCGCTCTCTGCCGCCGCTTTTTTTGACGCTTCAGCGGCCTCAGCGGCCTTTACGGCGGTATCAACGTATTGCTTTGCCGCCGACCTTGCGTAATTGGTTATCTGCCGCCCGGTAATGCGCCTTGCCTCGGCCTGTTGCTCCACGGCGAATAGCGTCTCATCGTAGATGTCCGGGGCAAGGGGGAGCTCACCTATCGGGACGGCCTTGAGCTCGCCTATCGTTTTGTCAGCCATCGGCGACCTCCCCGCTCACAGCGGAATCCATGTTGGCCTTGGCGTTCTCCACGTCCTCCGCGGCCTTGGCGGCCTCACACGCCTTACGGTACTCCTGCTCGTCCTCGGCGTACTGCCGTTTCATTGCGTCCTCGATGCTCCTGAGGTAATCCGCGACGATCGGCTGCATCACCACGGCGGGAAGGTCGTGCCCGTTAAGCACCCGCTCCAGATCGTGGATGAACTCATCGCGCCGCATGAGTAGCGGCTTTTTTGGCTCGCTCATATGCTTTTCTCCTTTGTATTTGTGGAAAATTGATTGATCTTCAGCGCGGCGGCTTGGAGCGCCGCCTTTTTCTTCGGGTTGACCTCAATGACGGCGGTGGTAAGCTGCGAAAGCATCGCGGACATTGCGTCAAGCCGTTCCTCTATCGTCGGTGAGTCCGCTGAGATTGCCTCCGGAACATCGGTGGAACCGGGCGGCACGACTGCCTCCACACCTACCCGCTCCCGGTGTCCATCCGCGTATAGGGCGTAAAACTCCACCCCGTGTTCCGCCAAGGTCCGGAGCTTCGATTTGTCAAAATCCGTGACTTGCCATTGCGACCTGTTCACTCGGTCGACGGCGATAAAAATAAGTATCATCTTACGCCTCCGCGGTCCAATCATAGAAAGTATTCGGCTTAATTAACCCTACGCAAAGTCCGTTTACGAACCTGAGGCCAAAAGCTTGGCCTATCTTATTACCGTTTTTATATGTCTCAATGGTGCCATAGGCCCCACCGGTGTAGCCATGGGTCGTAGTAACACCAATATCCGAAGTATCAGAAACAGATATTTTCGGAGATGATATACGAACAACTCCATCTGCCTGCATCTGAATCCCGTATCTCGCCCTTCCTATATCGTAATCTTCCATGGCCGCGGTATAGTCGATAAAGCCTACTCTTGAATCGTTTCTGTATCCCTCCATTTTCCCGTTTTGGAGGTAAATGTAAAGACTATCCGTTCCACACCTGAACGTGCCGTTGGCCGTGATGCTGTTGGCGGTCATACCGTTGGTCACAAGCTCGCCGGTGTTCAGATTCCAGTTGTTCTTTTTCTTTTGGTCCTGGATGATGTCAGTGGTCAGATTCCCGCCGGAAATGGTCGTTTTGCCGGAGGTGCTGAGATCCGTAAACGTCACAAACCCGGAGAAAACGATTGTCGCACTGGAAAGCTCAGTCTCCCCGGCCTTCAGCGACAGCGTCGACTGCCCTTCGCCGTTCACAACCGAAAGCTTGATGCTGTCGATTTTCTGGTCGATTTCCGAGTATTTCTGCTCCAGCGCTTCGGAGCTTTGCTTCCCCAGCTCCTCGATCTTCAGATTTATCTCATCGGACTGCTTTGAAATCCGCGAGTTGGTCTTTGCCAGGGACTTTTTGAACCTGCGCGTCATTGGCCCCTCGATGGGGTATTCGTCCTCAAGCTCCGTCTCGCCGGGAGCTGTAATATCCGGGTATCCGCCGCCGTCGTCTGACAGGCGGGAAATGACGCCGTAAACGCCATCTGCCGTGACGGCGTCGCCCAGCTCCGCCGCCGGGTCGATGTTTGCCGCCTCCGCCGTGTACATCTGGTAACGGTAGCCCTTCAGCTTGGCAAGTATCGCCTCCGCCATTTCCTGCGTGGCGTGGGGGCAGGTGGCGGTTATCTCGTATCCGCTATCGTCGCCCGCCGTTATAACATTGTCATCATCTATGGCCAGCGTCACACGTGACACGGGCCGGGTCTTGCCGTTGTCCTCAAACCCAGTCAGATCCCGGCCCACATAAAATTTATCCGACAAGTATAGCCACACCTCCAAACAATATAGGTGCTCCGTACTGCGTCACGAGATAATTCGTCTCCTCCGGCTCGTCGCCAAGCCCTACGAGTAAAAGCTTGCCCTCCGCCGTCACTATCCAGTTGCCGCCGTGGGCCGCCGCTATCCATTGGAGCTCCTGCCGAATGGTGTAATAGTCCCCGGTCTCACTCTCCGGGTCGCTGGCCGGGTAGTCGATGGTGTACGCAGGATTGAGCTTAGTCCGCTCGTCCAGCTCACAGCCCATGATACGGCAAAAATCCGCGACGGCGTCGGGCATTGGCAGGGGGAAATTTAAAGTCTGATCCGGCTCCCATGATTGTTCGGCCTTGCGCATAACGTCAAAGGCCTCCACCGTCCAATAGCCATCTTCCACGGCCCGCCGGTTCACAAAATACACCCCGCCGGGCAACCATTCGCTCACCCGCTCCCCGTTCACCAGCCGTATGTAACGCTTGATGGTCGCCGCCCGCGGTATATCGTCAGCAAACATGGACAGCGTCAGCTTCGCGCAGGCGGCGTTACCGATGCCAAACTCCTCATAAAGCCCGTTGTCCACGCTGTGCGAAACCTCCACGTCCGGGCCATACACCGTGCCGTTGATGTCAAATCGGTACTCCTTGCGTGTGCCACGCGTCCTCAGAAGGGTTTTCCAAAGGTCAGAAGTTTTAAGCGCCATTTTTATACCTCAATCATCGTGAACGGTTGGCCTTCCCATATTTCCGTTCCATCTTCTTCGATTTCGACAAGAGTGGCTTCAAAAGAGGAGCAATAAAACTGTGACGTTCTTTTTCCGTGGAGGTCAGAATATCTTGCGGTAAATGTTTCTTGACTTAAATCATCGTCCATCTGGATCAGCGCTTCCTGCCCTGCCGTTGGCATGATTTCATAAGA
Source organism: uncultured Oscillospiraceae bacterium (assembly GCA_947629755.1). Lineage (GTDB taxonomy): Bacteria > Bacillota > Clostridia > Oscillospirales > Oscillospiraceae > RUG626. The sequence continues at coordinate 35,219 of CANREY010000125.1, read as the reverse complement.
ACAAGTGCGCTTTGCACCAAGCTTGTTTCGCCGCATAGTGCCGGTTTTGACGCGCTTTGTGTCCTCTGTGTCAAGGTCATTTCTTCTCCAGCCCATGCCCTTAAGCTTTATGTACCGGGTGTAATCATGCCACTCGCCGTAGGGCGACAATATCTCAAGTACGTATGCCATGATTTCTACCTCAGAACAACAGCACGGGCTTCCCCGCCTGCCGGGTCATGTCGTTGATACCGTCTCTGGCCGTCTCCGCCAAGACCCGCTCCTTCACATACAGCTTCTGCTTCGCCTTTGTTGCGGACAAAATTTGCCGTAACAGAGCGACCATCTCCGCGTTGCCGCCGGTCTCCTCCCGGACGATTTTCCGGATCAGGTCCTCAGGAGCCTCAATGTTATATCCGCGCGGCTGGTCTCCCAGTATTGCCGCAAACTCCCGGTTTGGAGGTATAACTGCCCCCTGCGCAAGGCGGGGAATGCTTACCTCGCTCACTGAGGGGATGTTGACGCCTACTGATTTACCGCCGATGCCCGGTACCCAGTCAGGTACCGAAAAGCTGATCTTGTTCATCTGCTTTATGAGCCAGTTGATGCCCGTAACGATCAGGTTTACCGCGTTTTCCAAGAAGCCGATGATACCGTTCCAGACGCCCTTGAAGATGTTTTTGCAGTTCTCCCAAGCGGCTTTCCACCAGTTCACAAAAGTGATTGAGAAGAAATCAGAAATTTTCTGAAACAAGGCTTTGATTTTATCGATAGATGAAGTGAAAAAATCTACGATACTCTGGATTAACGCTTTGATTTTTCCAACAATCGCACTTAATTTTCCGCCTGTCTGCGCATCCAGCCAGTTATAAAACGCAAAAAAGGCATCTTTCAACGCAGAGATCAGAGCCTGCCCTGCTGTTTTCAAACCCAAAAAGATTGCCAGAATTCCCTCTTTTGCTTTTTCAAGGTCACCGGTAAATATCCCGGTAAAAAAGTCAACGAATCCTTTGAAAGCAAGTTTAAGCCCTTCTATCAGTTCCTCGCCGTGTCCCGTGAGATTTACAAGCGCTAAAAGCACCGAGGCGATTCCGGTGACAAGCAAGGGTATCCACGAGCCAGTCAGCAATGATATGCCCAAGCCGCCCGCGAGAAGTCCCGATATGGCCATAAGGGTGTTCTGGAGGTTCCATCCATTGTTCATGGCGTCGTGGAAAGCCGTCACCAGGAGGGCGATCCCACCAACAATGAGAGCGATGCCGGCCCCGATTTTGCCGAAAATCAGATATAGCCCCAGCGCCGCCGCGGCCACGCCGCCAATGGATTCTATGAGGTTTCCCCAATCCACTCCGTTTTCCCATGCGTCGGACAAGCCGTGCCACGCCAGCAGCAGGCCGCCTACTGTCAGCAGTATACCGCCGAGTATCGTGGCTATTGTACCAAGGACGCCTGGGAGCATAGTGCCGATCTTCCAAAGGGCCAGACCGGCGCCGATGAGAAGGACCAGGTCCGCGATCTCCTTGAGCCGTTTTGATATGCCGCTGTCCAGCGTAAAATCCGGCATAATATCCGAAGATCCCGCCCCGGCGCCGCCTCCGCCTGAGTCGTCGGTATTTATAGTGTTGATCTCGTCAAATCCGGCCAGTGAGCCCTTTGCTTTCTTTGCGGCGCCGCCCAAGCCATTCAGGGCGTTAGTCTCCTCATAGAGGCTCTCCGCCGCGGCCGAGGACTGCTCCAGCGTGGAGCCGAACAGGGCCGACAGCACGGCGGCGATGCGCGACACAATCACTGTCAGAATGTTCACAAAGGCCGTAAAGGCGGGTATGATCACTTGGACCAGCGGCTGGACCAGCGTCAGGAGAGCACCCTGAAGCCGGGCAAATGATGCCCGCGCCTCATCGTTCGACTTGATCACCTTTCCTGTCCAGTTCCTCAGTGCCGCGAAGCCGCTTGACATAGCCGAAAAGACAAGGGCGCTCATTGCAAGGGATTTGATTCTCTCCCAAAGCTTCGCGGCGCTCTTCCCGCCCTCCTCCAGGGAGGACTGTAGCCGACCCATGGGCGAGTTGGCCTCATCGATTTTGGCCTCCATTTGACCGGCCTGGTTCTTCATATCCTCCAGCTGAATTTTAGAGGCAGCTATTCTGTCGTAAACCTTGGTATAAGTCGAGTCAAGCCGTTCGACCTCGGCGTTCTGCTCTTTAAGCTCCTTTTCTAGAGACTTTAATTTTGCCTCAGCATCTCCAAGCCCCATAGGTTTTTTGATTCCAGCCATTTCCGCCAACTCTCGCATCTGGGCAATACGAGCCGTCAGTTTATTGATTTGATCTTCTGTAACCTTTGCCGCGTCCTTCGCCGCTTTCAAGTCTTCGTTAAGAGGGCCAAGCCCCTCCTCATCAGATTTAATGTTACGTTCAAATCTCTCAATTTTGGCCTTCAGCTCCGCCAAATCCTTCTCTGCATGAGATGTATTCATACTAACCTTAATTGCTACATCACCAGCAGCCATAAAGTCACCACCTTATTTACAAAATGGGCGTGATCAGATCAGTTTGGCGATTGTGTCCATCTCCGCCTTCGTGTATTTTGGTGAGATCTTCTCCGGGCCCTTCCGTTTGAAGTCCACCAGATTTTTGTTTTGCCTGTACCATTCCCGCTCAAACTTCTCAAGCTTTTTTCCCAGCGCCAGTTTATAGCGGATAGATACCACCTGAGCGAATGCACAGTCGCCTATTTCCATGAACGCCGCGTAGAACGTCCACCAGTGGAGCTCCGGGTGCGCACGGACGTCAAAGCCAAGCACCCTGTTTACGGCGGCCACGATCAGGGGGAAGTCCTGTTCCCAGTCCACAAGGCGCACGTTGACGGCGCCGGGGGCCTCCTCCTGACCTATATTGAGAAACCACTTTAACCGCTCAAGAGCCTCCTGATACTCAGACGGCTCCATCTCGCTCACGTCTGGGTAGAAGATGTACAGGACGGTTGGGACCCTGTCCCTGTCATCCAGTTTTGAATCGTCCATGGCCGTCAGAATGTCAAGGGCGGCTCCGTATTCGTATCGGATCTTGAATTCCCTTCCGCCCACAGTCACGGACAATGGAAGTTCGGTATTCATGACACCGTCTCATTGGCGGCGGTCCGGCGATTTTTGTATTTGTCGGTGTAGTAGCGCACGCGCTCGCTGCGGCGGGCGAGGTTAGCCTTGATGTCCTCATCCATGAGGTCGACCACCGACCAGATGAAGTTCTCCACCACCGACAACCCGTCCGCGGCGGCGGAGAGCCTCAGAGAACCGAACACGTCGGCGCAGAAGCCCTCGCCGAATGTCTCATCCACCGCCTTGCGCATACGCTCATCGCAGGACCTGGCGTACTCAAAACGCTTGGCCCAGTCCTCGCCGGCTTTCTCCGTCTTTTTCTGCCGCTCGGCCAACAAATCGTCAAGCTTGGCGAGCAACCCGTATAGCGTCTCCAGAAAGCCCTCATCGGCGGGGTTGAACCTGATGGTCCTCCCGCCGTTGACCTTGAATTCCTTCACGCCCAGAGCAAAATTGAGCTCCTCCATGGCTTATTCCTCCTCAATGCCGGGCGTGAAGGTATAGGATTTCTTGCCGCCCTCCTCGGTGATCTTCACGGTACCGGGCGTGCGTTGTCCGCCGAAGGTGACCTTCACCGGCATAGTCAGGAAGTCTCCGCCATCTCCGCCCAAGCTTGTGGGAAGGACCATACTGCTGGGATAGCGCTCGGCGAAGAAGTTGCCCGCATCGTCCTTGTAATAGGCGTGGACGATCAGAAGGTCCTGATTCGTCAACGCGGCCACGTTGTCCTCGATAATCGTCAGTTCGAGAAGCTTTTTCTGATACTCATCGCCGGAGTCGACGGGGCATGGGTCAAGCTCCTGCGTTTTGATCGCCTTTTTTGCCTTGCCGTGGGTGTTGCCGAGAATGTCGACGTCAGTTTCCTCGGAATGGTCAAAATCCACGCTGGAGCTCTGTACCCTCGTGCCCATGGGATGCCAAGAGGGCTCCTCAAAAGTTCCGGCATTGCCCAATGTCAGGCATAGCTCACGGGCGACGGGTTCGCCCGGAGGTGTGACGAAGGTAAATTTCTTTTTTGCCATTTTAAATCACCTCATAAGTAAGTTTGATTTTAATTTCATAATCCTCATCGCCGTCGTCCCCAACCCCAGCGAATTTTCCGCGGGACGTGGGCTCCACCCGGACGGTGCGAAGCTTACCAGGAAGTTCCGGCCGGTTAGCGGTTGTCCATGCCCCAAGGCGGTTTAAAAGCTCCACCGCTTTCAGGCGTGCGTCGGGGCTGTTGCCGGGGATGATTCTCCGGATGACGGAAAAGGGGTAGACGGCCTTGTGGCCGCCGGTGATGTAGTGCGTTTCAAAGAAAGCCCCACCCTCATCCGCAAATACGGCGATGCCAGGCTTTCCGTCTGCCAGGGCCCCCAACTCGATACGTCCCGGCTTGTCGGGATAGGTATTGATCCATGACATAACCTGACGCTCAACCGATGCTTCTTCATCCGTGCTCACCGGGACGCGCGGCTTCTCTATTTTAGTCACATGACCCATTTTGAAAGCCTCCTATTAAGATCCTTTTCCGCGAGTTTGGTCCACTTTTTTAACTTCGCATCACGCGCTGCCTTAAACCAATAAGATTGTGCCTTTGCGTGGGGGGAATGCCTAAAGCGAAGTGACCGCTCTATTGATTTTTTTCCCGCGCTCTTTCGGGCGAACGGACTGCGCGTAACCGTGTCGACCATGACGTTCCCTCGGTATAACATTGCAGCATACGGCCCTGGCCATCTGATGTACTCATTTTTTACTTTTGTACCTCTCCATAAGCGGCCAGACCGATAAGGCACATAGTCCTCCATATCATGAACCGCTTGAACGGCGAGCTCGTGGGCAGTTTCTTCGGAAACAATACGGAGTTTTGCGGGGATATCCCACCCTATAATAGTCGCTCTAAAGTACATTTTTCGCTCAAACTCCTTTGACGATTAATTCATGACTTACGCCCCCGTTACTTCAAAGTGCCGCAGACTGTAGAAGTCCTTGGTGGCCACAGATTCGGTCACAAACACCTGGTGAGCTTCGGACAGGTCTTGCAGGCGTGCCGTTGGCGCCAGCACTTCTCCCCGCAGGAAGAAACATTCGGTACCGGGCTTTAAGGTCCACACGCCCGCGGTATCCTCCATAGCGTCGTACTCTGCCGGCGTTACATACCGCTTATGCGTCTTGGTGATGCCGTCCACGGCTAAGGATCCGAAGGGTACATATAACTTGACACTGTCCCGGCCCTTGAATCCGGATTCCGTGGCGTCGGCCCCCTGAGAGGAGGCGATCAGCACCTCCCGAAGAACGGTGATATTGTTTTCCACCGTGTCGGTGAAGGTGGCCTCATCCACTATGGTCCTTACGTTGTAAAGAGTTACCGCCACCGTGGGCACAGTCACAGTGGTGACCGACATATACCCGTCCTCCGGTGGGTTGACGTCCAAGATCCAGTGACGTTGGCCGCCGATCATCAGGCAGTCGCTTGCAGAAAGAGGCCGTGCTCTCAATGTGACGCGCCAGCCCTCGGCGGCCAGGCCGGGCATGGACACATATCCCGTGACCCGTGCCCGCGTCTTATGACACCAGAAGGCTCCCGCGCCGTCCCAAGAGCCAAATTCACCGCCCTTTGCGTTAAAGCGCAGTACACGCGCACGGGTGGAAAAAGTACCGATGTCTGGTCTTTTCATCCGTCCGTCCTCCCCAGCTCCCGGAGCTTGAGATGGTTGATCCGGGACCGCGTCCCCAGGGGGTAGTCCTCATGGAGGGCCGGATCGTCCCGGTGGTCGTAATCGTGGAGCGTCATGCCCTTGATCGCCAGATCGTAGACAAGGTCACCCTCCCGCTCCCGGACGCCGTTTGCTTCGAGATACTGGATTGCCGCCTGTCGGAGCTCGTCGATCACCGCCTCCTCGGCGGCCTTTTCATCATCCTCAAGCCCCAAGTCGTCAAAGCGCATATAGGTCTTTACCGATGCCAAATCATGAGCCACAGTCCTCACCTCCTTCGTGTGCCCAAATCGGGCACATCAGGCTTTCATATCCTCTACCAGGGTCTCGTCGACCCAGCCGTAGATGATCGTTTCTCCGTCGCCGCTGTCGGTGCCCACGCAAAGCCAGCCGGGGACTTTGGCGTAGTCCGGTACGATCGCGGGGAACACCAGCGTGCCGAAGGGCAGGACCCGCCGGTGGGCGAAATTCTTACCGGGGCCGATTCGCAGATAGATACCCGGCTTGTAGGTGACGGTCATGAGCCGAGCCCCCTCACCGTTGCCGTCATCCAAGTCGTCCCAGCTGCCGGCGGCGGCCCTGTCCGTGTCGTCCAGCTCCACAGTGGGATCAGCCGAGGGCAAGGGCTGAGCCTTATCCTCGCCCTGAGCCGCCACAGGGGCCGCTGTGGCCGCTTCGGTTACGGCGGTGGAATTACCCGCCGTCTCCGTCAAAGAGCCCTCAGGGGCCGCCACAGCCCCCGGAGCAGGGGATTTGTTCTCTTTCGTCTTAGCCCCCGGCGTGGAGGATTCGTTTCTCTTTGCCATCGTCAAGCCCTCCATCAACCGCCGATGCCGGAGGTCTTACCGGCGGCCAGTTTCAGGGCCACAATGGCTTCCTTGTCCACATGCTTCATCTGGAAGCGCATGATGGCGCGGGCCTCGGTAGAGTTGGTGGACCAAGCCTTGCCGCCGATGTTGGTGGTGGCCAACTCCATAACCTGCCGGTCGAACATGGTGATGGCGTCGGCGAAGGATCCCACATACAGCGGGGATCCGGTCTCGTCGTCCTTCAGGAAGGTGTTGCCGATGGCGGTGATGCCCTTGCCCTTGAACTGGTAACCGGTGCCGGCGGTAATGTCGGGTTGCATCATGGGGCGTCCCTGATTGTCCTCGATGTTGTCCATGACGTTGTAGGTGGTCTGATTGCAGAGGAGCCGGGCCCGCAGGGCGATGTCGGGATCAAGGCTCACGTTCAGGGCCTTCTTGATACCCACGATCTCCTGCCCCGCATCCAAGGTGGTAGGATCCTCGATGGAGTCCAGAATCGTCAAAATCCCCAGGTTCTCCGTTATGACAGACTTCTTGGCCATCCAGCGGGCCAGGTACTGGATAAGGCCGGCGTCGTTGTCCTGCAGGAGGTCGTTGGAGATGGGGACGATCAGGCCGTAGTCCTCCACCTTGAAGTCATAACGGCTGAATTTGGGCTGGTCATCCTGGGGTATATCGCCCATCTCGGACAGTTTGGTGAAGCCCTTGGTGGGGGCGGTGTCCAGCACCCGGTAGCCGGTCAGGGTAGTGACAGGCTCCACGGTGATCAGGCTCCGCAGGGAGACGAACTGCCTCCGGAGCTCGTTGATTCTGGTCTCAAGGTCCACGGGCACAAGGAAGCCGCCGTCAGTGTCGGTGCCCTCGGTCAGGGCGTCGGTCAGGATGTGGTAGTCCGCGCTCCTCCGGGCGTCCCGGCGGGTGACGCCGTTGCGGATAGCATCGCAGAAAGTCCTCACATACTCGTTGGAGGACCGGAGCGCCGCAAGGTTGCTGTTGTTGGCGCCGTTGACGGTGTTGCCGAGCACGGTATCGGTTGCGGGGGGCTGGTACTTGTCAAGGAGCTTCTGGTTTTTTGCGATCTCGGCGTCGATTTCGTCCACCTTGGCAATGGCGGCATTGTAGGCCGCCTCGTCATTGGCGTCCACGGCCGTACAGGCGGCGGTCCACTGGACGGCCCGCTGGTTTTTCAGATCCAGCAACTTTCTCATGAGTTTATCGCGCATATTTTTACCTCCGTTCAAATTTCAGTTCGCAAGGAACCGTTTTTTACTCAATTCGACCCTGGCGAGGTTCCGCCAGTCGTCCTTCATGGCCCCGCTATTGGGCGCGGGGTTCGCTGGGGGGACCGGAGCCACCGGCGTACCGTCCTCGTTCACCGCGGGGGCCTTGCCCTCATCCACCAACTTCTGATACCTGGCCCGGAGGCTCTCCGCCGAGGGCATGGCCCCGGAGCTCATAGCCAGGGCGCGGATCCCGCCGCCAACGGCATTGGTGATGTTCTCCGGGATCACCAGAGGCGTTTCGCCTTCCTGATAGAGGATCCCGTCCGCCAGCCCCGCTGACACGGCCTGTTGGGCCGGCATCCATGTCTCCGCGCGGATAAGATCGTCCAGGTCCTCGCGGGTGAGTTTTCCGCCCACCTTCAGCTCGTAGGCGTTAAGTATGGACGTGGTGGTGCTCTCAAGCATCCTGATGGCGGCGCGATGGTCATTGACGTTGCCCTCCGTGGTGGTAGAGGGCAGATGGATCATGACCTGCGCCACCGGCGAAAGCATTACCCGGTCACAACCCAGCATCAGCACCGAAGCCGCCGAGGCCGACAGGGACTGTACCTCGGCCACAACATGCACATTGCCCCGGTTGGCTCGCAAGGCCGAGTACATTTCAAAGCCCGGAATTACAGACCCGCCGGGGCTGTTGATCTCCAGCACAAGGTCCTCCCCCTTCGGGTTGCTGGCCAGGAACTGCCTCACATCCCTCGGAGAAAAGCAGATGATGCCGAAAAACCTGTAAAAGTAGACGTCATCGTCAGCCACCACATAGCCGTTAAGCTGTACCCTCATTGTTTTTACCTCCGTTTGAGTTTCGATTGATACTGAGTTGTCGGAACAGGGAGAGTGGCACGTAGTTGAGGGAGGCGTACCTCTCATCGCCGCCATCAACTGACGGCAAGTCCTCCAAGGCCAGAATATCGTTGACTGAAAAAGCTCCGATTTCACGCATGGCCTTGTACCACTCGCCGCGGCTTTTGATGTCACCCTTCAGCTCCACCATCATGTTGGCCCGGAGCCTGAGCCCATGGGCTATCTCCGAATCAAGAAACAGTTTATAGGTCCGTTCCTGGTCGTACTGGGTCACAATGGGGTGGAGCGTGGAGACTACGTAGTCGATGGCATTTTGCTCATTTGAGTTATAAGCCTGTTTCCCGGCGTAGAGCTTTGAAAGAGGCACGCCGTAAAAACGGGCGATGTCCTCAACTGTCACAGCCTTGGACTCCACAAATTGAGCGTCGGCGTTGGAGACGGATATGGGCTGGTACTTGAGACCGTGGTCTAGAATGGCGATCCGGTGGGCGTTGTTGGGCCCCGCGTGGACCCGCTCCCACTCCGATCTGATAACATCCTTCATCTTGATTTGTTTCACATTGCCATTGGCGTCAGTTTCCGGCACAGTGCCGCTTAAATCTGTATCCACCGTCAGTACCCCGGAGGGCCGTCCGCTGTTTGCGAAGAAATTTGCCTCATACTGCTGAGCGGCTCTCCCAGCGTTTACCACCTCCGAGGCCCGCCGCAGGATCGAGATGCCGGTCAATCCGTCGTGGGTATATGCTTTGTAATGGCACACGTCCTGGCTTGATAGCACCATAGACGCCCCGGTGTCCGGGTGAGAGACTCCGTACCAGATCACGCCATTGCTGTCCTTAAACGGGTGTACCAATTCCCATGGCAGTGGAATGAGCTCAACAGGCCGCCCCGTGCGTGAGTCGCGTATGATCCACTCATAGCCATTTCCGCCGCTCAGCCTGTTCCCCTCCACCATCTGCCTCTCTACGCTGGGCGTCATTGCCTCGTTGGGCCGTACATTCAGCATATAGAGCAGATCGTGGCCCACCCGCCGCCGCTCCGAGTCAATGCAGTAGATCGGCATTTTTCCCAAAGACTCGCTTATCAGCACTTGGCAACGATTTACCGCCGACAATTTCATAGCGCCAGACTCAGTGGAGCTCCCCGTGGGCCACCCTTCGGGGCTTGCCACCGTGAGTGCCGGTACGGCGTTCCTGATAGGGGACGCCCGCGGGGGTGTTCCGGCTGCTAAAGCATGGACTCCCCGCTCAAATCTGTTTGCCATTGCCGCCACCTCCTCCCAAAATCAGCACAATGCCGCAGACCGCCGCCAATGCCCCACCGGCAATAACACCGGCCGGTATATAGATCATACCGACGCCCACCGCTATGGCCACAGCGCCGATCAACACAAGCGCCGTTGGCATGATCGCTTCCAGCGCCTTACGGGAAGCTTTCAAAAAGCGATTCATAAGCACCTCCGAAAACAAAAAATCGGGCCGGAAATCAGATGCTGTCTGATCCCCGGCCCGTGGACTTGCAGTCTCTCGGCTCGCAAAAGGACAAATTGGAATACCGGCTCACCAGAATTGCACTGGAGCGGTTGTGCCCGCTGGCACGGGACACAGCCGAGACCTTTACCGGCCTGATGGTCTTATACATTTGGAAAGGAAGGACAGGTCCCGTCCGGCTCACGCGCCGGGCTGGGACATATAGGGGCCTTTGCCGCCGCTCTTTCCGCATGGCGCAGATGTCAACGCGGCGGCAAGGCAAAATCGGTATGTGCCCAAATCGGGCACGGTCAAAAAGGTTCTGTCACATGCTCCAGCTCCCCTCGGCGATCCGTTTACTCAAGCTCGGCTTCTCCTGCCGGACCAGCGCTCGGCCCAAGGCGTTCATGGTGGCCGCAAGGGGGTCGATGCGCTCGGTGTCGTCTTTGTGGCGCTTACTGAGTTTGATGTCCCCGTAGTTGTTGATGATCTCGATGGCATTGCCCGCGCACCAAATCATCAGCGGGTTTTCCTCAGTCACGATCCGGTCCTCCAGCAGAAGTTCTCGGAACCGCTTGCAAGCCAGATTCTGCCCGGCGCACGTCTGCGCTATCTCCACACAAAAATCCTCGTTATTGCGGTCCGTATTTATGGCTATGGCCAGATCCGTGGCATTGTGCCCGTCATAATCCACCTCCACCAGCTTCCACCCGTGTTCCCGCTCGCCTTCGCATATCCAGTTGTAGACGTAGTTATTTTCAGTGACCTCACCCGGCGTCAGTGTGCAGTACCCGCCGGCGGCCCATGCGATGTAGGGGACACGGTCAGACCGCTCATGCTCGGCGGCCCGGTTCTGCGGCATAAAGCCGTGCATTTTGATGGCGAACCGTCCGTCCGGCAGCTCGAAAACCGCTCCGGTACCGGATAGATCCCGCCGTTTGCCCAGGTCGTATCCGATAAGGGCCTCCAGCCCGTCCGTCAGCGCCGCGAAGTTCTCTCTGGATACTTGGGACGCCCGGAGATGCTTCATGCAGTTTTCGTCCAGATAGCGGTTAACGGCGCCGGTCTGCCAAAGACACATACGCCGGGTCAGAAAAGCGCGGATCTTGTCGGGATCGTTGGAGCCGTAAGCCGCCGTGTACTCAGAACGAATCTGATTTAGAAGGTACCGGCTATATTCGTTGGGATACCGGAGGCACGGGTTGGCCTTCAGCCAAGTCGCCTCATCGTGGGGGTTGTCCCCCTCATCCAGCTCACGGATCATGATAAAGTAGGTCTCGTCGACCACTTCGCCGTCCAGCACCCGCTTACAGTACTGCTCCTCGGCATAGCAGGGCTTGCTTTGGGCGTCATCGCCGGCCGTGGTGATCACGTCCAGCAGAGCCTGGGGCCGCTTGCCGAAGGAGTTAAGGCCAATGTTGTAGATCTCGGCCGTGGGGTGTGCGTGGTACTCATCCAATACGAAGTAGGATGGAGCTCCGGAGTCCTTATTGCGGGTATCCTTTGACAGGGCCCGCATGTAGCCGCCGCGGGTCTTATGGACCACGGGATTGCTCTTGGGGATATAGAGGCGCTTGGCAATGTTGGGAGATATTTGCCCGATTTTTTTGGCGTCCCCGAACACGCGCATGGCCTGTGAACGGTCCACCGCCGCGCACTCGACCTCCGGCTCCATCTCAAAGACGGCGAGCTCCGGGCGATATGGCGGGTACATGGCGTCGGCGCACATGTGGTAGAGCGCCTGTATGGCCTTTTCTGTGGATTTAAAATTGCCGCGGGCCCGCTTGTTATAAGTTTTTATGAAGCGCCGTGCGCCGGTGTCCATATGGACGAATCCATACACGTTCGACAGATCGAACACCTGCCAGGGCTGGAGCGTGACGGACTGCCCGGCCTCCACGCCGCGGCTCTGGTTGCACTGGCCGAAAAAGCGGATTACGCGGTCAGCGCGGGTGGTGTCGAAAACATACGGAAATTCAGGCGTTCCCTGGCGCTTGAGATCGTTAAGAAACCGCTGGCAGGCCAGAATCTCCCACTTGCAACACTGGTCGTGTAATTTTCCGTACACCACCTGCTTGGCATACACCGCCGCGGGGTGATGCAAACCGCTCTGGCGGCGCATCCCCATATCAAAACCTCCTGAAAAGAATAAAGGCCAGTGTCGGTACCGCAGACAAACTGCAGCTTCACACTGGCCCGTGGTCTTTAAGACTCTCGGCTCGATTTAGTTTTACTGTGTACTGGCTCGGTCAAGGCCCGCTCAATAGTCCATCCACGCATAAGACGATGCTTAACCAGCTCACGCGTAAGTCCATGTTCTTCCGCCAAAAAAGAAAGAGGCTTAGTCTCTCCATTATATGTTAGAAAAACCGTCTTTCGCTGGTTGTTGCTTTGATCTCTCGAAGTCGCCCAACGGCAATTTTCGGGGCTATAATTGGCATTATTGTCGATGCGCTCAATAGAAAGCCCTTGACGGTAGCCGTTTTCCTCAGCCCAATGCATAAACGTTGTGAAATCGTTGACCCACTCATGGCAGACGGAAATTCCCCGCTCTCCATAATTGTGATACTCAGGGCTTTTCGGATTATAGCATCGTTGCTTCATATTGACCCAAACGCGATATAGTTTGGCATCAGTTACACCAGATTCGCCATGTCGATAGTAATCATTGACTCGGAGACGCTCACAGGCCATTTCGTCATGGAGACAGCCGCAACTACTTGTACGTCCACCTCGTAGGGAGCTTCCTTGCACATCGCAGATATTGCCGCAGTCACATCGACAGGTCCAAAAGAGTTGCCCTTTTCGTACAAAAGATCGCCCCACCACCGTCAATCTTCCGAATCGTTGCCCTGTCAAGTCAATGAGCTTACCCATGGCCGTAATCGCCTCCGTGCAATTCATCGAGGCCGCCCGTACCAGCGAAATTTTGTCTCGTCGTAACGCCGGAACATGTCGCACCACCGGTGGGCCACTGATGTGTTCGCAAGGCGTAAAGGAGAAGAAGTTTTTCCACACGGGGCAGGGAACAGAGGGATTTTCTAAGCCTTTCCTCGTTCACCGCTGGTCACCCTGCTTTCATTCCGGCCAGATCGTTCCATTGCCTGTCATCCATCCACTTAAAGTCCAAAACAGGCACAAGCCCGCCGTTACGGTCCTTCAGGACACCAACAACAGGGAAAGATCTGCCGCACAGATCATAAAAGGGGCTACCGTCCCTGACTGTCACACCGGGAATGTCCCCGGTCTTAATAAGAACATTTTCCATAAAAACCTCCTTGAAATTTCCCGGAGGCTACGGTATAATAAATTTACCAGCCTTCGGGGTGGTGCTTAGAGTTCCGGTGTGACTTTAGCGGGTCGCCGGGACTCTTTTTTATTTCACTTTCTCGTAGACCTCACGAATTCCCTGACGTATGACCTCCGCCTTGGTCATCCCCGTCCGCTGACAGCAAATCTCAAGGCGACGAATATCCTCATCGGACATCCTGACTCTTGTATCATGCGTTTTTGGGTCATCAGTCGGCCTTCCGGTACGCGGTGACATCGCGCCACCTCCTTTTGTGTCACCATAAGTATATTATACATTTGGTTACACGAAAGTCAAGAGGTTTTTATAAAATTTCGCAATTAAGTTCTGTGCGTATTCATTATGGCCTTCCATTCAGCCATTTCCTGCCGTTGTCCGCGAAGGGGATAAGTGCGTCCACTGGACGCATCTCCAGTTTTGTTGGGGTTTTTACTGTTTCCATATCATCTCTCCAATTGTCTTAACTGTCTCCGAACAAATCGCTGTCGGGGTCCGCCTTTTCTACCGCCGCGGCCCGGCGCCTGGCAAGCGCTACGCGGCCGGTCGGCGTGAGACCCAATTTATCGGCGTAGCTGAGGATAATACGTTCCTGCCCCTGAATCTTTGAGGACATTGATTCGATCTGCCCAAGGAGCTCCACGCGGTCCTCGTCAGGAGTGTCCTTCTTTGCGCATTGCTTCAGGAGCCGGGTCAATGTGACATTGGTCAGGTCTCGACGGGAGAGCATCATGCAGTAGACTCCCAGCACCTCAGCATCAAGAGAATCCAATATGGCGAGGCCCTCCATGCGTTTGAGGATCTCCGCCCAGTACTTTTTTGCGCCGTTGTCTTTCTTGACGCTGGACGGCATGACGAGGGTCTCCGCCCGGCCCACGCCGACATCGGTCTCGGCCTGATTTCTGGCGGCTCTCTCGGCCGCGGTCAAGTGTTTATCCATGCTATCAGCAGTCTTGGGCCGCGTAGCCATATTCTCACCTCCGCTCTTTCACTGCATCATGCGATCTGCCCTCCGAAAACTTCATCGGGGAATTTTTCTCACAAACGAGACGGCACGGGGTGGAGAGAAAACGCGCCCAAAACTTTTTCGGGGTGGGGGGAGGATCGCCCCGAAGGGGCCGTGCGGCCGCGCCTGCGCCCGTCCGAGGCCGCGCACGGCCACGCGCCTAAGCGCGGACGTAGCTTCGTTTTGCAGATTCGTCTCAATTTTCCGCTGTTTCTTGCCGCATATCTGCTCGTTCCCGCATCGTCTTCTGGTCATGGTGGAACTTGCAAAGGCTCTGATGATTGGCCGGGTCCACGAACAACGCCCAATCTCCACGGTGCGGCACGATGTGGTCGACAACAGCGGCTCTCACCCTTCGCCCTGCCTTCGCGCACTCGCGACAGAACGGCTCCCGCGTCAACTGTGCCGGCCTCAGGTTCTCACGCCAAACCGGTAGGCTGTACATCCAGTGATACTCATCGCTGGAGCCACGTCTATACTTGGGCCGGTGCTTCTCGCACCATCCGTCCCGCGTCAGCACCGGACATCCCGTATGCTTGCAGGGCCTCAGCGGTCTCATAGCCATGCGTCCACCTCCCGGATAAACGAAAAGAGCCACGACCAACGATCACACGCATCACGCATGATCATGGGCCGTGGCTCTCAAAGCACTCGCCTCTGTGGATGTTCACTTTGTGTGGTCTCTTGCAGTATCGACACCAGAGATCCAGATTCTCCGCCTCGGTGGCCGGCGAGATTCGCTGGAGCTTCTTGCCGCACTCGCAAATTATCCATCCGTTCACTACTCGTAGTCTACCACGTTTTTCCGCTGTTTGCAAGTCTTTTCACCATCTTTTCCTAAAGTTAATATATCCCCCAAGACCGAAAAAATATAAAAAGCTTTTTATTTCTTTCTGCGTCTTCTGGGCCTCGAAGATCTCACCCCGCGTTCCCATCCGGGGACAAGATATTCTACATATTGAAATACTCCATATTGAGTACGCACCTTTGACTCCTCCAGCGTCGTAGCGCCATGTGGGACGCGGATAGTCTCATCGTCCGGTACCCGCATACACTCAGGCTTTGGCCGGATCAAGTTTTTGGAGCCGGACCACAATCGTTGGCCAATGGCGTCCCGCTGTTCCTTGCACATATACATGGCCAGGGTGCGGAAGTTCTTCTCCTTGTCGACCCGAATACTTCGGATCTCCACGTTCTGGGCACTGCCCCACAACGAAACGATCTCCTTGTAATCGTCACCCGTGGCATTTATGACAGCGTGAAAGTGCCATCGCCCGTCGCCGTGCTTGTGCTCTATGGAGTAGATATAGCGCAAATCGCGTCCGCGCCGGGTCCGAGCTCGACGGAGCCGCCGAAAGAAGCCCTTGATCAAAGACTGCGCCTCCCCTCGGTTCTTCGGCAGATGCTCATCATCGCATGTCAATGTGATCCACAGATCCCGCCTTTTAAAGTTGGCCGCCAGCAGTAGACGGAGCTTTTGCCATGCGTACTTGTGGTTAATCTTCTGCTGGGCCTCAGAGCTGAGCTTCTTCTTTCCCGCTCTGACATCCGGCGTATCTCTGGGATTCGGAGCAGGATAGATAGTCTCTATTACCAACGGCCCCGCCTCTATGATCTTTTTGAATTTTGCCACAGCCCGAAACTCCTTTCAGAATTCGGGCTGTGGGCATAAAGCCTCTCGCCTCTATAAATATAAACTACTATTTGGAAGTTTTTACATCGTGCTCAAAAGGCCACGCGAACAAGATGATCCACCAGTGATTAAACACACAAGCCAAAATGGTAAAGCACACCACTACAACCGCGTTTTTTAGCATCGTCGCCCAAAAGGGAGAGTCTTTCATACTTTCACCCCGCCTTCTACGTGCCCGAATCGGGCACATCTATTTCAAGCTTACGGCACTGGGCCCGAAATACCGTTTCCGCCCATCGGCTCCTCGCACGGGAGACCTCGGAGCAGTGATCCGGACAGTAATCCTCATTCGGTCCAGCATGGAAAGCGTGCTCCGCGCACAAGGGCCGGTCACAGGTGCGAATACTGGCGATTATGGGGTTGAATTGTGGAAGTATTTTGCCAAATGTACGCACTACGGGGCCACAATGCCAATATTTCCGATAATCACATAACGCCACAGCCGGCTTACCGCATATCGCGCACACCAACGGTTCAGGCGGATCGGGATCAACTCGGCAGGAATATGTATGAGATTTCACTTTAGCACCCACACCTCATAATGACCCGTCAGCGCATAGCACTCCGAATGACTTGAACACGCCACATCAATTTGTCCCGGCCCCACGCCTCGGTCCTCAACGACGTAAAAGCCCAGCCCCTCTATGTAAATCTCCGTACCAAACGGAAAATCCTTGCACATCGCCACCGACCGCCCCGGCGTAAGCTGTACTCCCGACGCCGATTGATTAACGTATTTACCTTGGCAGTGGGGGCAGTCGATGTCATAGCCCGTGACCGTGTACACCCCCAGATACCGTGCCCCACGAAGCCGCTCACACCGCCACCACTCAACGGACAAGGCCTTAATCGCCGCGTCCTCCTCGGCAACGCCCAGCTCCCTCAAGAGCTCCGCCGCAGCGTGTACCTCCTCCTGTCGGGCCGTGAGCTCATCATCGAATCCTGCCGCTATGGCCGTTGTTTTACCAAACACCAGAAGCGCAACCAGCGCTGCGAGGGCCATCAGCGCGGCCAATATGCGGGTGACATTCGGCGTCTGCCAACAACGGCGCTTTCTCCAACAATCCATATCCCCGCCCGGATAGAACGAATGTCGACAAAAATTGCAAGGCCCATCAAAGATACTTACATTTCTGTACCTACAATTTCCGCACGACTGTGGCAAATGCTTATTGTTCATATTTTTTCCTCCACTCCGATACACTCCCCCGGCTTCACGCTGGGGAAAAGCGAAGAAGATACTTTGGTGATAAATTGTTCTCCACGGTATATAAGCGTAAAATTCAAGTTACCCGGAGCATCTACGTCACAGTCCGGCTTTTCACCCCACAGCCCAACGGTACTGTTATCAAGGCGTGTGACGTATTTTGCATTCATCACCCGCATGATGGCGATTTCCGGCTCCGTAAGCCGCTGGCGAGGCAAGCGTTTGATTTGACTGGGATTATTTATCAGAACGGCCAGAAACGCCTCATTGTCACCCTGTACCCAGTCTTGGCCTCTTTTAATTTCTCGTTTCCCTCTGTGTATACGGTGGACGGCAGAGTAGGCTTCCCACTCCTCGTCTTCTTCCACCCCCAGCACCTCCGCCAGTTTCGACCGGGCGGGTTTAACACGAGCCTTCCCAACCACGGTCTCAGTTTCTGATTTTCCCGTTTTCTGTTTTCTGAGCATCATCTCTCCGCCTCCTCCACTCCGATACACTCCCCCGGCTTCACGCTCGAAAAGATGTCGGGATCGTTAACAGTGGCAATCGGGCCACCGTCAGCAAAATATAGGCCAATATTGCTCGACGGCTTTTCCCTCCACAGGTAAACTGCTGCGCAAATAACTGCGCAATCAACACCGTTATTTATGTTCCTGCTCACCCACTTCGCCCCCACGGCACGCATAATGGCGATCTCGGATTCCGTCAGCCGCGGAGCGCGGATGATGCTCTCCGGGTGGTTGATGGCGTATAAAATATACCTCGTTATGGGAGGAATAGAAGGAGCGGTCCAGCTTGACTTCACGCCTCCGTCACTTTCCACCCAAAATTCTCCTGCGGCCCCGTCCACTTGGAACCGCTCTCCCACTTCCACCCCCAGCACCTCCGCCAGCCGAGGCCGGGCGGGTTTGGAACCCGCCCCTACGCCCATCGCCGGGCCCTCCGTCTCTCCCGTAGGGGAGGGTCCCAGACCCTCCCGCTCCGTTTTTGCCTCAGTTTCGCCGTCAATTTTCCAGTCTTCAGGCGCAAAGGGGAAAAACACATTCTCGCAGTCATCACAAACCTTGCCGTTGAGTGGGCATCCGACACATGCCTTGTTTTTATCGAAGCCCGTAGGCGTCCGCCCGCGGCACTCCGCTTTTGCCTCCCCCAGCGTCCACTCGCTCAGGGGCTTGTCCGCCGGTTCCGCCCCGACCCACGTAATAATGTCATCAGCCAAAGCCTTGTTTGGTGTGACCCGTGCGTAAGTCCGAAGCGCCACCACAGCCGCCGGGTCTTTGTCGGGTCGCAGAACAAAGCAGTTATTGACTGTCTCCCCCGTCTCGACCTTTTTGACGTCATACTTTACACGTAGCCCTGTTTGACTGTTCTGTTTATCCATGTTGTCCTCCTATTCGTCTATGACTTCATACCCCATCAGCTTTGCGGCCTCGATAGGGTGGGCTTTTGCCCATTTATAGCAGTATGTGTACTCCGCTGGCTCCCACAAGGGACACCACTGTCTCCTGCATACGGGCTGGTTTACGCAAAATATCCTCTTTGCGTCCTCAATATCCCCGTACACCCTCCCCGTCTTTGAATCTCTGAATTTCATCCCGCTCACCTCCCCGGTCTCGGTGCCGATGCCGGTAGGTCCGGATAGAGCTTCCGGATATTGTCCTTCCACAGTACCGGGATACGGAAACTCACACAATTAAGCTGAAGCTCGTCAACCCACTTCCGCTCCGGCGTCACCTTCCCTTTCCTGTTCCCGGTCTCGGCTCCCACGATGATTAGATCGGGGTGCTGAACCCAGAGCGACACTTCAGATATTGGTCCCATCATCGGCTCCACGGACCAGAAAATATGTAGCCCTGAATCCTGCAAGTCCATCATATCCAAATCTGTGTTGTCGTCCGCACTCGTTACCGTCGTACCATACCAGAAGTTATCCCCGCGGGGCAGGAGCGCCATCTTATCCAGAATGACATACCGTTGTGGGTTTTTGGTGAGGAACATGTACGTGTGCCATGGCGCAGCGAGACAGGCGTCAAAGACGGCCTTTATCCAGCTCGTAGGTACCCAGTCCCCGAACAGGTCCCCCATGGACACCACAAATATCGTCTGGGGTTTATTCATCTTTAAAGGCTCGTCCAGCCGATAACGGTGGAAGGTGGGAATAAACCCGTAAGGGAAGCTGGCTTTGGCTGTCTTCCCGCTCTTTTGCGTTCTCATAACCGGCTCCTCAAGCTCGATTGAGCCTTCGGCAAGTCGTGCGGCCTCCAATAAAAGCTCAGTACCTCCCCCGCCGAACCGCTCAGCTATCCTCCGGGCGTAACAATATTCGCAAGCGTGCCGACACCCCGTCACCGGATTCCACGTCATATCCGCCCACTCGATTTTAGTGCTGTTCATTTCGTCGCCTCCAACAACTCCGGGTTATCGTAGATATTGCCGATGATCTCCCAATCTTCAGGCTGGGAGCCGCTGAGCCTGTCCGGCATACGGTTTTCGCATTGTATGTACCAGCTAAAATTATCCCAAAATACACGATATGGCGCGTCATCTTCACCTCTCGTATATTTCAGCAGGTCACCATCAAATATCTTCGTCCTGTTCTTATCCGGCATACCCACGTACTGCCCCACGGTGGCGGGGTCGACGGGATAGGCAACCATCTGGATTATACTGTCATCTTTCTCATAGCAAAAATATCCGTATGGCTCGGAATTATCCTCGCCCGTCCATCTTCGTATGTAAGCAAATGCCCTATAATCCATTCCCCGTTATCCAGCCTCTTGCCTCTGAAAAGTATCTCACGTTCCATCACATTCACCCTTCCTCTCGAAATAGAATTTCACCGGCCCCGGATTAGGTATCACTAAGCCAAACCTGACGGCGTTTCTGTATGCCACGCTGTCCCGTGCCAGTATCTCTGGCTCCCGCTCCAGCATGGAGCGGAATGTTTCAACCGACATCGTGTCCTTATAGTGGTTACAGCTCCGGCACGCCGGAAGAAGATTGTCAAGTGAATTGGGCTCCGGGCGGTCAGATCCCTCGGTCGTCTCATATCGTCTCAGGGGGGTAATGTGGTCGACCTGCATTTCCTCAAGGGAAAGCTCGCACCCGCAGTAGGCGCAGTGGCCGTCCATCTTTTTGTAGACCGCCTCCCGCTCCTCCGCAGTCCAACGCTTACGCTTTACCATGCGGCCACCCCTCCGGCTTGTCCGTCCGCTCAAACTCAATGACCCACACCCACGGGTTGCCAATGACCAGCCAAGGCAGACCCCGGTATGTCCTGACCTCCTGAATATCCTCCCACGGGTAGCTTTCGTACCTGACCACCACACCGCGCTCCTTCACCGGCATTGGCTTGGCGTAGAGGCGATTCCAAAGATCAGAATAATCTCCTCGGACAACATCGAGTATCCCGCAGTCTCCACCGTATAAGTTAGAGCCATCTTCGTCAACGGTATCGACACAACACGGATTTCCGTAAGTTGCGATGCAATTCCGACAGTCGTCTCCTATGTCCATTCCCTCCGCCAACAGATCAAAAATTGGGCTTATGGGGGCAAAGAAGCTGTTCTGTAGCCTCTCCACCCGCACGTCCTTCACCTTGAGGAATATCCTTGCGGCCTCTTTCGGCATGTGGATAGATGGGGACCATTTATGATATGCAACACTTGTACAGCACGGGGTTATTCCGTTAAGCCCATCCGCAGCAAATATGTAACAACCCATGCCTTCCCCGGTTTTTCGGCATTTTCGGCGCAAATCCGGTGTCAGCCAATCACTTTCGCGGCACGGGTGTACGGCCCACGTCTCCCTGATGTACAAAATATCGCCGGGCTCATATGGCGGTCGTTTGACCTCCTTGCAGTACCAGTCGATTAAGCTCCGTGGCAGATTATCAACGGTCATTCCCTCATGCCATCGTCCATGAAAGCAAGCGGATTTATATACGTCGCTGGCGGAGTATTTGATTACCCGCCGTGTCGCCGTTTTCATGTCGTCCTGAAGCGCCCGGACCATCTCTGTGGTGAATAATATCGGAAGTATCCTCATTCCACGCCTCCAAATCTCTTTTTAGTCACCGCCACGCAAAATGTCTCTCCCAGATGGATCACTTCGCCGCCTCCTTTACCGGTCTTCCCTGCGCTTCTTCCAGTCCTTACATTTTCCCTCCGGGATATAAACCGGGTACCCCTTCCCCATGTTGGGGGAATAGTCTTTCGTCCCGTCCTTAAAGCAGTACCCGTAAATGGCCGCTCCTTCCGCGACTTCCCGTGGCTTTTTCAGCTCGGAGAAATGCCGACAGCTGAAGCACGTCTCGGCCTTCGGCTCCTCCTCATACAATGCCAGTTGGTCTATGCTCATTCCCCGGCCCCCTTTGGCGGGTGGCTGTAAGCAATCCAGCCAGTGCCATAATCGTGGGCAAAAACGGCTTTTGCACTCATTCCCTCCGCTGTCCCGGTTTTGCTAAAATACATCCAAGATTTATTGACACCGTGCCAGTCCACCACAGCCCATCCAGACCCTTCTTTTGCGACCACATAGACTGGCTGGCCGTCCATCTCTCGCAGTTCCTTCAGCGTCAGCGGCTCGTTCTCCGCCTCCTTCGGGTAGGCCGGACAATTTGTGCAAGGCGGAGCGTCCAAGTGTTTACCGCCGTAACTGCAAGCGGCGCACGGGCTTTTCGCCTCATGCTGGGCCCGGAGGGCGACCTTTCCGCGTTCATTACATGCGGAGTAAGCAAACGGGAAATCCTCACCACTGTCATCGGCCGGGGACTCTGTTTCTGGGCTGGATGTAAGGTCAGCCCATGCGCTCAGGTATCCGAGGGTAAAGGGATCACTGGTCATGATCGGTTCTCCGCAGAGAGGGCAGATGTCGCCCTTTTTAAGTCTCGTCATTGTCGCCCTCCGTATCAGGATCTTCATTCTTTGAGCCTTTGCTTAATTCCGACATCTTCGGAGTTGGCGGGAGAGGATACCACGCCAGGACTTTTTCGGTAAGTGCCGTGCCGGCCGCCCACCAACCATGTCCATCCCATTTCGCATCAAGGCGAAACGGCACGTCCATGTCGTAATTCAGTAGTACCATTGCCTCAGTGGGCTCCGGGGGATTCCCCTCGGTGATATAACCGGTTGGAGACGCGCCGGGGTGGAGATCGTCGGTCAGACCCAGCAGATAGTCGGCGGAACACTTCAGAGTTTTCGAGGTCTCAAGAGGAAAAAACAATTCATTAGGAGCAAACCGTGGATATTCCGCTCCATACTTGGGCCAGTTCTTGAAGCATCCATCTGCCCAATTCCTGGCGTCGCCGACAGTCGCAATACCCCAATTGCACCATTTGATTCTTACATCGTCAGCCAAATCAGCCGCATCAGCTGCGCGGATCACCCGCTTTGCGAAAGGGATGGTCTTACGCTGAGCCTCTGTCAAACGCTTTTGCGCTGATGCGTCGAGACGATCTTTCTCCTTTCTTTGCCGCTCCGCCCTTGTGGCTTTGGCCTCGGCGCACATACGGTCACAGCAATAATGATCACAATTTGCCCCATCATAGCACTCAAGGCAGCACTTAGATCCGTCGCAGTTTTTATAGGGACGCTCTCCAGCCAACCGCAGAAAATTGTCGGAATTAGTACACGGGGTCCCGCCCGGACATCTGAGCGTCGGCGTCCACGTGGCCCCCTTCTCGGCCTTCTCCCGAATTGCCGACAGGGCGCTGGTGGAGGGGAGCTTTTTAAACTTGCCGATTCGCCACTGAATTTCCATGGGCATTCGGGCCAGCTCATAGGCCGGGGATTCGTCCAGTTCACCGGCTTGCCATCGCTGAATAAACGGCGGCTCAAGCTTTTCTTTGATAACCTTCAGCCGCGCAAGCTTTGATTTGCTCACCTGACATGCCTCGGCCACGTGGTCTCTCATACGGCCGGGAAACTCTACTCCCTCCTCCTTGAGCTGATAGAGCAGGGCCGTCACACGGTCGGCCTGATCCGCGAGCTCCGCGTCAGTGAGCTTCCGGGTGCTGGAGTTTGCGAAAATGAGCCTCAGCTCCTGCATAGCCGCCGACTCCTGCCCGGCCTCCACAATGCAGGGTATCTTGCGCAGGTCCTCCCGGCCCTCATCCACCAGCTTGCGTATGGCAGCCCTTCTTCGATGCCCGGATACGATTACGTAATACCCCGGATTCTCCGGGTCCGCGCGAACAAGGAGCGGTTGCTGGAGCCCGACCAGCTCGATATTTTCCACAAGGGAATCTAAATCTGAAAGCGTGTAAAAATTTTTGGGATCGTCGAACAAGTAGGCAGTGTCGATGTACTCTATCTTCTTTTGACCGGCATCGGCGGTGTCCAATTTGGGCACGCTCGCAAGGGCCTCAGCAAGGTTAAAGCCTTTTTTATCAGCCATTTACGCCGCCTCCCTTCAGGAGCCAACGGACAAAGGCCCGGTAATCGATCGCCGCGGCGCTCCGAGGACTGGATTCAATGATCGGACGCTGGGCAAAGGTCATGTCGTCGACCTTGTCAGTGCGGCGTATATGTGGGAGTACCGCAAAGCCGTAATCCCGCAATGTTTTTTCGGCGTCCGTGGTGCGATCGCAGGCGTACCACATTGTAGGCAGACAGCCAAGGAGCTTGAGATCGGGGTTTATCGCCCTCATGTTGTCGATTTGACGCATAAGGTTCGTCATTCCCCGCAGGGAAAAGGCGTCCAGCTTAATAGGGATCAGGACCTCGTCCGCCGCCAGAAGCGCCGCGGCGCTGGCCGCGTTGAATGCCGGCGGGCAATCAATAAGGCAGAAGTCGTAAGAGCAGCCAGTTAGCATCTCACGCAAGGATTCTACGTTGACCGCGTCCGTTTCCACCTTAGTCAGGTCCAGATCCATAAGCTCATCGCTACCGGAGATAAGCTCTACCTTGGGGATATTTGTTCCGACGACGTACCGATAAAGGAAATATTGCTTCTGCCAAATGCCAATATCATTATCCCGCAGAACATCAGCCAAGGTACCGCCCCCGGTCGGCGAGCCGAGGAATTCGGTGGTGTTGCATTGACTGTCCGCGTCGACCACAAGCACCTTTTTCTTGTGATCATGGGCGAGGATCGCCGCCACGTTCACCGTCGTGGTGGTTTTCGCAACGCCCCCTTTAAGGTTCATTATCGCTATTGTTCTCATGGTTTCCTCCTGTCAAGATTTTAAAGTTTATTGAGACCCGCTTAAAACGGGAGGTCATCGTCCTCGCCCTCCAGCTCCTCAAGCGTCACCTGGCCTGAGCCGTCAGCGCTGTTTCGTTGACGCACCGCCTCGCGGCTTGCCTTCATTACATTGCGGTATCTTTCCGCCATTGATGGAGGCATCGGCTTAAGTGTCTGGTGGACACCATCAAATTCCAGAACGATCTGAGTTTTTGTGCCATCCTTGTTTTTGCTGACCTTGAGGTAACGGGGTGAAGCGTTGTCGTTCATATCCGAGGGATACAGCAACATGGCCACGTCGGCGTCGTTCTCTATCTGCCCGGACTCCTTGAAGCTCCACATGTTCGGAGGGGCTGTTCCGGCTTTTGTCCTTTCCGGGCGGGAGAGCTGAGCCAGCGCGATTACCGTCACGTTATGGCTCTGGGCAAGTGTGTGGAGGGACATGGAGACGTTGGTGACCTTTTCACGAAAATCACGTCCCGGCGCGTCGACGATCTGCAGATAGTCAACGAAGATGATCTCGTGCCGCAGGCTCAGGGTTATTGCCTGAATGTCCCTGACGGAGAGCCCGGAGGCTCGGTGAAATTTCAGATGGCCCGAATAATCCCCTAACTCCATGCCCATTTTTAAGACACGCTCCAGATCCCGCGAATCCTCCGTGCCGGTTTTTATTCGGCGGAAGTCGATCTGGGCGTAATGCGAGATCATGCGCTCGCCCATTTTTTCGGTGTCTGTTTCCAACGAAAAATATCCTACCCGATACTTTTTTGCCATGTGGAGGGCAAACTGAAGGGAAAGCAGGGTTTTTCCGGCCGATGAGTATCCGCCGATGATCACCACATCCCCAGGCCTTACAAAGAGCGCCTTGTCCAGGGCCTCCATTCCGAAGCTGATATACTCCGGTGGTGGTGATTTCTCGTTTTTCCGCAGTATGTACGCCTTTACAAGCTCCATTGCGTCCACGGTTTCGACTTCGCTCCTTGAGCACATCAAGGCATTGATTTGCTCAAGCGTTTTTTCCGCCTCCGTCATATTCGCGGCGTTCTGTAAATTGCCGGCCAGCAGGTGGATATGCCACAGCCGGTCGTACTCAAGCAACAAATCGCAGTAGTACTCAACCTCAGCTGTCGCGCGAGGAAGGGCCTCGTTTATCACCGGGACATAATCGGGCCCGGTTTCCCGCTGGACCGTCACACAATCAATGGGCTTTCCCGCAAAATGCAGGTGAGATATTGCCTCGTAGACAGTCCGAGTGCCCTCGTTCATAAAGGCATCGGCCGACAGTTTCGCTACTGCCACGCCCGCATACTTGGGCCAGAGCAACAGGCCGCCGATGATCCCATACTCGATGTCGTCAATATTCGAGCGGTCAATCACTTGATCACCTCCTCGTCCACGGCCCAGCCGCCCCGGATGGCGCCGGGTTTCTCCGGGAGGTCATCGGCGTCTTCCCACCTGGCGTTATTTAACCAAGTGGACGCGTGCGGGATCCCAATTCCGTCTCTCCATGCTTCAGTTGCCTTAAGCCGCTTTAGCGCTTTTCCCATCCTGTCGATGAGCTCATCGCCGGGCTGGAGCTTGTCCCACGCCCTTATAGCTCCCTGCTTATTTTCATGCCTGGGGTAGAATTGCCAAAAGCCGACAAACCGATCCGGCTTCCAATCCGGTGCCGGTTTAATTTCGCGTGATCTCCGCTTCTCTCCTGGCGGCGCCGCCCCTTGGGGGGCTTTAGGGGGTAACGATAAATTTTCATCGTTAAAAGAATTAAATATATTACCTTTAGGGGTGTTGACATTTTTGTCAAGACCCGTCTTGCGCTTTTTGTCAAGGGGGGTCTTGACTTTTTTGTCAACCTCCCCCCTGGTCACTATAAATATGCCGGCGTAGATCCTGCGCTCAATGCCGGTGCTCGTGGGTACCATTTCACATCGGATATAACCCTTGGAGTCAAGCTGAGACACCCATCGGCTTACCGTAGCCTCGGTAACGTTGTAGAGTTTGGCAAAGTATCCGTTGGTGGCCCAGCAATATCCCCGGCTGTCGCAAAGAGCTGTAATCTCGGCATAGAGGATTTTGGCGTTAGGCTTTAGCTCGTCGTCATACCTAACATCTGCCGGGAGCACGGCGTTATAGGCCCCTCGACTGCCCTCAGTCATTTTTCCTCATTCCCCCTTGCAAAAGTGTGGGAGCTGTGGTATAATAAAAATGTTCTCATGGTTTTATACCATGCGCCCCTCGCCGGATTCACCGTCCGGCGGGGGGCATTTTTGTGCCCGGTGATCACTGTTCTCATGGTCTTATACCGTGCGCCCATCGCTCATATCACCCTCCGGCGGCGGTATGTTTCCATCGTTCCCCTTGTGGTCACTCTCGCCGGGTGCGTCGCCCTGGCAAGATATTCTTCTATGGCCGTATCGGTGATATATACCTTGCCGCCAGGCTTGCGCTGGATATACGCCAAGTGTCCGCTGGCCCTCTCCTGATCCAAAAGATCCTCCGACATATGCAACCGCTTCGCGGCCTCTTTTCTGCTGAGCAATTCACTCATGACTTACTCCTTTCTTGCGGCAAACCGCATCTCATAGTACGCGACTGTGATGGCTTCCCCGGTCTCCATGATCCTCTCGAAGATCTCGGATTCCACGTCGTCAATATGGCCGTCGGCCACCATCCGCAGCAGCGCCCTGTCAAACTTGTTGTCGACGAAGTCCATGACGTTTGATATGTACTCCGCCGCGGCTTCGGGCAAAGGACGGCCGATAGTAAAGGCGGGGATCAGCGCGTCCAAGCTGGTCGACTGTTCCCGGAGATATACCCCGGTCAGCCATGGGGCCGACAGTATCTCGCCCAGTTTTCCCAGCATGTCGACAGGGCAGTTTCTAACCCCGCTCTCCCATGCCCGGACGGAGTCGACCGAGCATCCGGCTATCTCCGCCAGCGCTTCCTGCGTCAAACCCTTACCGTTCCGCGCCCTTTGAATAATATTTATCGGTTTTTTGTCCATGGTATCAGCCCCCTCCCTGGGGTATAATTATTTCTGGGTAGATGCCACTTGTGCTATTGCCTCCGTTATTGGTTCTGCCAACCCCTGCTCCAGTAGCTCCGTAAGCTGGATGTCCACGGCGTCCCATGTCCGGTCATGCGCCACGCGCAGAGTATCAACCATTCGGGAAAGCACCACCTTACCACTGCATTCCGCAAGGAAGAAACTATATATCCTTCCTTCATAGAAGAATTTCAGCGCATAATCTCTGTTTCTGGATCGCTTGACGAAATTTGTCTGCTGACACGCCACCGGTACCTCGAAGTGCCGTTTTACCAGCCCATAGAGCCTCGCCTTTGTGGCCTTGAGCTGATACCTCTGCCCCGTCATGTTTTGCTCCTCCTTTCAAGCGCTGTCCCCAGATGAAGGTTCCTCAAAGAACATGGTCCAATCAAAGCCCAATACTGCGGCGATGCGTTTGGCCGTCTCCACGGTTGGGTTCTTAGTACCTGCCTCAATGCTGGAATATGCCGGCTGAGAAATGCCGGCGCTATCTGCAACATCTTTCTGCATCTTTCCAGTAGAAGCGCGCAGGTTCGCAAGCCAAACTCTTTTCATATGCCCATCTCCTTTCCGTAAAGTTATATGCCCAGGCAATATTTAACCGGTGGTTATAAAATAGCACAGTTTGTCCCACTTGTCAATAACTATTAGGAAACTTTTTTTGATTGCGTTTTATACCCAGCAGTTATATTATTAAGAAAAGCTCAGTTAGCAAGGAGTTGTGGCCACGATGCTTCGCATAAAACAGCTACGTGAAGCTCAAGGAAAATCTCAAAAAGAGGTGTCTGTGGATCTTGGCGTCAGCCAGGCGACAGTCAGCGGCTGGGAATCGGGGCTAAAAACGCCCTCGGCGAAAAGCACTCTGCGTATAGCCAAATACTTCAAAGTTTCCGTCGATTATCTGCTGGGATTAACTGACGAAAATGAGGGCCTCCTCTCCGAAATCGGAGAGGAGGCCCTGGATGATGAGCTTATTTCCCGCGTGAAGGCTCTGAGTCCTGAGGATCGTCAGAAGGTGGACTATTTTGTTCAAGGGATCGAAGCAGTGAGAGGAGCAGAAGCTTCTCAAGCCGCTGAAGAGCGCAAATAGCCCTTATCAGTTTTTCTATGTCCATGTATTTCCCTTTCCGGCGAAACGTCCCACCTTGTATTAGCGCCGGGGACATTATATCACAGAATAATGCAAATTCTATAATAATGTGCCCGATTCGGGCACAAGAAAGGGTGAAGTGAGTGCCTAAAAAGCATTCTGGCAAGAAAAAACATATTTTGCTGAGAATATTTATTTTTCTTGTTGTGTTCTACCTGTGCATGGTTATTATTGCCGCCATTTACCCTACCGTTGACGGTACAATACAGATTGATTTTTGGGGAGTGTTATTTGCGGCTGGAGTTTCAATATTATCTGCGATCTTCGTCCCTCGGCTTGTGACTATTTTCAAAACTTCAAAATCATCTCCCGCCGGAGCAAAAAAGGTTAAAAATCGGAGGATGCCAACAACCCCTGCGCCATATTGCCCTCTTAATTCGCATTATTGGGAGACCGTCGATATGCCAGAAGGGGATTTTACAGTCATTGATGTAGAAACAACTGGCCTTGACCCACGAAATAACGATATACTCGAAATAGGAGCAATTCGCTACCGCGGGTGGAAAGAAGATGCACGTTATCAAAGCTACATATGCCCGCTTGGAGCTCTCAATCCGGCAGCACAGGAAAGAAATCATATCACTTGGGAGAATGTTGCATCGGCACCACTGTTATCCGAAGAATTTCCTAATTTCATTGATTTCATCGGGGAGGATCTCTTGCTCGGCTATAATATCGGCTATGATATGAAATTCCTACAAACAAGAGCCGAAGAAAGTATAAGCAATATCACATTTGATGTCTTAGCTTTTGCACGAGATTCTATTACCTCCCGCAATTACAAATTGGACACACTCAGAGACAGATATGCTTTATCCGGGCCTCGACATACTGCCCTCGGCGATTGTGAGTCCACGGCACAAGTCTTTTTCCATATTCTTAAGGAACCATCAGCACAAGCCGAAATTAAAGAGAGGCAAAAAATCAAAAACCCAATTCGCGAGAAGTACGCCGATTGAATTACCGTCATTATACCCATGTATCCAAGTCGGATACCGAGAAGAGGAGAAATTCACATGGCAAAAATGGTAAAATGTAAGGCCTGTGGGCAAGAAATCGCTAAATCTGCGAAAGTGTGTCCCAAGTGTGGAGCAAAGCGGAAAAAGCATGTGGTTCTTGGGGTTTTGCTCATTCTTGTTGGTGTCGTTCTGATCGCCGCCGCCTTTGGCGGAGGCAAGGAGCAACCCAAAAAGGTAAATGACGGCAGTATACAGGGAGAGGACGACAACAATCAGCCCAATAAAAACGAGCCTACTGTCTTTGGAGTAGGCGAAAGCGCGGAGCTCAACGATGTTATCGTCACTTTGGTCAACGTGAAAGAGAGTAGCGGCGCAAATTATATTACCCCGTCCGAGGGCAAGGTCTTTGTCATTTGCGAATTTGAAATCCAAAACAACTCGAAGGCCGATATTGCCGTGAGCTCGATGATGTCTTTTGAAGCATACATAGACGATTATTCTACAAGTGTCAGTCTTTCTGCTCTGACGAGCTCAGACAAGCCTCAACTTGACGGGGCCATAGCTCCCGGTAAGAAAATGAACGGCGTTGTGGGTTATGAAGCTCCTTCTGATTGGAAAACAATAGAGGTAAGGTTTAAGTCAAACGTGTGGTCAAGCAAAGAATATCTGTTTGAATACACGAAATAATCTTTGCTACTACTAAAGGGCAGGATATTTCAATCATTTCCGAGGATGCCTTTTTGGACTTCCTATTTGAAAGCTGACACCCGTTTGATTAAAGTAGGTGTCCAATTTGGACACGAAATAGGGGGGCAAAATATGAGAAAGAAATGGCGGCAGAAGTTAACCCCGATTCAACTATGGATCATTTTGACTCTGCTCTTAATTATATTGTTTATTGCCTTCATTATCCTCGTGGTACCGAAGAACGTCCCAATACAGACAAAGGTGATTCTTATTGTTGCGGCCGTCGTTCTTGCCATTACTCTCAGTATAGGATTCGCTCGTGCGGCATGGACCAAAAGGTCCCGGCCTGATGAAGACGGCGGAATTAACCAGAGTGACAAAGAGGCAAGTGTTCCGCCCATGCCGGTGCATAAAGCCCCGTACATGACGTTGCAAAATTCCTACTTGGCGACTGACGCCCTACCGGGAGAGGACTTTACAGTTATTGATGTCGAAACCACTGGCCTCGACCCGTCAAATAATGATATTCTGGAAATTGGAGCAATTCGCTACCGCCATCACAAGGCGGTTGACTACTATCATAGTTTCATCTGCCCACTCGGAAAAATAGACCCCGAATCACAAGCAAAAAATCACATAGCCTGGGCTGATGTAGCAAATGCGCCGTACTTGAGAGATGAGTTTCCAAACTTTCTTAAGTTTATTGGGGACGATTTGATTATGGGATACTTTGTAAGCTATGACATCAAATTTCTGCAAACACGAACAGGGCAATCAATCAGCAATGTAACGTTCGATGTTTGGGATTTTGTTAAAAAAGCTGTGTACTCTCCAAATTACAAGCTTGATACGTTAAGAGCAAAGTACAAGTTAAAAGGTGTTCCGCACACAGCTTTGGGAGACTGCGAATCAACAGCTGAATTATACTTTCGTTGTCTCAAAGACCCGGCGGCCAGATCCGAGGTTTTGCTGAGAAAGAAAAATGCGTTGACCGTCGAGCAACGATACGCGCGTTGAACCCCCTGTTTGATGCAGATAACGAAACTGTTCGGCCGAAGGAAATAATGTGGCAATCGGTACTCGATTCGGGTGCCGCATGAGAAAATCTCTGTGTCCAAAATGTACACAGGTGGAAGGAGGCGCGCATGAGCCGTCCCAAAAAACCGTCATATGAATATATTCCGAGCCGGAAAGAGTATCGCAAGCGCATAAAGGACGCTGACGGCAAATATGTCGCCCTGTATGCGAAAACACCGGATGAGCTGACGGCGAAGGTCGAGACGGCTAAGGCGGAGATTTCCGAGTGTAGGTTCCGTCAGGACAACCCTACCGTCCACGAATACGCCGAAAAGTGGCTGGCTCTTGCTACCGCAGATATGAAGCCGAAGAACAAGGAACAGCACATGAGCGCGGCCCGACTTCACATAGACCCGATTATCGGAGACATGTATATTGCTGATGTTAAACCCGACGATGCCCGCATGGTCATGATCGCTCTCACCGGAAAGTCCGCGTCACTCCAAGGGAAAGTGCTCTCCGTTATGCGTAATATGTTCGAGAATGCCGTTGATAACGGAGTGATCGACCGGAATCCGTGTGGAAAGCTAAAGAATACCGGATACCGTTCAAAAACGAAACCCGCCCTCTCTCAGGATCAGATCAAGACCCTGCTTGATGCGGTCAAAGGCACCAGGGCGGAGCCTTTTATTATGTTGGGGCTGTACACCGGAATGAGGAGAGAAGAAATTCTGGCACTCAAGTGGGATTGTGTACATTTACCGAAAGGTAAGACGCACTATATCTCTGTACAACGGGCGCTCCGATGGGAGCATAACCAACCGGTGGTTAACGACATGCTCAAGAGTGCCGCCGGCCGCAGAGACATCCCCGTTCCGTCCTGCCTATCGGATTACCTCTCCGGACTTCCGAATAGAGATGGGTTTGTCATCGGAGGGGAAACCGCACTGTCCCAAACTCAATACAAAAATCTGTGGACGATCGTTGAGCGCCGGAAGGTGGGTGAACGGACATACCGTGCCTCTCGTATGGAGACGGTCACCAAGGTCACATTTGACCGAGTCAAGGGTGCGAAAAGCCGTGGAGGGGACTTCTGCTACACCATTGATTTTCAGGTCACTCCTCACATCCTCCGGCACACATATATATCAAATTTGATTTTGTCCGGCGCTGATCCTAAAACCGTACAATACCTTGCCGGACACGCCGACAGCCGAATTACATTAAATATATACACTCACTTAGTAGACAAGCATCCCGATAAGCTTGCCTCGTACGTTTCCAAAGCTTTTGAGGTTCAATCTGAGGTTCAAAAACCATAAAATTCAGAAAAACTGGCTTTTCCCTAAGCGAAAGGGCGTATGCACCGGGCGTTGACGTGCGGAGGGTCACAGGTTCAAGTCCTGTATCGTCCACCAAACCCCGGAGCCATAGCGGCTCCGGGATTTTTGTTTATCAAAGAAAGAATTATATCAAGGGGGACGGACGTATGGATACGGAAAAAAGACGGCTGGACACAAATAAGCTCTTTGCTCTTATTGTTGCCGCCGTGGCCGCTGTATTTCTGGCGGTGATGGCGTCCCTGACATTGCCCGCTACGGACGACTACCAGTACAGGCTTTTCCTCCGGGACGGCTTTGACAACTTTATAAGAATGAATAAAGAGCACTACGAGACCTACAACGGGCGGGTATTTGTCCACGTCTGCGCGCAGGTGGTGCTATGGCTTGGCAACTGGAGCTTCGTTGTGACGTGCCTCTTATGCTGCGGGTCAATACCTGTCTGCGCCGCCCTTGCCGCGGGGAGGAGGGAGAACGTTCCGTTTGCGCTGGCGGTGTTCATGGCGGGAGTGCTGGCGCTTCCCTATCCGGTCATAAATCAGGGCATGATGTGGGTGTCGAGCTTCTTCAACTACGTCTTCCCCACCGCGCTCATTTTTCTGACGCTCATGCTCCTTGACCGCACGGTGGCCATGGTATACTGGGGTGTGCGGTCCTCTCCTTCGCCTGCGGGGCGTCGAATGAGCAATCAAGTCTGGTCGCGCTGGCCCTTACGGGTTGGTTTTTCGTGAAGGCCGTCCGTTCCCGCCGCGGTAGACTTGTGCCCGCGGTGTCGTTCGTAGCGGCGGCGGAGGGGCTCAGCACCATTTTGCTTTCCCCGGCCACCACG
The DNA here is from genome assembly GCA_947629755.1 of uncultured Oscillospiraceae bacterium. Taxonomy (GTDB): domain Bacteria; phylum Bacillota; class Clostridia; order Oscillospirales; family Oscillospiraceae; genus RUG626. The sequence goes on along the minus strand of CANREY010000125.1, from coordinate 1,656 downwards.
TCGAGGGCCATGGAGGAGACGGTGGAGGCGTCGGAGGGCATCTTTGCCCGGATATTCGCGTCCGCCAAGTCAGATGTGGGATTTATGGCGGGGAATATGACCCACGGGGCCCTGCTGGCCTGCTTTTTCCTTCTGGCGGGAATGGCCCTCGGCGAAAAGCTCCGGGCACGGTGGCCGAAATATGCGGGCGGGACCTGCGCCGCGGCGGCGCTGGTAAGCGGCTTTTTCTCAGGAAACGCGATGCTCGTTCTGACCGCCGCACTGCTGGTCCTCTCCGCGCTCTGGGCTGTGGCGGTCGTATACTCAGGACGGGAGATACCCGGCCTCGTCATGCTTCTTGGCCTTTTTTCACTGGCCGTACTTCTGCCCACGGAATCCCGCGGAGGCCGGGTGGTCACGCCGTACTTTCTCTATCTGCTGGCATCGGTGACGGTGCTGGCCGGGGAGAGGCTGGGACGTGAAAAATCTCGCGGGGGGGGTTAATTTTCCAGACGGCGATACTGTGCCTCGGCGTTTTGGGGGCTGTGCCATTTATCTGCGGCATGGTCGAAAATTACCGCGTTGACCTTGAGAACCGGGAGAACATCGAGGAGGCGAAAAAGACCGGCGTCCTCATGTACCGTCTGGACTATGACTATACATATACTCACCAGAAGGTGAGCATAGACGTCTGGCGGGAGAAGTTCCTTGACGGCGAGGGCCTTTCCGAGGACACCGAGCTTCGGTTTTACAGCCGTGAGCGCCCCAACGTGTACGCGGGGGACGGGCTTTATTATCCGGTGGTGGAGCTGGAGGACGGCACGGACCTTATCGTGGCCCAGGCGGTCAGGGCTCTTGGCGGCGGGGTCTTCAACGCGGAGGACGAGTTGTCCGCCGTGGCGGTGGCCGTCCCATGGCAACGGTGCACCGTTAACCTGAGCCGCGACCGCCGTAGCGCCGTGGCCGTATGGAGCGACATGGACGGGGTCAGGCATGAGCGCGAGTTCGTGTACCGCTCCGCCGATTGGCTCAATTTCCTGCCGGCTGAGTTTTATACCGACGTGTTGGGGCTGGAGGTCGCCTTCAATGAGACGGATAACACCTATTACGTCTCGGTGCCCAAGGACAGGCTCGTCGGGGATTGATGACAAAAATACATATATCGTTATTGGCCTCCGGGACAACTTGAGAAGCGGAACACAAGATTTGCGCGCCCGGAAATCGGACGAATACCATATATATTATAATGTGTGATAACGGACGGGGACGGCGAAAAATTTTTTGATTTTTTCAAAAAAAGTTGTTGACAAATCGGAAAAGTGGGAGTATATTAAGCAAGCTGTGTTGAACAGCGGGTACACGTCCGGCGGGTTTTCAAAAAAACTTTGAAAAAAGTCTTGACAAGAGCGCCCGGATATGTTATTCTAAAAGTCCGCTGAGCCTTTGAGGGGAAGCGGAGATGCACCTTGCGAATTAAACAATGTAAACGAGAAAAGCACCAAAAAAGAGAAGGGCTTTAAGCTACGAAAGTAGCGAAGAGATTCTTTTGAGAGCTGAGAAACAGCGATCAAGAAATGATTTTGGCGGCTCTGAGAGGAGCCGTTAAGATACCATTTATTGAGAGTTTGATCCTGGCTCAGGATAAACGCTGGCGGCGTGCCTAACACATGCAAGTCG
>CANREY010000124.1 GCA_947629755.1 uncultured Oscillospiraceae bacterium | reverse complement strand
AAAGGGGCCCTGACGGCTTGCGATATAAGGACCGGGGCCGTGCTGTGGACGGCTGCGCCGGCGACGAACATATACGTAAATGAAAACACTGTGGCCGCGGTATACCGCGACGAGGCGACGGCATATGTGTACGACCTGACCACCGGTGCGGCGCTCCACACCGTACAGCTTCCGGGAGCTTTACAGAGCATACCTGAAAATGATATATTCACGGATCCGGAAAACGACCTGTTCGTCCTTGACGACACGTCCTCGCGCATTGCCGTGAGTGTCATCGGAGGCGGGCTTCAGGTCCTTGACCTGACGGATCCGGACAACAGCATGATCATATACGCGGATTCGGAGTTTACCCATTTTGAGGGTGGCTTCTACGGCAAATATCTGGCCTTTTCGGCGACGGGCGGAGGAAAAAGCGTATTCGCCGTCATAGATACCGAAAAGGCGAAGCAGACAGGGGGCTTTTCCTCAACAAGTCCCTTCCGCGTCCAGGCGGACGGCAGCGGGATATATCTGAGCCTTGAGGACGTGCTTGTGAAGCTTGACCCGGAGAGCGGAGAGCAGACCGAGGTGGCCTACACCGACAAGGACATCACCGCCTTTAAAAAGTCGGGGGAATACACGATAGTCGCCACCGGGGACAGTAAATTTTCGGCCTTCGGCCCGGGGGCAAGGCTCATGAGCACATGGGACGGCAGGGCGTCGCTGGTCGGCATTGCCGGCGGCTCCGCCGCGGCGGCGGGTATCGACGGGACGTCCGTAAAGGTCCTGCGGCTTGAGACAAGGAACGACGCCGATATTTTCAGCTATGACCCCGGCTACGCCCACAGCGAGGCGCGGCTCAGCGCGGACGGAAAGACCGTGACAATGTTCCGATATGACAGGCTGAGGGTATGCGCCATGGACGGGACAGTGATCGCCGACGTGGAGCTCCCTGACGCGGATAAGATATATGACCAGCAATTTCGCCGGAAGGATGGGGACAGCTGGCTTGAGGTCACCTGGTATGACGGGACAGTCCGCAGCTATTCGGCGGCAGACGGCTCGCTTATCGATGAGACGCGCATAGACCCGCCGGACCCGTCCCTGAATGTTGAGTACACGACGGAAAAATTCCGCGTGGAGGCGCCCATGAACGGCTCACAGACGGTGTACGACATAAATACCGGCGAGCGGGTGGGACAGCTCCAGTCAGACGATTTTATGACATACATATACGATTCCGCCGGATACACCGTGGCGGAGTACATGACCGGAGAGGGCGAGCGCTACGGAGTGCTGCTGACGGACGGGCTTGAGCCGTTGGCGAGACTGCCAAATCTCTGCGACGTCTTCCCGGACGGCACGCTGATATTTGACGACTACATGGGAACCCTGCGGCAGAGCCGCGTTTATACAATACAGGAGCTTTTGGCTCTTGCAAAGCTTAAGGAGGAATAACATGAGAAAATTCAGCAAAAACATAGCGCTTCTTTTGGCGCTGGTCATGCTGGCGGCAGTGATCCCGACGGCAATGGCCGATGAGGACGACGGGGACGGGGGCATAATGCCCATGTCGCTCCTGCCCCTCAAGGAGTATGGGACGTACAGCTCCCCTATCGAAATAGACCTTACGGACTTGGACCCGGATACCCTTGACAAGGTGCCGGTGAAAACCATTTTGGAACGGCTGAACACGGCACTTACAAAAGGCGGTATGGACGATGGAATAGTCGACGCCGACAACAGCACTGTGGTATGGACAAAGTGTTACGACAGATACAACCTCAGGTATTGGGACGACTATAAACAGCCTGACGCCGAGGGAAATCTGGACCTTGCTGTCGGCTACAGTTACTATGAGCTATACTATCCGGATGATGACTGCGTATTGACGCAGGAAGAAAGATACGACTTGCAATGCTATTATAGCAACAAGGTCCCCTGTGTATATCTGCTCCTTATCGTGGGAGAAAACGCGGAAAACCAGTTGGACCCGGCAAACAAGCGGTATATTGTCAAGGCCCTTTTGCCGCAGGATCGTGATATTATGGACTTCTCAGCCACCAACGCCGATGAGGATAGCGAACACGAGGCAATCGAGATGTTTGACCCCTACTCATACATGTCATATACGTACACGTACCTGAATGACTCCAAAAAAGGCGTTGACACATATTGGTATAGCTTTAAGATACCATATTCCTTCCAAGGTAAAAGCATGGATCTAAAGATGGATTTCAAGGAATCGTTCAAAGAAAAGTATGATGGGCTGGAAATTTATTACGGAACATATGAATCCAAAGAAGATGCCATTGCTGCTTCGGAAGCCTCGGTTTCGACTATAAAGCTGGAAGATAACACGTATACGTTTAATGGTGACTTTGGCGACTGGTACGGCGGATCTTTTACGGCCTTTTACAAGGGCAAGGAAAATAATAAAGATTACATCTATCATTTCGAGGTAGTTTTTAATAAAAATAGTATATCAGTAGGCTATAGTCATTTAAAGAAAGATAGTACGACTATGAGTTACGCGTCTCTAGATTTTGATGATAACGTATATGTGTTTACGTTTGATCTTAGAAATGGGATGGATGTAGACGATGAGTATGCGTTTGTTATGACCGCGACAGACGGCGAACATCCTGAGAAAAGTGGCGCGGATAATATAAAATTCGCGTGCGAGGGCAAGTATACATCGCAGGAAGAGGCGACAGCGGCCAAGAAAGAAGACATTACAGCCGCCCTTTTTGGCGAGGGGTATAAGAGTAGAAACTTTAGAGACGGCGTTGAATTTACTGTTATTGACATCAACGATCAGATACATTACTTCAGAGTCAAGGTCGCTCCATATGTCGCGCCGGAGCCCACGGAGCAGGTGAAGTCCAGTAGCACCTACTTCAGGATCAGGGGCGTGAGTACGAAAGACAGCGGCGAACAGTACCAGACTTTCGTGGCTTATCAGACCGGATATTATTCCCGTTACGATTCCGGTTACGGTTCCGTTTACGATTCATCTGTCGATGAACGATTGGACAGCATGGAGGAGTATCAGACAGTATTTATCATGGCGTCAGAGGCTGATATAACAGCGAAATCTGACGGATATATTTATCCAACATGGAGCGCGGACAGCAAGGCGACGGTAACATGGCCTGACGCCAGCGGCGAAGCCGCCACCGAAAAGACGAGCGGCAAATCACCGCTCAAGTTTACATCGGGCAAGCCTGTCCTCATAACGGTCACCGCGGAAAACGGAACGGACAAGGCCAACTACTATGTCACGTTTGTCGCCCGGAAGGAATCGCCGGAGCTCTATGTGGTGGGCCAGAACGTCGAGGACAATAACTTTGACAAAGAAAGCAATATGCCCGGCCGCGAGGTGCATCTGGGAGACGTCGAGAGCGATGAGACATATTACGACATCATGTTTGCCAACATCGGAAATGCTGAGCTGAGCGACATTAAGGTCTCATGGGAGAGGGAACCTGAGTTTGCGAAGATCGACGATTATTGGAC
>CANREY010000123.1 GCA_947629755.1 uncultured Oscillospiraceae bacterium | reverse complement strand
ATGCTGGGGGAGGAGTATGACATTTTGGAGGCCGAGGACGGCGTGCAGGCGGTGGGGATACTGTCGAGGCAGGCGTCGGAGCTGAGTTTGGTGCTGTTGGACATAGTGATGCCGAAGCTGGACGGGTTCGGGGTCCTGAGCACCATGAATCAGAACGGGTGGATAATGGACGTGCCGGTCATAATGGTGTCGGCGGAGTCGGGCTCAAAGCAGGTGGAGAGGGCCTACGAGCTGGGGGTCACGGATTTTATAAACAGGCCCTTTGACGCGCTGGTGGTGCGGCGGCGCGTGGTGAACACCATACTGCTCTACGCCAAGCAGAAGCGGCTTATAGGCATGGTGGAGGATCAGATATATGAGACGGAGCAGAGAAGTTCGCTGATGATCGACATTCTGAGCCACATCGTGGAGTTCCGCAACGGCGAGAGCGGACTGCATATCCTGCACGTGCGGACGCTGACGGCCATGCTTTTGGAGCTCATAGCGGCCAAGACGGACAGATACGGGCTGACGCCAAGGGAGATCTCGCTCATTTCGACGGCCTCGGCGCTCCATGACGTGGGGAAGATAGCCATTGACGGGGCCATACTAAATAAGCCGGGGAGGCTGACGAGCGAGGAATTTTCCGTCATGAAGACCCACACCACCGTGGGAGCGGAGATGCTCCAGGCGGCGGTGCCGGGGTGGATGACGGACGAGGAATACGAAATAATGAAGACCCACACCACCGCCGGGGCGGACATGCTGGCGCGGCTCCCGGTCCAGCACGGGGAGGACCTGGTGAAGACGGCGTATGAGATATGCCGGTGGCACCATGAGCGCTGGGACGGCAAGGGGTACCCGGACGGGCTTTCAGGGGACGAGATACCCATAGCGGCGCAGGTGGTGAGCTTGGCGGACGTGTACGACGCGCTGACCAGCCCCAGAGTATATAAGCCGGCCATACCCCACGACGAGGCGCTGAAGATGATACTTGACGGGCAGTGCGGGCAGTTCAACCCCATGCTCTTGGAGTGCCTTACGGAGAACGCGGAGAAGATACGCTCGGCTCTTGAGGGCGACGCGGCGGAGGAGATACAGCAGAGGAACCTGCGCAGTATATCCGAGGAGGCCCTGAGGGGCGAGGGCGGCGCCGTTAGCGAGAGGACGCTGAGGCTCTTGGACTACGAGCGAATGAAATATCACTTCTTTGCGGCCATGAGCGAGGAGATACAGTTTGAGTACACGGTGTCGCCCAGCATGGTGACGCTGTCGGCCTACGGCTCCAAGACGCTGGGGCTGGAGGAGATATTCATGGACCCAATCCACAGCGAAAAGCTCATAAGCCTGCTGGGCCGGGAGACGCTGGAGAAGATAGTCAACAGCCAGCACGACACCACGCCCGACGACTGCGACTCCACCATGGAGGTGCTGGTGCGTCTGGACGGTGAGAGCCGGTGGTTCAGGGTCATAACGAGGAGCGTCTGGTCCAGGGACCTGCCGCCCAAGTACATGGGGCTTCTGGGCAAGGCCATAGACATACACGAGGAGAAGATGAAGCTCCGGGAGCTGGAGAAAAAGGCCTCCTGCGACCCGCTGACGGGGCTTTTAAACCGGGCCAGCGCCAGGGAGCAGATAGACAACAGAATGCTGGTGCACCCGGACGGGCATTTCGCACTGGCGGAGATAGACATCGACGACTTCAAGCGCGTGAACGACGAGCTGGGGCACATCTTCGGCGACAGGGTGCTGAAGGAGCTGGCGGGCCGTATGAAGCACTCGGTGAGAAATTCCGATATATGCTGTCGCGCCGGGGGAGAGGAATTTTTCATATTCTTAGAGTACAACACGGACATCGAGCGCACCATGGAGCGTATATTCAACAGCCTGTGCTTCGAGCACGAGGGACGTAAGGTCACCGTATCGGTGGGCGTGGCGCTGGGGAGCGCGGTGGGCCGCAAATTTGACGACCTTTACAACGCGGCGGATATGGCGCTGTACGCCGCCAAGCACGCCGGGAAGAACAGGTTTTGCTTCTATGACGAGTCCATGAGCGACGTGCTCGCCGACGCGGGTGAGGAAAATGAAAAGGAGGAGCGCAAATGACACTTCAGGAGTGCTATGGCAAGCTGGGCGGGAGCTATGACGAGGTGATCTCCCGGCTTCGCAGTGAGAGGCTGGTACAGAAGTTCGTGCTTAAGTTTTTGGACGACGGAAGCTACGATACCCTCGTCCGGGCCGTGGGGGAGAAAAATCAGGAGGAGGCCTTCAGGGCGGCCCACACCATAAAGGGCATGTGCCAAAACCTGAGCTTCACGGCGCTTGGAAAATCGGCGGACGAGCTCACCGAGGCGCTTCGCAACGGCTGGAGCGACGAGGCCCCGGCGCTTTTGGAGAAGGTCAGCGAGGACTACGCCAGAGTGGCAGGCGCGATAGGGGAGCTCAAGGCGTCGCTGTGAGGATCGACGACACGGGAAGAAGGTGAGTGAGATAGAGGAAAAAAAGGGACAATCATGGGTGAAGGGCACAACGGCCACCGTGGCGCTCATAATCGTCATCGCGGTCATGCTGATCGTATCGTATATGGCCATCAGCGGGACGCTTGAAAAGCGCTCCCTGGGCCGCATGGAGGAGGGCGTCAACACCGCCATATCCGAGATACGCGCGAAGCTCGCAAGGGACAGCCGGATACTCAACGCCACGGCGGAGATCATATCCTCGGCGGACAACTACGACGAGGATTCCATGCTTGAGGTCATGGAGACAGTATCGCCGCTTTTGGAGACGATGAAGATCCGCATACTCCTGCCCGGAGACAGGGTGCTGACGGCCGACGGCTCGGTGACGGACGCCTCAAAGATAGACGATCTGGCTTTTGACGTGGAGTCGAAGCTGGGGGAGCATATATCGAACAGGGTGTACAGCGTGAAAAACGGGAGCCCGGTGCTCCGGCACTTCGTGCCGATAGTCCAGGACGGCGAGACCGCCGCCATGCTCTACGGCGTGACGGTGCTGAAGGACCTGCCGCAGACCATAAATATCGACAATATCTACAACGCCTCGGCCAACGTGTATATGGTGGACACAAAGAACGGGGATTT
>CANREY010000122.1 GCA_947629755.1 uncultured Oscillospiraceae bacterium | reverse complement strand
TCCCTTCGCCGAAAGGGCAGGAGCTTCAACGGCTTCTGGACGGTGGTGCTGACCCTTGTGGTCCTCCTTCCGGTGCTGATGGTCATAATCTCCCTTTTAAGCTCCGCCGACGAGATTTTCAGCTCCGTCTTGGGCTCCGCCGGGGACGCGATTTTGGACGCCCTCACCCACGCGGACACACTGTGGCTTATATTGCGCGTCCTCGTCTTCGCCCTTATGCTCTTTTCCTTCCTCTACTCCCTCTCACGGCCCGTAGAGCCCCGGAAGGCTTTGTCTGTCGATGTCTCTCCGCTGCCGCCCCTCCCCTTTATAGCCGGTGTCTCGGCCCTGGACCTCATCTACGCCGTCTTCGCCGCCATACAGATAGTCTTCCTCTTTGGCGGAGCCCACACGGCGCTTATGAAGGGCGGCTACGCCCAGTACGCAAGAAGCGGCTTTTTTGAACTGGTGGCCGTCTCCGCCATAAACCTCACCGCCGCCTTCATCTGCGCCAAATGCGGCTCCCGTAGCCGTATACTGCGCGCTCTCGTCTATGTCCTCATCGCCCTCACACTTGTTATCCTCGCCTCGGCCCTCACACGCATGTGCCTATATATCGGCGTCTACGGCATGAGCCTCCTTCGGGCCGGGACGCTCCTCATAATGGCGTGGCTGGCCGCGGCATTATTGGCGGCGGTATACAAGACGGCGAAGCCTACGGCTAAGATATTCCCGGCCCTTTTCGCCCTCGCCCTCGCGGGACTTCTGGTCTTCAACTACGTCAACATCGACGCCCGTATCGCCGAATATAACTACCGGGCCTACAAGTCCGGCCGGATAGCCGATTACGATTACAGCTACCTCCTCTCCCTCGGCCCCGCCGAGGATACTCATCTCCCCCTCCCCTGCCGCCCCCTAATCCCAAATTCCCCACCCAAGCCGTAAAGCCGATAATAATGCTGATATTTTATAAAAAATCCCGGACGGTTTAACCGTCCGGGCAATTTTATTTCCCGTATATCCTCTCTATCTCCTCAATTAAACTCCCCGGCATACTTCTTGGTCCCCGCACCGCGTAAACGCCGTGGTCGCGGAGCATATCTACGCCGATTTTCTGGCTGTCGTACCGGCGAAGGAGCTTTAAGCGCATGACTTTTTTCATGGTCACGTTCCCGTCATCGTAAGCGTGGGGGATATTGACCTCGACCGCCTCGCACTTATATCTTATCCTCCGCTCCGGCGCGGCCATATATATGTAGACCCGGTCGCCGACGGAGATATTACTGCTCTGCTTCCAGATAAAGGGCCGGTCCATGTCCTGCCTCAGGGCCTTCTCAAGGTCGTAGTAGGCGGGGTTTGCCGGTATGAGCCAGTCACGGATCTTGCCGGACCTCCCGCCTGTGAGGGTGTAGCTTATATCCACCAGCGGACAAATATCCCGAAAATCCACCGTCCCGTCAAGGAGCACCGTTATCCAGCTTGCGTGGTTTAAGTGGTAGCCGGGGAATATCCCCACCCCGTCCCGCAGGGAGCCGGCCAGAATGGGGTCGCACTTGAGATTAATTATGTCAACCTTCTCCTCCCCCGGAAGGCCCAGCTTATTTGCCGGTATGTCCATGAAAAGGGCATACCATTTTTTACTGCCCTCATGCCTTAAGACCTCATACGTGGGCGCCGTGGCGAAGGGCCTGTCAGGGACGGTGCCGTAGGTCCTCTTGGCGTAGGCCATGACCCTCTCCTTCACGGTCAAAGAAGCGTCACCTCCGTGTCCTCCACAAGCTTTTCCATAAATATAAACTCCCACCGCACTGTCGTTTTCTCAAACCTCAGCCGGGAGCCGGACACGCGTATCCGCTTACCCTCCAACGTCTCACTCTCTCCCGGATACCTCGTCATGGCAAGCACCGCCATATTGCCGGAGCCCGTGCCGTCCTTCCGCCTCGGATCGTCCCCCTCCATGGCGTCCCGCAGGGAATAGCTCTCCCGCGAAAGCTCCGGTGTCAACACGTACCGAAGGGTGGTCATGTGCGTGGGCCACTCCATATCTTCATCTCGGAAGGCTTTGGGGTCCAGCGTATCCTCCGACGCCTCCACCGCGGTCAGCGTGACTTTCTCCCCCGTGCGGGGATTTTGAAAGCTCACGCTCTCCCCCTTTTCCGGTGTGTCGAAGGTGCCGCCGGAAAGCTCGCTCCTCTCCTGAGAAAGGCGCAGCTTCACGTCCCTCACTTTCCGCTTCCCGCCCTCCGGCCATTTAAAGGCCATACGCCGTATGGACCAAGGGGAGTCAAGCTCAAGGCCATAGTGCTCCAAAACAAATTTAGCCGTGGGATTTTCCCCGGCGTACTCCTCGCCAAAAAGGCTCTCCGGCACCCAGTATACGCCCACGCTGTGGGTCTCACGGAGCGCCGCCCCGTCAACGGTGAGCTCGCCCCGAAAGTCCACGGACATCGGGTTTTCATGGAGATTCACCTTTCCGCCGGAGGCCCTGTATTTTTCGTGAAACGCCCCCAGCGCCCCGGCGTCTATCTTATTGAGTATATCCACAACTATCCCGTTGGCGCACACATAGGCCGCCGGCACGAAAAATGTCCCGCCGCCCCAGTCAAACCGCCTGTCGAGCCTTATCTCCCGGCCTGCCTTGCCGCGCACAGCGGAAAATCCGCCGTCAAGGGTGACCTTCCACTCACGTCTTACCGGCTCGGCCTCCATCGCCTC
>CANREY010000121.1 GCA_947629755.1 uncultured Oscillospiraceae bacterium | reverse complement strand
CGCCCGGCGAGAGCATACACATACAACAGCGCCTCTACCACGACTTCACGGTGGAGGAGGGCACGGGCCCGGTGCTGTTGGGCGAGGTGAGCCAGTGCAACGACGACAACACCGACAACCGCTTTGAGCCCCCGGTGGGCCGCTTCCCCGCCATTGAGGAGGACGAGCCACCGTACAGGCTTCTCTGCAACGAGTACCCCAAGGCGAAGTGAGGCGCGACATATGAAAAACGCTAAAATAACGATTGCCCCCGACTTTAAGATAGGCGACATCGACCGCCGTATTTACGGCTCCTTCATAGAGCACCTTGGCCGGGCTGTCTACGGCGGCATCTACGACCCCAAAAGCCCCTTCGCCGACGAACAGGGCTTCAGGCGCGACACCTTAAAGCTCGTCCGCGAGCTTGAAGTCCCAGTGGTCCGCTACCCCGGCGGCAACTTCGTCTCCGGCTACAAGTGGGAGGACGGCGTGGGGCCGAGGGAGAATAGGCCCCGGCGCGTGGATCTTGCGTGGAGCGTCATTGAGACGAACGAGGTGGGCCTTAACGAGTTTTCCGACTGGGCCAAAAAGGCCGGCACGGACGTTATGATGGCCGTGAATCTCGGAACCCGCGGGGTTTCCGAGGCCGTGGACCTTTTGGAGTACTGCAACCTTCCCGGCGGCACCTACTTAAGCGACCTTCGCCGCTGCCACGGCTACGCCGACCCCCACGGTTTCAAGCTCTGGTGTCTCGGCAACGAGATGGACGGCCCCTGGCAGACGGGCCACAAGACCGCCTTCGAGTACGGGAGGCTCGCCAACGAGACCGCCAAGGCCATGCGGGATCTGGACCCCTCCGTTGAGCTCGTGGCATGCGGAAGCTCCGGCCCCTACATGTCCACCTTCGGCGACTGGGAGGCCACGGTCTTGGGCGAGTGCTACGACAACGTGGACTACATCTCCATGCACCGCTATTATGGCGATGCCGAGGGCGACAGCGCCTCATTTCTGGCAAACGGCGCCGATATGGACATGTTCATAACCGACGTCGCCAACATCTGCGACTACGTGAAGGCCCGCAGGCACAGCAAAAAGACCATAAACATCTCCTTTGACGAGTGGAACGTCTGGTATCACTCCCAGGAGCAGGACAAAAAGCTCCCACGCTGGGTCAGGGCCCCCCACCAGCTGGAGGACGTGTACGACTTTCAGGACGCGCTGCTGGTGGGCAGTATGCTCATAACCCTTCTTCGCCACGCCGACAGGGTGAAGATCGCCTGTCTTGCCCAGCTTGTGAACGTCATAGCGCCTATCATGACCTCCGACACCGGCGCGTGGCGGCAGACCATCTACTACCCCTACCTCTACACCAGCAAATACGGCCGTGGCACGGCTCTTCAGACCCTCATTGACGCTCCCGTAGTCGAGACCCGCCAGCACGGTCCCGTCCCCTGCCTTGACGCGGTGGCGGTGTATAACGAGGAGCGGGGCGAGCTCAACATTTTCGCAGTGAACCACGACCTCACCGAGGACCTTGACCTGAATATAGACCTTCGCCCGTTCGGCGCGCCTGAGCTTGTGGAGCACATAATGCTCCACGACGAGGACCTCCACGCCGTAAATACCGAGTCCGCCCCTGACCGTATATCCCCCCAGCTCTCGACCTCCTCCACCCTCACATCTTCCCACCTCACCGCCCACCTCCCCCACAAGAGCTGGAACCTTTTGAGGTTCAAAATATAAAAAAAGGGGGATAGCGCCGTGAATGAGCTTAAGCGCGAAGTGACCGGGCGCAACATGGGTATTGAGCTGCTCAGGATCGTGTCGATGCTCATGGTGGTGCTTTTGCATATGCTCATGCCCATACTGAGCAGGACGCGGACCGGCGGCGGAGTTTTCGAGCTTACGTGGCTTTTGGAGTGCGCCTGCTACTGCGCGGTGAACTGCTACGGCCTTATAAGCGGCTATGTGGGGGCCGGGGACAGGGTGAGTATCGGAAGGGCCGCGGGACTTTGGCTCCAGGTGGAGTTTTATTCGCTGGGGCTGGCGCTGGTGGAGCTTGCCGTAAACCACGGCGTTTCGAAGGACCCCATATTGTGGTCGATTTTTCCCATAACCTCCGGGCGGTACTGGTATATGACGGCCTATTTCGGGCTCATGCTGCTTATGCCGCTTTTAGAGGCGGGCGTCAGGAGCTTATCCGAAGGGAAGCTGGGAGCTTTGGCCTTCGGCGTGCTTATACTCAGCGCGTCGGTCACGCTCTATGCTCCGTATTCCGACATGAACATCGGCACAGTCTCCGGCATTGGGGCGGGCTATAATGTGATATGGCTGGCGCTCCTTTACATCGTGGGCGGCTTTCTGCGCCGGTCGGGCTTTGTGAAAAGGGTGAAGAAACGTTACGCGGCGGCGCTCTACCTCATATCCCTTACCCTCACATGGCTTGGTGTCACGCGAGGCGACTGGCGGTATGCGAGCTACACCTCGCCCACGGTCCTGCTGGAGGGCGTGGCGCTGACAATGATTTTCGCTGGGCTTGATATAAAGGGCAAAATCATCAAAAGAGCTGTCGGTATCCTCGCCCCGGCGGCGCTGGGGGTGTATCTCGTCCACATAAATCACTGGCTGTATGAGGCGCTTATAGGGCGGTTCACGCTGTCATTCCCGAAGCTCGGCGGGCCGGTATGCGTACTGCTGGTGATACTCACAGGCGGGGCGGTGTATCTTGCCTGTACCGCCGTCGAGCTTTTAAGGCTCAGGCTTTTCAAGCTCCTGAGAGTGAAGGAGCTCACGGACGCGATAGACGGACTTACCAAAAAATTCCGGGGGGGGGTATTGTAAACTGATTACGGACCGTTATCCCAACAGCTTATCCGGTCTCGCCCCGGCCTTAGCCTGACCCATAGCGCAAACTGACAAAACAAATGCGCGCGACGACTTGACAAATCGCCGCGCGCGCGTTATAATAGGGGCACAAGGGGAGACCGCCGGTAGACGGTGGTTCCTCCGCTTAGTTACATTTTAAAAGTAACCGCCGACGGTGGAACGTTTGGGCGGTTACTTCTTTTTTGGCTGATTTCTGTCGACTATGTACAGGACCAGCTTTATGATCGCGATGACCACAAGGACGAACTGGAAAAGCTCGTTCAACGTAAGCTCCACGCAACCACCTCCTAAGGCGACGGGAACTGAACCCGCGCCGGTTTCTGACGGCGGATTTGCGCCCGTGCGGCGTCAAAGCCCTTGGCAATACGAAAGTATTCCCCGCGGGCTTTTCCTTGCCCGGACACAAATCCGCTCGCCAGAAACTGCTTCGCACTCCACGCGGAGCAATTTTCGAGCG
>CANREY010000120.1 GCA_947629755.1 uncultured Oscillospiraceae bacterium | reverse complement strand
CCATGGCGGAGGACCGGCTTTTGGAGATCCTCACGTGGCTTGACCCGGAGATGGGGCCGGAGATACTGATATTTTGAAATTAAGCCGGGCGAGGGGCATTATCCCTCCGCCCGGCGATTTTTATATATCCCCGCCGCCAAGAACCACATGACAACGCACAGAACAGCCGTCGTTAACAGCGCGACGTACTGGCAGGGCATTGGGCGGCCAAACAGGTAAAGGAGCTCAAAGCTCCGCCAGATCCTGTCACCCATGAGGAGCCGGGATGGCAGAAAGTTATAGAGCATATCAATGGCGTAAACGCCGCCAAACACAAAGTCCAGCATGGGAAAGAGCAGTATTGCCCCTCCTGCCGCCAGCCCCGCGAGCTGACTTTTAACGGCGGAGGAAACCAGCATCACCGTGATGGCCAGATACACAGCTCCGAGGAGGCTCGTCCCAAGGGACACCGCCATAATTTTCAACTGATCCCACGGGTATGGCGACACCGCGGTAAGCCAGTCCTGCCAAAGCGCCTCTCCGCCCGTGGCGCTGTAAATAAGGAAAACCGCCGTCAGCGTCACGGCTGTCACGACCGCCCATACGGCCACGGCCACTGTGAGCCCGGAAGCGAGCTTTATGTGTCCAAGCCGCCCCCGGCCGTAGCGGGAGGACTTGAGCAGCGCCGCCGTCCGGCGGCTATATTCCCCGGAGAAAACGGGTATCATGGCGATGAGAATGGCAACGCCCACGGTGTATGGGTAGCTGTTCAAAACGCCTCTCGCCTTCACGTAGCCCAGATCATAGTTGTAGCGGGCGGTGTACTCCGTGGCCAGCGCGTGATAGCTCTCCCGGACGCTCTCGGCAAGGCGCTCACCCCTCTTGCCGGGATAAGCACGCAAATAGTACTCCGCCATGCTCTCGCCGTACCTCTCGGCGTTTTCGTAAAAATTTCCGGCAATCAGCGGATCCTCGTACATATTGTGGGCGGCAAGGCCGGCTTCGTTTAAAAAGAGCACCGTCATTCCCCGGACCGTCTCCTCCGTGTAGCCGTATCTCTCCTGATATTGCCGGACTATGCTCTCGGCTTCCTCCTCGCTGACGCGGAATTTGGGGTCAGAGAGTATAGCGCCGTCCTCAGCTCGATACCTCGCCGTCCACTCCGGGGTGATGGGCCCCGTAAAATAGGCGCGCGTCTCGCGTATTTGACGGAGCTTTTCAGCGGAAACTGGAAACCCATTTGAGTATGAGGTCCCCGGATCTCCCATTAGGGCGGTCATCAGGGTAAGCGCCAGCGCCGCCGCCAGTGCGGCCCAGAACGCCCAATTCCGGGCTGTCTTTTTTAGCTCATAAAACAGCGTCACCCCTCCCCACCTCCGAACCTTTTCAAATACAGCTCCTCAAGGTCGGTCCGGCTCGTATCCCATGGCTCGTCGATCACCACGCGGCCGAAGGACATCATCAGCATACGTCCGGCTATCTGCTCCACGTCGGACACGATGTGGGTGGAGAGGAGCACTATGGCATGGTGACCGAGCTCCGAGAGGAGCTCCCGGAACCGGGCCCGTTCTCCGGGGTCAAGTCCCGCCGTGGGCTCGTCCACTATGAGAAGGTCCGGGTCGTTTATGAGGGCCTGAGCGATGCCGAGACGTCGGCGCATACCACCGGAATATGTGCGGATGCGTTTCCTGCCCGCATCCCCAAGGCCCGTAAACTCGATAAGCTCCGCCGCCCTCCTTTTCCCGTGGGACCGGGACAGGCCCTTGAGGGATGCGAGGTACATGAGAAAGTCGAGCCCCGTGAAGTCCGGGTAATAGCCCAGCTCCTGAGGCAGATACCCCAGCACCGCCCGGTAATCCTCGCTGGACACGTCCACCCCGCCAAGGGCAACTGTCCCCGCCGTGGGCCGCAAAACGCCGCTGAGCATACGCATGAGTGTGGTCTTCCCCGCGCCGTTGGCCCCAAGAAGACCGTTTACCCCCTCGGTGAGAGTGAAGGTCACGTTGTCCACCGCCTTTTTGTCCCCGTAATACTTGCAAAGTCCCCGCACGGTCAGCTCCATGTGAGCACCTCCGTTTCCCTAAATGTCCTGACGGCTTCTATGGCGCTCAAAATAAGCGCCAATATGAGAAAGACCGCCCACAGTCTCGATCTCTCCAGCGCCTCCCCCCAAAGGCTGTGTATCCAAAGGCCAAGGGTGCACACGGTCACCGCAGCGGCGAAGCCTAAAATTGCCCCCTCCCGCCCGTTACAGCGGCGGGTAAGCTCAAGACCAAGGCTGGACGTCAGGAGATATGGCGTCAAAAGACGCGCCCCGGTCCGCATGACGCCCGTCTCACCCCATGCGGAGAGCGCCGGCGCGGCGAGGGCGAGGATACAAAGGTGCGCCGCCCCCACGGCAATCATCCGGGCAAGCAACGCCGTCCGCCGGGGAGTGCGGCAGGCAAGCTCCAACTCCACCGTGCCGTAGCGCCGGGAACGGCCACACTCGGCCACCGCCATGAGGGCCAAAACAGGCGTCAGGGACGACACGACCCATATGGCCTCCGGCTCCCCTCCTGACGCGACAGCCAGCATCGCCGCCAAAAAGGCCAGAGAGCCGAACCATGTCCGTAAGCGCACGTAACCCGCCTCAGTCAATATGAGCGTCATCACGCTCAGCTCCCGGCGGCGGTGGGCGCGTAGAAACTCCCTTTTCCCCACCGGCGGCGGGACTGGAAAAGCGTTTTTCAGTTCCTTCTTAATATCCATTCTTTTACCCCTCCAATCCGTCTCGAAGCCTTTTCAATATCCCGCGAAGCCGCCGGTAAAGGGTAAACCGGCTCATATTGTAGAGCCCCGCCAGCACATTTACCGGCACGCCGTTTGCGTATCTGAGCATCACGAGCTCTCGGTCCTCGTCCGAAAGTTCTTCAAGCTCAGCCTTAAGCGCCACGTGAAGTTCGGGGTCGTTCCCGGCCTCCGGCACGTCATCACTCAGGGGTTCGAGCCTTGCTCTCCCGTTCTCATCGGCGCACAGGTGTCGAGCGACAGTGTAGAGGTATCTGAGCGTCTGACCCCTGTCCCGGTAGGTGTCGCTGGCAAGCCACCGAAGGAATGTCTCTTGGGTCACGTCCTCGGCCAGTGACCTGTCGCGCAGCCGGAAAAAGCAGTAGCGGTAGATCCTGTCGTACTGCTCCTCTATGTCCACCTGCCCTCGCCCCCTTTCTCACTATGTATAACAGAAAATTACCCAAAATGTGCGCGTAATAATATAAAATTTCGATAAAAACAAAAAGCGGGCTTCAGGAACGAAGTCCGCTTTTTTGTTGTATCAAGCTTACACCAGCTCGATTATTCCCATCTCGGCGGCGTCGCCGCGGCGGGTGCCGA
>CANREY010000119.1 GCA_947629755.1 uncultured Oscillospiraceae bacterium | reverse complement strand
GCGTTCAAGTCCCTGCGGTGGACCTGATAGCCGATGTGCTCGCCGTCAAGGTGCCAGTACTCGTGGCCTATCATCTCGTGCTCGTCTACCCGTTCTCTGACCTTCCATGGCTTGCCCTCGTTTACGTCCATGCACCATATCCGGTGGTCAACCAGATTCCATGGCCCCTCGTGGCAGAAGGAAAGGAGCTCCGGCCTTGCGGGGGAGGGGTTTACGTGGCCCACCCAGTTATTTTCCTGCCATATGACCTCGCTTTTGCCGGTCTCCACGTCGGTTTTGAGTATGCGGGAGTCCGGGTGTGCCTGAAACGTCTCTCTCATGCCTATATATCCGGCTGACAGGTCGGCATAAATTCTGGCCGACAGGTCCTCGCTTAGGGCGGAGTATGCGTACCTGCCGTCGGCCCCGGACAGCGCGCCGTGGAGGTTGAAGCCATCGGGGGCTTTGACCAGCGGGCGTACTTTCAGCGTGTCGAGCTCTATGGCGTAGAGGACGTTATCGAGGGTGTAGTAGGCCTCCGGCTTTTTGGGGTTAACGTCGTTTGAAAAATTGGGGTTGGCCCCGTGGGGCAGGTCCGTGAGGCGGCTTATCTCGCCGGACGCTATCTCGACTGAGAAAAGATTGGCGCAGTTGGCTCTGTCCCCGCGAAACAACAGCCTCCGGTTTGAGTCCCACCAGCCGTTATTTGTAAAATAGGCGTGACAGCTGTGGCCCAGATAATTTGTGAGCTGTGTCACCGTCACGCCGGTGACCCTATCCTGAACGGTCGTTTTCTCGGAGGGGTATGTCTCAAAGGCTTTCATTTTTGCTCCTTTCAATCGTGGCGGGTGTCGTCGGTGTAGCACTCGCAAAACCGTGCGGAGAAGGAGGGGCCTTCACCGGCAAGTGCGAGATGGGATACGTCGCCGTAGGAGGCCATTCGGAAGGAGGCGATGCCCTCCCGGCGCTCCTCGGTGTAGAGTGTGGCCACCGAGCTTGGCGCGGCGCACAGCCCGTGCCACAGGGGCATGGGTGAGACGGAGAGCAGGCGGCTCAATAGCACGCACCCCACGCCGAAGTGGCAGAATATTGCCACCGTGTCGTGGGTTGGACGCTTGGCCCTATATAGCCGGCCCTCCCGGACGTACCCGTGCTTTTCAATGAGCCTGTCAAGTCCGGCGCAGACCCGGTCATACCGTGCCTTCACGTCCCCGGCGGCAACAACGGGATTTTCAAGCCACCTGTCAAAGTCGTAGAGCCTTTCGTCCAACGTCCAGTCCTGAGGCAGCCAGTCCCAGCAGATGGAGGTCTCGCCCGGCTTGTCGGGCCGCTCGATATGGCCGTCAAACTCCTGGAGCCAGTCGAGAGTCTCGGCCTCGGCTCCAAGCCTTTCAAGAAGCGGCGCGGCGGTGTCCCGCGCCCTGCCGAGTGGGGACTTATAGAAATAGTCTATCCTCTCGCCGGATAAGCGCTGAGCCAAAAGCTCAGCCTCCCGAAAGCCGGTCTCGGTGAGTGAGTCCCGCTCGTAGTCGGGGTCCGCGTGGCGGATAATGAGAAGTCGCATACGATCTCCTTCGCAAAATACCGGGACGGCGCGAAGGCTGTCCCGGTACGGTAAAAACTTACTTAAGGTTGTTCTTCAGTGTCTCAAGGTTATCGGAAAGCTCCTTGGGGAGCTTGCCCTCGCCGACCTCAGAGAAGAACTTGCCGATGTCCTCGGCCTCCTGCTTCCAGACCTCGTTGTCGATAGTGAGGAGCTCCTTCAATGTCTCAGGGGAGACCTCGTCCTCGATGCCCTCAAGGTTTATATCCTCAGGTCTGGGCATGTAGCCGATGGGCGTCTCAACGGCGTCCACCTCATCGGCGCAGCGCTTCAAGATCCACTCAAGGACACGCATGTTGTCGCCGAAGCCCGGCCAGAGGAAGTGGCCCTCGTCGTCGGTGCGGAACCAGTTGACGTGGAATATCTTAGGAAGCTTGGTGACTCTGGGGTCGCGGCCCATGTCGATCCAGTGCTGCCAGTAGTCGGCCACGTGGTAGCCGATGAAGGGCCGCATGGACATGGGGTCACGGCGAACGACGCCCACGGCTCCGGTGGCGGCGG
Organism: uncultured Oscillospiraceae bacterium; assembly: GCA_947629755.1. Lineage (GTDB taxonomy): Bacteria > Bacillota > Clostridia > Oscillospirales > Oscillospiraceae > RUG626. Next base: position 1,703 of record CANREY010000119.1, on the reverse strand, counting down.
CGGTGGTCTCGGAGGCCACGGTGGCGCCTACGAACACGCCGTGGTTCCAGTCGCGGGACTGGTATACCAGCGGGGCGGTCTTGGCACGGCGGCCGCCAAAGAGCATGGCGTCCAGAGGCACGCCCTGGGGATTGTCAAACTCCTTGGAAAGGCAGGGACAGTTGCGGGCGGGGGCGGTGAAGCGGGAGTTGGGGTGAGCGCCCTTTGAGCCGTCGGCGGGGTCCCAGGGCTCGCCCTTCCAGTTGAGAGCGCCCTTGGGAGGATTCTTGTCCATGCCCTCCCACCAGACCGTTCCGTCGGGCTTGAGGACCACGTTTGTAAAGATGGTGTCCTTCTTTGTGGACATCATGGCGTTGGGGTTTGACTTCATGGAGGTGCCGGGGGCCACGCCGAAGAAGCCGTTCTCCGGGTTCACCGCCCACAGGCGGCCGTCGGGGCCGGGACGTATCCAGGCGATGTCGTCGCCCACGGTCCAGACCTTGTAGCCCTTCTTCTGATAGCCCTCAGGGGGAATGAGCATGGCAAGGTTTGTCTTGCCGCAGGCGGAGGGGAAGGCGGCGGAGATGTAGTGGACCTCGCCGTTGGGGAACTCAACGCCCAAAATGAGCATGTGCTCTGCCATCCAGCCCTCGTCACGGCCGAGGCACGAGGCGATACGAAGGGCGAAGCACTTCTTGCCGAGGAGCACGTTTCCGCCGTAGCCGGAGTTTACGGACATGATGGTGTTCTCCTGAGGGAAGTGGACGATATAGCGCTTCTCCGCGTCAAGGTCCGCCTTGGCGTGCAGGCCCTTTATAAAGTCGGGGCTGTCGCCCAGAGCGTCGTAGACGTCAAGGCCAACCCTCGTCATGATGGCCATGGAGACCACCACGTAGATGGAGTCGGTAAGCTCGATGCCGTATTTGGCGAAGGGGGAGCCCACGATGGACATGGAGTAGGGAATGACATACATTGTCCGGCCCTTCATGGCGCCGTCATAGATGCCGTCCAGCATCTTGTGCATCTCCTTGGGATCCATCCAGTTGTTGGTGGGACCCGCGTCCTCCTTCTTCTCACAGCAGATGAAGGTCCTGTCCTCCACGCGGGCCACGTCGTTGAGGGCGGAGCGGTGGTAGACACAGCCGGGGAGCTCCTCGCCGTTGAGCTTCACAAGCTCGCCGGTCTTGTAGGCCTCCTGACGAAGGGACTCAAGCTGCTCCTCACTGCCGTCGATCCACACTATGGAGTCGGGCTTTGTGAGGGCGGCCATCTTGTCGATCCATGTGAGGACCGCCTGATTTTTGGTGTACATCTTATATAGCCTCCTTGTTTGGGTACAAATATCACTGCATATCATTCTACACTAAATGGCCGAAATATTTCAATGTGTGAGTTGACAAATAATAACCAAAAAACCCTGAAATTATGATGTAACTTTACTTGCAAAAAATTTGCAACCGACACAAAATGTTGTGTCACGGCCTTTTCGACATGTATTTATTGCCGACGATACTGAAATTCCAAGGCCAGTTTTTTGCGTCCCCGGCGTAATCTATGCCCACACGGGGCAGGGCTTCGATTTCAAAGCCCGTCGTCCCCGGCTCTAAGGTGAGGGGAGAGGAGGGGTCATATAATTTCGCGCCGTAGAGCTTTTTCGTGACGCCAAGGGCCGCGCAGAGCTTGCCGGGGCCGGAGCAGAGATTGGTTATCTTATCCGTTTTCCG
>CANREY010000118.1 GCA_947629755.1 uncultured Oscillospiraceae bacterium | reverse complement strand
AGCGTATCTGTATCCGTATCATAGAGCCCCAGCGTAAAGTTAAACGAATACCTGTCCAGAATATCCTTCTCCTTGTCCTCTTGCCTGTCGATGAGCCGGTAATACCCGTTTTGTATCTCCGGCACCAGCGTATTCCCCTCGCTGTCGCACAAATAGGGCCCCCTCGTGCCATTCTCGTCGGTTATTCCGTAAACAATTATCCGCGCAGTATCGTCAAGGGGAAATTCGCTCCAATCCGAGGAGCTTTTGATCACCTCCAGCGCGGTATCGTCGTCAAAGCTGTACGCTATGCACGTCGTCCCGTCCCCGTGAAAGCCGCCGTGGTCGTCGAAATATGAGACCTCCTCCCCCTCCGAAATTTCAGGCCCGATCCCCAACTCCCACGCGATTTTTTCACTCCTCGTTCCGCAGGCCGTCAGGCAGAAAGTCAAAAGAGCCACTAACAAAGCCGTCAATACTTTTTTCATACGAAAAGCTCCTTTTCATCTGACAAACTCCAATCAATTTTCGCGGCGGCATGTACGTCGCGAAAATTACCTCTTGTCACGCAAGTGTGCCGCTTGCGGCGCGCGCGGCGTGACGGCAGGAATAAATTTTTTGAATTTCGCAAAATTCAAAAAATTTATTTCCCACGTCCCCCTCTGTCGGCAAAGGCCACCGGCCTTTGCCGACAAGTTTATTCCAGATTGAGCTTCCGCTTCAGGAAATACGCCGTTATGCCGTAACACACGCCGCCCATGGCGAGCATCATTCCAGCGGCCCCGGCGCATGTTATACGCCAGCCCTCTATGAAGTCGACGCTCTCCAAAAACCCGTAATCGATCCCACTCGCCGTATAGTAGACGAATATCTCCCCCAGCACCAAAAGTCCCACGAAGGCCAGCACCGACAGGGCCATCTTGTTCTTGGCGAAGGCGTGGCCTATACTCAGCGCCGCGTCGAAGCTGAGGCTCGTCATCAGCGACCCCAGCACCAACAGCGCCAGCACCTCCGCGATCATCTCCGCCACGTAATCCTCCCTCGTCATGGCCCGGATTATCTGCCCCACTACGTTCCCGGTCTCCTTTATGGTGTCCACGTCCCAGGAGACCAGCAGCACAGACAGCACCATGATCACGCTGGACGCCGCGTACCACAGCGACGACACCAGCACCTTGCTCCATATCTGGGCGTGTACGGACACCGGCAGTGTGTGCATGATGTACCCCTCGTCCCTGAGAAGATTATCCCGGAACCTTCGCACCATTATGAACACAGTGACGAACCCTATGGCTAAAAGCCCCACGCCGAACAGTATGACCACAAGCGTAAATATGATTGACAGCACCACCGGCGTATTCCCCGGACCATTCATCAGTCTTGCGCAGACGTTCGCCATGGCCGACACAAGGAGCATCACCCCGAATATGGGCAGCATGGTGTGGGCCGTGGCCCTCAGCTCATGCTTTAAAAGCTTTCCTAACATTTGAATACCTCCCTGAATACCTCGTCCACGCTCTTGCCCCTCTGCTCCCTGATGTCCTCCGCCGGCGCGGCCAGCATTATCTTCCCACAGCTTATGAAAATAACGTCGTCCAGCACCTTCTCCACGTCGGCTATGAGATGCGTTGATATTATCACGCTGGCGGAGGGGTTGTAGCTCGATATTATGGTGTTCAGTATATAGTCCCTTGCCGCCGGGTCCACCCCGCCGATGGGCTCGTCAAGCAGATAGAGCCCCGCCCTGCGGGCCATGACCATTATGAGCTGTACCTTCTCTCTTGTCCCCTTGGACATGTGCTTTATCTTCTGCTTCTCCTCGATGGACAGCCGGCTCAGCATTCCCGCCGCCGCGTCCCGGTCGAAGTCCGCGTAAAAATCCCTGTAAAACCCCATGAGTTCCCCCGCCGTCATCCAGTCCGGCAGGCACGACCGCTCAGGCAGGTATGAGACGATCTTCTTCGTCTCCACCCCCGGCTTTTTGCCGTCAATAAGTATCTCCCCCGCCCCCGGCGTCAATAGCCCGTTGGCGAGCTTGATAAGCGTGGTCTTCCCACTCCCGTTTGGCCCCAGAAGTCCCACTATCCGCCCCGGCTCCACGGTCATATCCACCCCGTCAAGGGCCACCGTCGAGCCGAATTTTTTTGTAAGACCCCTGCATGTAAGTACTGCCATATTCATTCCTCCTCTTTTTCCCTGATGTAGTTTTTCAAAAAAGCCTCAAGCTCCGCGCCGCTGTACCCCAGCGCCGCCATAGCCGTGATGAAGCTCTCCGCGTGGCCCCGCGCCAGCTCCCGCCGGACAGTCTCAATAGCGCCCTCGTCCTCGGTGACGAACCTCCCGGAGGTCCTCACCGCGTAGATAAGCCCCTCCCTCTCCAGCTCCGCCAGCGCCCTCTGGGCCGTGTTGGGGTTTACCCCCGCGTCAATTGCCAGCTCCCTCACCGCCGGCACCCTCGCCCCCGGAGCCATCGCCCCTGAGGCGATAGCCTCCTTTATCCTCTCCACCATCTGCGCGTATATCGCCCCTCCGGCGTCAAATCTCCACTCCATTCCGCACCCCCTAACTTGTATTATTGTACTAATCGATTAATACAATAATACATTCTCCCCCATTTGTCAATACCAAATCCAAAATTTTTTTAAAAAATCCCCGTAAAAGGTTGCGCCCCGCATGGCGCTTATTTAATACTAATATCTAATTAAAACAAGCCATTCGCGGCGGACTTTTTCGCGTCATGCGGCGTCAGCCGCCTTGGAAATACCAATGGGTATTCCCTGCGGCATCTTCCTTGCCTGACACGAAAAATCCTCGCCGCTCGGTGTCTCCTTTTAAATAGATATTAGTATAAAAGGGAGGGTCACGGACCCTCCCCTACGCCAATCTTTGAAAATCTACCATTCAACCCGTAGGGGCGGGTTCCAAACCCGCCCGTCCCCTTGTCCCGCCCGCAGGCGAAAAGCCCCTCCCTCCGGGAGGGGTGTCCGCGTAGGGGCCGATGCCCACATCGGCCCGTGTTCCGACATCGCGCCGGCCCCTACGGCCCACCCCCTACCCCCTCCCAAAGGGAGGGGCAAAAAGAGACGCGTCTCACATCTCCACGATCCTTACGCCCTTCTCTCCCCTCATCATCTCCGCCTCTCTTGAGTGGCATGAAAAGAGGATTATCTGCCGCTTCTCCGCAAGCTCCCGCAGAAGCTCCAGCGCCCTGCGGCACCGCTCGTCGTCGAAATTCGCCAGCGCGTCGTCAAGGACGATGGGGCAGGGGTCCTCGCCGCCCAGTATGAGCTCACACATGGCAAGGCGCAATGAGAGATAAATTTCGTCCCCAGTGCCGTCCGACAAATTCAGAACGTTTCTCGTCTCCGGCCTGTCCGCCTCCTTGGCCGAGGCGTCAAAGCCCTTGTCAAAGTAAAGCTTCTCATATTTCCCGTCGGTGAGCCTGCTCATGTACTCCCCGGCAAGGCGGCTGACCTCCGGGGAAAATCTCGTCTGGAGCTCGCTGTTGGCCTCGCTGAGCGTGTCGATGGCCAGCGTCAGGGCGCTGTAACGCTTCTGATCCTCGCCTATTCGCTCTCTGAGCTCCTCGATCCTTCCCTCCACCACCGCCGGGTCCCCCAGCGTTCTCTGGGCCCCGGTAGCCAGGTCAAAGGCCCGCGTGGCCTCCGTTAGCTGCGACCTCGCCCGCTCCAGCGCCGCCGCCGTGTCCTCGCGGCTGCGCAGCGGCATGGGCAGGTAGCTTTCGTCCACCGGCGTATTCGGGTCGAAATCCGCCAAAAGCGTCTCGTACACGTTCTGTGCCGCCGTGGCGTCAAACTGTGCCTTCGTCAGCTCCTCTATGTGCTT
>CANREY010000117.1 GCA_947629755.1 uncultured Oscillospiraceae bacterium | reverse complement strand
TTCTTCTGGATATGAGCCAGCACGTTGTAACTCTCAAAGCCCCTGTCCGCGATGATGACAGCCTTCTCAATGCCAGAGCGGTCCACCATGTCACATAAGGCACGATGCTCATTGGCGCATCGGCTTCTCTGCACAATGGCATCTGTATATATCTTCTGCCCTATGTCATATAAGGCGTTCAAGTGAAAGATATTGTAGGATTTGCGTCCTTCCCTGAAGAAGGACTCCGGGTCAGAAGGGCCGGTGGCGGTGAGGAGGTCTGAGCCGTCTACGGCAAGGAGGCGGTGACCGTGGAACTCGAAGGACTTGTCCATACAGGCTTCGCTGAACATACGGAAAATGAATTCAAAAGCGGCAGGTAGTATTTTGTTCCTTTGCTGTCTGAGAGCAGACGCGGAGGGGGCGCTGGCGGAGCGGTAGAAATTCAATATCTCATTTGCGGTGCTTTTCCCCTCCATCTGGAGCACGACGGAAACGGTATCTGAAAAGGAGAGCTTGCGCGTACGGGTAAAGTCCCGCCTGGGGTCGCGCAGGAACAGCATGGGATCTGTGGATAGGTCATTGATGATTTGTTTGAGATGTTTCCTGATGGTTTTCGACTTCATAAAAACGGCTCCTTTGCAATTAAGTGTCGGTGGACAAGCCCTAATTACAAAGGCGCGCTTTCGCATCTCCATACTTTAAAGAAGCGAAAGCGCGCCGCACATTTTTGCCGTTTTGTCAAGTGATTTTATTAAAAAACATACCCCCTCCTTCGCCCTTTTGCTCGGTGGGGGTATGTTTGTGACATTGCGGATTTCGGCGGGTTATTTTTTTACTGAACAGTCACACATCAAAACCGCGGACGCCGTGGCGCCCGCGGTTTTACTCTCTCCTCACTCTCCCCCACCACGCGAAAGCTCCGATAACTCCGGCGTATCCCAAAAGGGCCGGGACGGCGATATGGGCGGGGAGGGCGGCTATTGCCGCGGGGGATATGTATGTCACGGCCCGTAGTGGGCCTGTCACGGCGGAGAGGTCCATGAAGGACCCGCCAAGGGCGCATATGAGAAGGGCGGCCAGCGGTGCCAGCGTGTCCACCCGCCCCTCGGCGGCGCGGCCCGATGTGAGGGCGAGGGCAATCGCCGCCATTGCGGCCGAGGCCGCCAGCGCCGCGGGGAGCGCTCCCGCCCCCTCCCCCGCCGGTATGAGCACCAGCGCCGTCACCGCAAATCCCAAGGCCGTCAGCGCGGCAAAATCCGAGGCAAGTCCCAGTCCCGCGCCGCCGGGTATGGCCCTTAGACGCCTCTGGGCGCTTTTCGCGTCTGGCGCGCCCGTGTATGCCGCCGCTGTGAAAAGCGTGAAAAGTGCCGCGAGGCACGCAAGGCCCATGGGCTTTGGAGCGAAGGGGTCCGTGGGCGCGGAGCCTGAGGTGTAGCTTATATTATAAAGCGGCGGAAGGCCCCTCTCGGCCTTTGCGATCTCCTCCCGGAGCTCCGCCTTTTCCTCCGTGGTAAGCTCCCGGCCAACCATTTTTTCGGCGTCCTCCACGGCCTCCAGCCCCCGGTGCTGGGCCACCGCCTTGCCGGCCACCAGCTCCCTGGCGGCTTGGGCGGAGACGGAGGAGGACGCGGCCTCAAAGCTCAGGGCCGGGACGTCGGAGGTAAGGGATTCGGCGTACCCCTCGCCGATTATGACGAGCCCCTCCCTCTCCCCGGAGAGAAGCTCCCTTTTCCCGTCGCCGTCGATCTCAATAAGGTCCACCCCCGGATCGGCCCGGAGCCTTGACGTGAGCTCTTGCGAGAGCTCCGTGCGGTCGAGGTCGCGGACCATGAGCCGCAGGGCTCCGGGCTGGGCCCGCGTGAGCTCCCCGGCGCAAAATCCGCAGGCCACCGCCGCCGTAAGCGTCAACACAGCCGCAACCGGCCCGCCGGCGGCCTGACGGAGGCGCAGGAGCGTAAGCCTCAGGGCCCGTACAGCCATGGGGCTTGTTTTTCCGTCAAGCTCCGGGGAAACCGGCACCTTTTCCGGGATTTTCGCAGTTTTCCCTCTGTAAAACGCCAGAAAAATAGCCGCCAGCGCCACCGGAAGGGCGGAAATTATCAAAAGCGGCCACATGAGGGCCAGCGTCTCGGCAAAATTAAATCCCCCGGCCCGCGCCTCAAGGGCCAAAAGCGCGTAGTGGGGCAGCGTCAGCTTTGAAAGGGGCGCTAAAACCCCCGGCAAAAGCCCCGCGGGCCACAGCACCCCGCCGAGGACGAGGTTCAGAAGCACCGCCACGTTCCCGAATCTCTGAGCCGAGGCGGCGGACCCGACGCACACAGAGAGGGCCGCCATGCCGCAAAAGGCGCAGGTCAGGAGCAGAAAATAGACCGCGAATACGTAGAGAACGCTCATTTTCAGCACAGCCGCGGTCACAGCAACGGTCGGAAGCGACAGAAGCGCGGCCATCAGGAGCTTTGAAAGCAAAAACGGCGCTGTCTTGGCCCCAGCGGCGCGAAGGCGCGGGAGGACGCCGAGTCTGCGCTCCTCAGGGAGAGTTTTTGCCGAAATCAGGGCAAAAAACAGGGCCATAACGCCCAAAACGCAGGCGGAGAGCCGCCTTAAAAGGGCGGAAACAAGGTCCGGGACGGCGGCAACGTCGCTGAAAAAGCGCAATCGGCCCAATGCGTCGTAGACGAGGCGGTCGCCGGAGGTCTTGCGCATCTGGTCTGTGAGCTCCGGCGTGAGGTCGCCGTAGACGAAGGTATAGGCGCCGATGGCGGCGGCGTGGTTTGAATTTATGATACTCATCACCGAGCGGAAAACCGACGTAAAAATAGTGGCTTCAAGGGGAAAAGCGGTATTTACCGTAACATTTACGGGACATTCTTTCATGTCGTAAAGGTCGTAGAAAAAGTCCTTCGGTATGGTGGCGACGGCCACGGCGCCGTCGGAAACGGCCTCGGCGTCGGTCTCGGAAGACAAGAGGCGGACATCGGAAAATATTTCCAACGCAGAGAGTTGGGAGAGGAGGGAGTGGGACATGAGGGTGTCGTCGTCGTCGCGGACGGCGATGGGGAAGGAATGGACAAAATTTATAAATGTCAGGTCATCGACGGTGAAAATGAGGGTAGGAAGGAGCAAAAGTGGCAAAATCAAGGATAAAATGGCGGAAATGAGGCGGGATTTGGTGAAATAAATCGTAATATCCTTGTATATATTTGCTAAAAAGCTCACAAAAGGACCTCCTCGGTGAGCTTTCCGGCATCGAGGGTGAGGATCTTATTACATACGGCGGAAAGTTCGGAATAATTGTGGTCTACGAGGATTATGGCGGTGTTTTGCTCGTGAAAGTATTTTAGCGTTTCCAATATCAGGGTCACAGAGTCGGGGTCGGCGCCGACGGTGGGCTCGTCTAAAAAGAGCAATTTTGGTAAAGAAATGAGGGCGGTGGCAAGATGGAGGCGGCGTTTTTGGCCGCCGGAGAGGGTGCTCACGGGGCACTTTAGCTTGTCAAAGAACCCTTGGCGCTCTAAGAGAAATCGGGTGCGGGAGGCGATTTGACGGGGTGGGAGGCCGTGGATCAGGCCCCAGAAGCGGAGATTTTCTTCGCAGGTTAAAGTTTCATATAAAGAAAGTTCCTGAGGAAGGTAGCTTGTGGCGGTTTTGGCGGCTTTTGAGCGGTATAAAGTTCCGGCGTCGAATTTGAGGACGCCGGATAAGACGGAAATCAGGGTGGTTTTGCCGGCGCCGTTGGGGCCGCGGAGGCCGATGAAATCTCCGGGGCGGATTTCAAGGGAAATCGGGCCGAGAACAGGGGTTTTTCCGTATTTTTTTACTATGTCAGTGGCGTTGATTAAAGTGTTGGGAGACATGGGGGACCTCCGAGTTTGGGGGGAGTTGGGGG
>CANREY010000116.1 GCA_947629755.1 uncultured Oscillospiraceae bacterium | reverse complement strand
GATCCAGCGCGGCTGTAAGGTCCGGGTCATACGCGACAACGTCATCATATTTGACGGGGAGCTGGCGAGCCTCCGGAGGTTCAAGGACGACGTGCGGGAGGTGGCCTCCGGCTACGAGTGCGGTATGCAGATCGACAAGTTCAACGACGTGAAGGTCGGGGACATCATCGAGTGCTTCGTGATGGAGCAGATAAAGCAGTAAAATATGTAAGGGCGGGCGTTATCGCCCGCCCGTTTGTATGACGCGGGGCGCGGCCCCGGAAAGGAAAGAATATGCCGTCAAACCATATAAACAGAATAAACGAGGACATTCGTCTTTGTATGGACAAGCTTCTTCGGGAGGTGAAGGACCCAAGGATACATCAGGGGCTCATCTCCGTCACCGCCGTGGAGGCCACGGGGGATCTTAAATACTGCAAGATCTACCTCAGCGTTCTTGGCCTTGAGGACGAGAAGGGCTTAAAGCAGGGCCTCAAGTCCGCCTCCGGGTGGCTCAGGCGGGAGCTGGGGCAGAGGCTCAGGCTTCGCAACACGCCGGAGCTCAGCTTCATACTGGATCGCTCCATCGAGGAGGGGGCCCACATAAGCTCAATCTTAGCCTCCCTCGACATAAAGCCTGAGGAGGAGACGGAAAATGACGATAGATGACGCCGCCCGGTGGCTTCGCCGGAACGACGGCTACCTCATTTTGACCCACACCCGCCCCGACGGGGACACATTGGGGTCGGCCTCGGCGCTGTGCTCGGCTCTGAGAAGAATGGGCAAGCGGTCGGCGCTATTTAAAAATACCGAGGTCACCGAGAGGTTCCTGCCCTTCGTCTCGGAATTTTTCGCTCCGGCGGGCTTTGATATTGAGCACATTGTGAGCGTGGACATAGCCTCGACAAAACTTTTCCCCGTGGGGTTTGAGGGGAAGGTGGAGCTTGCCATAGACCATCACCCGTCAAACTCAGGCTTTGCCGAAAATACCCTCCTTGAGGCGGACAGGGCCGCCTGCGGGGAGATAATTTTGGAGCTCATCAACACGCTCCACGGCGGGCCCGACAAGAGGGAGGCGGACCTTCTCTACATCGCCGTGTCCACGGACACCGGGTGCTTCCAGTACGCCAACGTGACGGAGAACACCTTCCTCGCCGCGGCGGAGCTGGCACGCGCGGGGGCGGACACCGCGGGGCTTTCGCGGCTTTTCTTCCGTACCTTCTCAAAGGCCCGGCTGGCCCTTGAGGGTGCGGTGTACTCAGGGCTCCGGACGTACATGGACGGGAAAATAGTGGTGAACATAGTGACCCTCGATATGGTGAGGCGTACAGGCGTAACCGAAAACGACATGGACGACATCGCCGCCCTTGCCGGGAAGCTGGAGGGCCACCAAGTCAGCGTGACTATACGTGAAAACGGCAACGGTACCTGCCGCGTGTCTCTGCGCTCCGGCGCCGCGGTCAACGTCTCCGATGTGGCCCGCATTTTCGGCGGCGGAGGCCACGCCATGGCGGCGGGGTGCACCGTAAAAGCCGGGCCGGAGGAGACGCTGGGGCTGTTGCTGCCGGTTATTGAGAGGGAGATGAAGGGGTAAGGTTGCGGCTTCGCCGCGATTGAAATTTCGCCTGCGGGCGGGACGGGGGACGGGCGGGTCTGGGACCCGCCCCTACGGGTTGATTGGTGGATTTTCCCATAAATTTACGTAGGGGAGGGTTCTAAACCCTCCCGGAGTTAAATCAGCGCCGTAAGGCGTGACCTTTTGGGGAGGCGGGGGTGTATATTCGGGCTCCTCCCCCTGCCCCCTCCTCAGGGAGGAGGGGCAATTACCGGAGAGGACGGACGGGAGGGACGGTATGACGGGGATAATTGTAATTGACAAGCCGGCGTCTTGGACCAGTCAGGACGTGTGCGCAAAGCTCCGGGGGGTGCTTCGGGAAAAGAGAGTGGGGCACTCCGGGACGTTGGACCCTATGGCCACCGGGGTACTGCCGGTATTTGTGGGCAGGGCCACGAGGGCGGTGAGCTTTGCGGAGAACGACCGAAAGCGGTATACAGCTCACGTCCGTTTCGGGGTCACCACCGACACTCAGGACATGACCGGGACAGTTATCGAGACGCGGGAGCGCCACGTGACGGAGGCGGAGCTCAAGGCCGTCCTGCCGGAGTTTACGGGGGAGATAGAGCAGGTGCCGCCCATGTACTCCGCTGTGAAGATCGGGGGGCGAAAGCTCTACGAGCTTGCGCGGCGAGGGGAGGACATCGAGAGGCCGGCGAGGAGGGTCAACATATACTCCATCGGCCTTCTGGGCCGGGAGAACGGGGATTTCGTGCTGGATATTCAATGCTCCAAGGGCACGTACATACGTACTCTCGCCCACGACATCGGCGCGCGCCTCGGCTGTGGCGGGGCCCTTTCATACCTTCGCAGGACCGAGGCGGGGATATTCAAAATTTCCGACGCCCACACTCTCGACGAGGTGATAAGCGCCGCTGAGAATGGGCAAATTTCAGAGCTTATGCTGCCCACGGACAGCCTTTTCGCCGCTTACCCCGCCGTCACCGTTGACGGGGAGCGGGAGCGGCGGTGCCGGTGCGGCAACGATTTTCCGGCGCGCGTCCCCGACGGGGAGTACCGGGTATACTCGGAGAGCGGAGAATTTCTCCTGCTGGGCAGGGCCGCGGGCGGGAGGATATATACGGTAAAAAATTTCTTCAGCGTATGAGGTGAGATAAATGGAACAGGGCCGGCGGGTGATCGCCCTTGGCTTTTTTGACGGCGTGCATCTGGGACACGGGGAGCTTCTGAAGCTCACGGTGGAGAGGGCGAGGGAGCTCAATGTGGAGCCCGCCGTCATATCCTTCGACACGCCCCCCAACAAGACTATCGGCGGGGAGCCGGTGCCCATGATAAGCTCCGCCCTTGACCGGGCCGGGCTTATGCGGAGGCTCTACGGGGTGGAGGACCTTATATTTCTCCACTTCGACTCGGAGCTCCGGCACATGCCCTGGGATAAATTTGTGAAGTGGCTTGTCACGGACTTCGGGGCCGTGGGGCTGGTGGCCGGGTACGATTTTCGCTTCGGCTACCGGGGGCAGGGCACGGCGGAGCTGCTGCGCGAAAAATGCCGGGAGCTGGGCATCGGCTGCGACATCGTGGACCGGGTGGAGCTGGACGGCGAGGCGGTGAGCTCCACGAAGATCCGCGAGCTCCTGCTTGAGGGCCAGTGCCGCCGGGCGGGGCAGTTTCTGGGTCACCGGCATATTTTGACCGATTTCGTCCGCAACGGCTACCGCTTCGGAAGGACGTTGGGCACGCCCACGATAAACATGCGCTTTTCCGACGGGGTGCTCATACCCCGGCACGGCGTGTACATAGCCGAGGCCCACATTTTGGAGAGCGGCAAGTGCTACCCCGCCGTCACCAACATCGGCGTGCGGCCCTCCGTGGGAGGGGAGACGGCCGTCAGCGTGGAGAGCCACCTTCTGGGCTACTCCGGCAACCTCTACGGACAGATGATAAGAGTGGAGTTTTATAAATTCCTCCGGGACGAGCGGAAATTCGACCGCATTGAGGACCTGCGGGACCAGATCCGGGCCGACGCCGCCGAGACGCTGGCATTTTTCGACAGACACCCCATAGACCCCTTCGACTACCCGGATTGGAAAAAGTAAACGGAAAAATAAAGAAAGCGCCGATTTTGCTTGCCGATAAGCCAAAATCGGTGCTTTTGTTTGGAAATAAGGAGACGGGGAGCGCGCCGTAAAATTTTTTCGCTTGAGCTATTGACAGGGGAGGTTTAATGTGTTAGACTTAGTCTAACGCGTTAAACCAAACGAAAAGGGGGAATTTTTGTGGGCGGAGGAAAGATTTTTGACAGTGAGTACAGGTTTTGCCTCATACTTTGGGAGGTGGAGCCGGTGAACTCCACGGAGCTTACGAGGCTCTGCCGGGAGAGGCTGGGCTGGTCCAAGGCCACCACCTACACGGTGATAAGGCGGCTTTCCGAGCGGGGCATAGTGAAAAACGAGAACGCCGTGGTCACGAGCCTTGTCTCAAAGGACGAGGCGGAGGCGGAGAGGATAGACGAGCTGGTGGAGGACACCTTTCAGGGCTCCATGCCGGCCTTCGTGGCGGCCTTCGCCAA
>CANREY010000115.1 GCA_947629755.1 uncultured Oscillospiraceae bacterium | reverse complement strand
ATAATGGCCATAAAGAGCGACACCCCCGTCTACGCCGCCATCGCCCCGGCCTTCTGCGGCCAGTTCGGCACGGCCCTGACCCACGACAAGATGCGCTCCGCCTTCAAGGCCCTTGGCTTTGCCGACCTTGTGGAGGTCTCCATCGGCGCGGACATCTGCACACTTCAGGAGGCTCAGGACTTTTTGAAGGAGGTCCCGGAGGAGAAGCCCTTCATGGCCACCTCCTGCTGTCCGGCCTGGACCATGATGGCAAAGAAGCTCTTCCCCACCATCGCCGGCAACATCTCCATGGCCCTGACGCCCATGGTCCTCACGGGCCGCATGATAAAAAAGGACCACCCCGGCTGTAAGGTCTGCTTCATCGGCCCCTGCGCGGCCAAGAAGCTTGAGGCCTCCAGAAAGGAGATACGCTCCGACGTGGACTTCGTCCTGACCTTCGAGGAGGTCCTGGGCATGTTCGACGCCAAGGAGATAGACCCCGCGGAGCTTGAGTCCGACCCCATGAACGAGGCCACCGCCGATGGCCGTGGCTTCGCCGTGGCGGGAGGCGTTGCCAGCGCCGTGGTCAACGCCGCAAAGCAGCTCGCCCCTGACCGGGAGATAAAGGTGGCCCACGCCAACGGCCTTGCCGAGTGCAAGAAGATGCTGACCCTCGCCAAGGCCGGGAAATACAACGGCTACCTGCTTGAGGGCATGGGCTGTCCCGGCGGCTGCGTGGCCGGCGCCGGCACCATCGCCAGCGTCCAGTACTCCACCGGCGAGGTCAAAAAGGCCATGGACGACACCGATGCCAAGTGCATCTTGGAGAGCAAATACCTCCACTACCTCCCCCTCATCGAGGAGCGCGGCTGAAACGCGAAACCGACCACAAAAACCGGGCGGGTCCCACGACCCGCCCTTCTTTCGTCCCCGCCGCGCGGAAAAAACGCCTCCCCTTGGTAAAGGGGAGGACAGCCGCCGCAGGCGGCAGGAGAGGTTCCGAGTAAGCGGTAGAACCTCTCAGTCTCGCTTACGCTCGACAGCTCCCCTTGAGCAAGGGGAGCCTGATTAAATGGTAAATCTCCAATAATCATCGTAGGGGAGGGTTCCAAACCCTCCCCTTTTTCAATACGCGCCGTCAGGCGCGACCTTATTCCCCGGCGACCGGCGGTTTTTCGGAGAGAAAATCCAGCTCCAAATGTCTGTCCGGCTCCGCCTTCCCCTCTCTCACCCGGTCAAACTCCGTTATGAGCTTTATGGCGAGGGGGACGGCCAGCTTATATAGCTCGGTGAGGCGCTTCCCGCTCTCCCGGCACACGGGGTTTGGCTCCAGACTCATAACGAGGCCCGAAAGCTCCTTATAATGTCCCGTGGCCCGCATGGCCGCCAGAAGCGCCCTGCGCCTTCCCATATTCGGCGCTCTCAGTGTCCGCAGGCAGAATATCATGGATTTCAGGGACTTCATAACGTCCCCCACCTCTATCTTTGGATAGAAGGCCGCTATGACCGCGGCGTTCCGGCGGGTGGCTATGATGTGTGAGGCCGTGTCGTGCTTTAATGGGTCCAGCCCGTCCGTCACCTCAAGGAGCCTGTCAAACTCCATCTCTATCTCGTTGTGGCTCACGTCCCGCTCCTGAGCGAACCGGTCCACGTACCCGTGGCACATGCAGTCTAAGGCGAAGTGGCAGATATACCCGTAGAGATACGCCCTGTACATGGGCTCCGGGTGGTCGGATATGACCCCGGCGGCCTCGCCGAACACCTCAAGGCCGCTTTTATGGTGTATCCCGTGGCCTATCCTCGTTATCTTATCCGGTATCACCGGGCTGTGGTAGAAAAGCACGTCCGGCCCGTGAAGGCCGATCTCAAAAAGCTCCCTGTACGGCAGTATGGTGTCCCTCGTCTCCCGCGGGAGCTTCGGCAGGACCTCTCTGCCAAATCTGAGATGCGCGTAAGCGCACGGCATGTCTCCCGCCCCCTTTCAAGCTCGTATTATATTTCCATCATAAATCCTATTAAGTCGAATTTCAACCACTTCACAAAAATTTAAAATTTCGCCCGCTCATCGGTTTCTACCCCTTGACAACCGCCTCGTCATTTGTTATACTAAGTATAAAAAGTATAACTTTTTATACGAGGTGATAAAATGAAAAAAGCAACCAGATCCCCGTCGCCCTACATGGGCTCAGTGAAGGTGGGCCCCAAGGGCCAGATAGTCATACCCAAGGAGGTCCGGGACATGTTCGGCGTGGAGCCGGGGGACACCCTTGTGCTGCTGGCCCACCCCAAGCGCGGCATCGCCCTTGAGAGGCCGACGGTGCTGACAAAGCTTGCCGACGCCATATTTGACGGCCGCTCCGACCAGGTCCTCTCCCCTCAGGACGCCGAGGGGGCGGAGGATTTTGCCAGAGCCGTAAGGGAAACGCTTTCCGGGGAGGACGAATGAACGCTGTGGAGGCCCGCGCTCTCACAAAGCGCTACAAGGACGTGACGGCGGTGGACCGGCTGAGCCTGACTGTATCCGAGGGGGAGTTCTTCGCCCTTCTGGGTGTCAACGGCGCCGGCAAGACCACCGCCATAAAGATGCTGACGGGCCTTACGCGGCCCACCGGCGGTGACGGGTACATATTCGGCCACAGCGTCACCGCCGATCCCCGGAACGCCCGCGCCCTAACCGGCGTGTCCCCTCAGGAGACCGCCGTGGCAATGAAGCTCACCGTCAGGGAAAATCTTGAGCTCATGTGCGGGCTCTACGGCCTTGACGACCGGTCCGGCAGGGCCCACGCCATTATGGATAAGCTGTCGCTGTCCGATGTGCATGACAAAGCGGCCACCGCCCTCTCCGGCGGGTACAGGCGGCGGCTTAGCATAGCCATGGCCCTCATAACCGGGCCAAGGGTATTGTTTCTTGACGAGCCCACTCTTGGCCTTGACGTGCTGGCCAGAAGGGAGCTTTGGCAGGTCATAGAGGGACTTCGGGGCTCCGTGACGCTTATCCTGACAACCCACTACCTTGAGGAGGCCGAGGCCCTCACCGACCGCATTGGCGTCATGTCCGGCGGCAGGCTCGTCGCGGCGGGCTCCGCCGGGGAGCTGCTCGACCGTACCGGGGCTAAGACATTTGAGGACGCCTTCATTAAGCTTTCGGGAGGTGAGGCGTGATGCGCGCGCTGTCATTCGCGGGCCGCAACGTAAGGGAGATACTGCGCGACAGGCTGACGCTGTTTTTCGGCCTCGTCTTCCCCCTCATAATACTGACGCTCATGTCGCTTATCGGCCGGAACGTGCCGGAGGCCCCGTTCTCCGTCTCCGCCCTCGCTCCGGGCATCGCCGTATTCGGGCTATCCTTCATGAGCCTGTTCGCCGGGCTCCTTGTGGCCCGTGACCGCTCCGGCTCCTTCATGGTGAGGCTCATCGCCTCCCCCGCCTACCCCCGTGAGCTCATATGCGGCTATCTTTTGCCCCTCATTCCCGTCGGCACCGCTCAGAGCCTCATATGTCTTTTGTTCTCCGCCTTTTTCGGCCTCAGGGCCGGCGCCGGTACTCTCCTTGCCGCCGTTGTCCTCATTCCGGCGGACCTATTCTATATCTGCGCGGGGCTCCTGCTGGGGAGCGTCCTCTCGGAGCGTCAGGTCGGCGGCATATGCGGGGCGCTAATGACCAACCTCTCCGCATGGCTCTCCGGCGCGTGGTTCGACCCCGGCCTTGTGGGCGGGGCCTTTGAGAGGCTGGCCAATCTCTTCCCATTCATTCACGCCACCCGCGCCGCCAGATTGGCCCTCGCCGGGAATATCCCCGGTATGCTCCCCCACCTCGCCGTCACCGCCGTCTGGGCCGCCGCCATGTTCGCCTCCGCCGTGCTCGTACTGCGTTGGCGGCTTCGGACAGTGTGATACCTGTCGGAAAAGGCCTGCGGGCGCTCAACTTGCGTGACAAAAGGTAATTTTCGCGACGCACATGTCGCCGCGAAAATTGATTGAATATGAGCTTTTTGACAAGCTGACTTCCGGCAGTCCCTCTTACGGGACTGCCGGAAATGTTTTATGGAGTTGGAAGTTACACTACCCCGCGTACGGCGACGGGAAGTACTCGTCGTAGCCCCTGTCAAGCTCCGTCACGCCGGTGCAGGCGTAGACGATGGCGTTGAAGCTCTCCGGGAACCGTCCGCCGTCCTCCTC
>CANREY010000114.1 GCA_947629755.1 uncultured Oscillospiraceae bacterium | reverse complement strand
CAAGCACATGGTGGTCCAGGTACTGGACGCCGTATTCTCCGGCGCTGATCTGCCGGGCAAGTCTGCTACGGTAATACGCCTCCGCCGCGAAACGGTAGTTGATATTCTTTTGAAGCGCGATATCCTCAATAATACTCTGTTCCAGCGACCGCCGATAGATACGCTCCAGCTCCACGCCCGAATCGTTCATTTCATCACCTCGTAACATCCGGCAAACCTCAGATTTGCGTCGATGGCCTTCTGGGAAATCAGGCAATATTGGTCATTCAGCTTGTAAAATCTCAATTCTCCGATTGTCCGCTCCCTATCCCAGACACCGCGGAAATACATATCTATTGTTCTGAACACGTCATCGTTTGCCACACTGCCGATCACAATGTCGAAGGACTTGTAAACATCCTCACCTTTTCGACAGGCGCAGACAAAGTCCAGCCACCGTTCGTTATCCCCATTGAACGCGAGAACATTCAGGCCGTCATAATTCTCTGCCAGCTCATAGACGTTCACCACCGGTCTTCCGCCCTTGCGCATGGCCTTCCGTCTTACCCAGCGCTCGGCCTGTTCCCGGTAGGAGGTCACATAAAAGCCCTCTCCGAAGTCAAGATACTTCTGAGAGTGCCGATTGTCAGGGGATCTTATTTCTGCCGTCGACCCGTGATAAACAATCACGCCAGCACTCCCCTCTCTCTCATCATGCCGGTAATGTCCGCGACCAGGTACTTCTCACCAAGTGTGTGGAGGACGTCATAGCACGGAATAATATACCCGTCCAGAATTCCCGAATCCGTTAGCCGCCTGTATATCTCCGGCGTTGAAAGGCCCGCGTGCTCGGCCAAAAGATTTATCAAAAATACGCAAAATTCCATTTCCTTTTCCGTGCAGGCGGACATTTTCCACACCTCCGAGAGTAATTTTATTATATTATAGCATATTCCCCCAAAAACATCAACGGTCCAAATAATATTCCGGAGACCGTAAAGCCTCCGGAATACACCTTTTCATATTAACTTGAACAGAACTAAGATTATACCGTAGACGATACTGCTGGCGATGCCGAAGACGATGACGGGGCCGGCGATGATGAACATTTTGGCGGCGGTGCCGGTAATGAAGCCCTCGGTCTTGAACTCCAGCGCCGGGGAGACCACGGAGTTGGCAAAACCGGTGATGGGCACAAGAGTGCCGGCCCCGGCGAATTTGGCGATGTCGTCATATACTCCCGCTCCCGTTAGGAGCGCCCCGATGAACACTAAGATTATGCTCTCAGCCGTGGCGGCGTTCTCCTTTGAAAGTCCCGCGGCCATCATGCCGTCCAAAAGTCCCTGACCCAGACAGCAGATGAGACCGCCCACGGCGAACGCCTTTAGCATATTTGGTATGAGCTTGGAGTTAGGGGTCATCTTTTTTACGTACTCCCCGTACTCCTTATTTGTCATTTTCATGTTACGCCTCCCTTGTTCAATGTCGCTATTTTTCCCGAAGAAGGCGAAAAAATTCAAAATATTTCGCGTAAAGCACCCTCTTTTGTTGAATTTATTGAGGAAAGCTGATATAATATCTGCTAAGGCAGATATTATATTTGATTTAATTTAGCGGAATACGGCTCCGCTCAGGCGGGTCCGGAAAAGGGAGTTGAAGCCAGTTGTATTGCAGTAAATGCGGTAAACAGATAAGCGAAGGCGCGTCCTTCTGTACAAATTGCGGCGCTCCTGTCATGGCCGCCCCCGGCTCCTCGTCGCCCGCCCAAGCGTCCCCCCGCCAGCCCTCGGCCCCCCAAGGTCCAAGGCAGGCTCCGGCTCAGAGCTCCGGGGCACCGGCGCTCCGGCGAGGTCAGGCGTATGACCGCGCTCCCACCCCTCAGTCAGGCCGGGATCAGGGCGGCAACGGCTCCTCCGGCGTCGTGTGGCTCATCGTGGGCATCGCGGCGGCGCTCATAGTACTTCTTGTGGCGGGATTTTTCCTCCTGCGCCATTTCGGCATACTGTCCTCCGGCGGCCCGGACGGCGAGCCGGGCTACACCGACGGGGTCTCCGAGGGCCCGGACGACCAGAGCGCTCCGGGAAATCAGGGCGACGAGCCGGATCAGTACCCCGACACGGTGGTGGTCGAAAATTTTGCGGACAACCCTGAGCCCTTCAGCGGCCAGAGCTTCGCCCTTAACGCGGGCGTAGCCGAGATAAGCGAGAGCCTTGTCCACGCCCGTGTGGACGCGGGGACGGGCACGGATATTTACCTGAGCGTACCCAGCGGAGTGGAGACCGTTTCCGTGGGCGACAACGTATATGTGGACGGGGTCTACCGCTACGTGGGCGGCGGCGCGGGGTATTTTGAGAACGCCTCGGTCAAGTGCACCAACAAGCCCGGCTCACCGGTCCTCTACACCGACAGCGAGATGCCCGTGGGCATAAAGGCCCAGGTGACGGATTACTATAAATATCTCGGTACCTTCTCCGCCTTTGACACGGTGGAGGGCTTCACCTCCGGCGGAGGGCCGCTGGTACAGCTTACCGTGGACGGGGGACAGCTTCGCTACACCGTCTCCAACGCTGAGGCAGGCCTTGAAAAGGTGGCCCAAGTGACGGGCTCCGCCCCCATGGACGGCTCCCCTGAGGTGCGCTTTTACTCCCCCGACGACGGCTGGGGCAACAGCGTCAACGGCACGATCTACCTTTTCGCCGGGGGCTACGTTGCGGTGGAGGCCGCCGTTACCGGCTCCGGCCAGTGGTCAATGGCCCTGCCCTACACCGACCTTGTGGCCTGCTCCGGCACTGTGCCGGTCATATACGAGCCGGCGGGAGACTGCACTCAGGAGCTCCGGTGCGTGAGCTCCGGCTCCACGGCGGTCATGACCCTTTATAACTGGGAGCACGGCAGGTGGACCGAGATGCTCTCCGTCAACGCCTCCATCGGCGAGAACGGCGTAAATTACAATAAGCGCGAGGGCGATAAGTGCACGCCCGCCGGGACCTTCAACCTGCTTTTCGCCTTCAGCACTCAGGGGCTGAGCACGAAGCTCAACTCCTACCGGGTGTCCTCCGGGGACGTGTGGGTCACGGACCCGGCCTCCGCCTCCTACAACACCTATCAGTCCAGCCGGGTGGCCAACAAGGACTGGTCCTCCTCCGAGGATCTTTACAAGAAATTCACCAGCGGTAAATCCGTGGCCGACATCTACTTCGACTACAACGGCGACGGCCTTTCGGCGGGCTCCGCCAGCTACAACGGCGGCTCCGACCTCTTTATCGACGGCGTGGGGCCCAACGGCAAGATGGATTCGGGCTACGGCGACATAAAAATAAGCTCCGGTGACATGTCGCGGCTCCTGCCGCTCCTTGACGCCGGGAGAAATCCGAGGATAGTTATCTCCTGATATGAAAAAATATTTACCGGCGGCGGAGATCCTGGCTCTGTGCGCGGCGCTGGCGCTATGCGCCCTGTTGCCCTCCGCCCTGAGCCGACAGCCGGAGGAGACCGAGCCGCCCACCGAGCCCCCTACCGAGGCCCCCACCGTCCCCACCGAGGCGGCGACAGCGGCGACCGATACGGTGCCCCAGACTGAGCCGCCAACCGAGCCCCCGGCCCCCAGTGGGCCCGACGAGCTTATAATGCTGCTGCACGCCGTGGGCCGGGAACTTTCGGACATATCCGGCTCACAGCTCATTATCGTGAGCTCCGAGGGAAGTCAGGCGGAGATTTACGCCTACGGGCGCGACGAGAAGCTTGTCTGGAGCAAGGCCTTTCCCACGGCTCCGGGCTATGTGGGGAAAAACGGCGTGAGCGAAAATAAGCGGGAGGGCGACAAGAAGACCCCGGCGGGGCTTTTCCCCATACTCTGGGCCTTCGGCAACAGGCCCGATCCGGGCTGTAAGCTCCCCTACCGCCAGTCCACGGATAAAAGCTACTGGGTGGACGACCCAAGCTCCCAGCTCTACAACCAGTGGGTGGAGGACGAGGGGGGCCGTGACTGGAAAAGCGCGGAGCACATCGTGTCAAAGGGCCGGTCCTACGATTACGCCGCCGTCATCGGCTACAACGTAAGCCCCGTGGTCCCCGGCGCGGGCTCGGCTATATTCCTCCACGTAAGCACCGACAAGCCCACCTCCGGCTGTGTGTCCATGGCGGAGGACCGGCTTTTGGAGATCCTCACGTGGCTTGACCCGGAGATGGGGCCGGAGATACTGATATTTTGA
>CANREY010000113.1 GCA_947629755.1 uncultured Oscillospiraceae bacterium | reverse complement strand
CCGAAGGCCACAAGGTCTGCGCCCATGGCGTCAAGGAGGGCCACGCCGCCGGAGGCGAAGCGCTCAGCCGAGGCGATGGCCCAAGGGACGGGGAGCTCGACCACAAGGTCAGCCCCGCACACGGCGGCCATACGGGCGCGGGCGTGCTTATTTATGACGGCGGGCTCGCCCCGCTGGACGAAGTTGCCGCCCATGACGCACACAATGGCGTCGGCGCTGGTGGCCTCGCGGGCTTTTGTAAGCTGGTACTCGTGGCCGGAGTGGAAGGGGTTATATTCGCATATGACGCCGGTTATTTTCATAAGATTTCCTTTCTGCCCCTCCCTCCGGGAGGGGGTAGGGGGTGGGCCGTTTTTTTCATTTTCCCTATTGCCTGATTGGAAAAGATGTATTAAAATAGATATATGTATTTTAAACCCTCGCCAATAAATTTACAAGGGAGTACGAAAAATGAAAATTCTTGTTATCAACGCGGGCTCCTCGTCCCTCAAGTATCAGCTCATGGACTCCGAGTCCGGCGACGTCTACGCCAAGGGCCTTTGCGAGCGCATCGGCATCGACGGTAGGCTGACCCACAAGGTCCCCGGCCGGGAGGACGTGAAGGCCGACATAGCCATGCCCACCCACAACGAGGCCATAAAGGCCGTCATGGACGCGCTGGTGGACCCGGTGAAGGGAGTTATCAAGTCCACCGACGAGATCGACGCTGTTGGCCACCGGGTGGTGCACGGCGGCGCGGAGTTCGCGGCCAGCTGTATCATCGACGACGACGTTATCGCCGCCATCGAGAGGTGCATACCCTTCGGGCCTCTCCACAATCCCGCCAACCTCATGGGCATCAGGGCCTGCATGGAGGCCATGCCCGGCAAGAAGCAGGTGGCCGTATTCGACACGGCCTTCCATCAGACCATGCCGCCTAAGGCGTACATCTACGCCCTGCCCTACGAGTACTACGAGAAGGACGGGGTCAGGCGCTACGGCTTCCACGGCACAAGCCACAAGTACATCGCCGGTCAGGCCCTCCGGGCCCTTGGGAAAGAGGGACACCCTGAGGGGACGAAGATAATCTCCTGCCATTTGGGCAACGGGTCCTCTTTGGCCGCCATCGTGGACGGCAAGGTGGTGGACACCTCCATGGGCCTTGGGCCTCTCGCCGGGTTCCCCATGGGCACGCGCTCCGGCGACATCGACCCCACCATCATGGAGTACCTGATGGGCCGTTACGGCTGGGACATCAAGGAGATGCTGAACGTCCTCAACAAGAAGTCCGGCGTGCTGGGTATCTCCGGCGTCAGCTCCGACTTCCGCGATCTTGGCGCGGCGGCGAAGGAGGGCAACGAGCGGGCGGCTCTGGCCCTTGACAAGTTCGCCTACGAGGTGAAGAAGTACATCGGCGCTTACGCCGCCGCCATGGGAGGCGTGGACGCCATAGTCTTTACCGCCGGTGTGGGCGAGAACGACGCGGACATGCGTATGCGCATCGCCGGGGGGCTTGAGTACATGGGCGTGAAGATCTGCCCCAAGTGCAACGCCACGAGAGGCAAGGAGGAGATTTCCGCCGCGGACAGCAAGGTCAAGGTGTTCGTCATTCCCACCAACGAGGAGCTCATGATCGCCATGGACACGGCGGAGCTGTGCAAGTGAGGGCGCTGGAAGGGCTGACAGCGTTTTATAATAATAAAAAATTTCCGGGACTGAATGGGGGTCCCGGAAATTTTTTGTGGGGGGAGTTAGCCCCTCCCTTTGGGAGGGGGTAGGGGGTGGGGCGAGGATATTCGGCCCACCCCGGCCGACGCTGCGCGCGGCCACCCCTCCCAAGGGAGGGGCTGAACCTCTCCTGCCGCTGCGCGGCTGCCCTCCCCTTTAACAAGGGGAGGCTTATCGCCTGCGGGCGGGACGAGGGGCTCTAATCCCCCTGCCCCCTTTTCCAAAAAGGGGGTGGAGGTGCGGCGGGGACGGGGGAAGGGCGGGTTTGGAACCCGCCCCTACGGGGTGAATGGGAGGGATTCCCAAAAGGGGGGGGAGGCGCGGCGGGGGATTGGAGGATTTTTTGATAAATGGCGTAGGGGAGGGTCCGTGACCCTCCCTTTTTAAATAAGCGCCGTAAGGCGCAACCTTTTGGCGGGGACGGGGGGAAATGAGGAAGCGGACGCTGGGGGCGTCCGCCTTCTTATTTTTGGGAGAGGAGGAGGGAGCGGAGGTGAGAGAGGGAGGGGAAGTGGGGGATAGAGGAGGGGTGGGGGACGTCGAGGGGGATACCGACGGGAATGGCGGCTGGAATGTCTAACTGAGGGGCGACGGGAGGGGAGGGGGAGCGGGCTTCGGACTCCAAGGCGGGGACGGGGCGGGGGGAGTAGAAGTGGTCGAGGTTTATGTGGCGAAGCTCGTGCTCCAGACACTCCCGGCGGCGGGCGTCGCTTAAGTTGCGGCTTATATATATGTCAAAGGTCCCGTCGTCGTTGGGGACGGTGACGCCCTCAACGGTGGCGGGAAAATCGAGATACCTTACAAAATATTGCGGCGTCCACACTTCAGTCACGACCCTCCACACGGCGGAGGGCCTCGATGACGGCCACGGCGCGCTGGACGTCCTCGGCGGTGGCGTCCTTGGCAAGGGAAAAGAGCATACGGCACTCGGAGCGGCTGCGGAGCATCTCAAGGTACTCATTGAGCTCCGCCGCCGTGGGCTGGCCGGCGGGGTAGGGATCCGGGGTCTCGCCCTTTAAATATTCCAGCGTGACGCCGAAGTAGTCGGCCACCTTACGGAGAGTGCTGTCGCGGGGGACGCTGGCCCCGGTTTTCCAGCGGGAGAACACGGACTGGTTTATCCCCGCGTCCTTGGAGACCTGATAGGGGGAGATATTACGTTCGTTGCAAAGTTGCACAAAGATCTCATACATTTTTTAGTCACCCCTACAATTAATTGGAGTTGGGCCATTTTATACTTGACAAAGCAAGTAAAAGCAAGTATAATAAGGCCAACGTCAAGCAAAAACAATTGATAATACTTGATTTTACGGCAAAATCAGAAGTAAACCCAAGCGGTATGACAGTCTCGGTTACTTCAAGACCGTTTTGGGACGGGCCGGCAGCGGGAGCTTGCGACGGGCCGTGTCCCTGAAATGATTATAAAGGAGCGGGGCGGAAATGTCAACCTTTGGGTTGGGAAAGGGGCGGGGAAAGCTGATTTTTGAAAGGAGGAGGGGCGGACTTACGGCGTTGAGGGACGTAGAGCCGGTCGAGGCCGGAGATACGGGGATAAGGTGCCGCAGGTGCGGGGAGCGGATATTGAAAGACGAGCTTTTCGGGGTCTGCGGCGGGACGGCGCTCTGTGAGCTCTGCCTTGAGGACGAGTGGCGGGAGCTGACGGCGGAGGAGAAGTTTGAGATGCTTGGATTTGAGACGGAGGTGCTGTAAATGAAGCGGGAATACAAGGCGAAGGAGCTGGCGGAGGCCATAGACCAGTGCGTGGCACACTGCGTTGAGACGGGGGAGCCGCCGGTGGCGTATGTGCTCCATCTGTTCACGGACGTGCCGGAGGAGAAGCTTCAGGAGTTTCTTGAGCACGGCGAGGCGGTCCTGCGGGGCGAGAGGCACACCGGCCCGGAGATCATGGGCCGGTACAGGGCGGCCAAGCGGTGGGAGGAGTTCAGGACCTTCTACTGGCTGGAGAGAGGGCAGAAGGAGCCGAAGACGGCGGATTTTGCCAAGTTCAACTTAAGACAGTCCGGCAA
The DNA here is from genome assembly GCA_947629755.1 of uncultured Oscillospiraceae bacterium. Taxonomy (GTDB): domain Bacteria; phylum Bacillota; class Clostridia; order Oscillospirales; family Oscillospiraceae; genus RUG626. Next base: position 596 of record CANREY010000113.1, on the reverse strand, counting down.
CGGGGGGTATGTGGACAAGGAGGCCGCCGGGAAGGACGGCAAGAAGAAGGTGGTCGTGGAGGTGAAGGGAATAGGTGGGGAGAAGGCGATGAGGTGAGGGGGGGGAGACGCCCCACCCCCTGCCACCTCCCAAGGGAGGGGCTGGATTGGAGCACGCGGGGGGTGCGGCAAAGATTGGGGGCCTCGCTTCCTCAGTCGCCTGCGGGCGACAGCTCCTCCTACGAGGAGGAGCCAGAGATTTCGCCTGCGGGCGGGACGAGGGGACGAGGGACGGGGGCTCTAATCCCCCTACCCCCTTTTCCAAAAAGCCTGCAAATAAAAAGTCAACCCCAAACGCGAAAAAATTCGAATAAAGAGTGGCGGTAAAAATGGGCAACACAAATAGGCCGCCTTGAAGGGGCAGCCGGAAGAAGGAAATATATGGGTTGTTGTCAGCCGGAGTTGGTCGTATCCTCGGCGGGCTTGTCCCAGAGGCCCTTTTCCTTGAGGCAGTCGCGGACCCTGCCGTAGTAGATGCGGAGGAACTTTGTGCCGCCGGCGGTCATGTAGACGTAGTACGGCTTGCCCTCGGAGCGCTTTTTGTCGAGGAACTGGTA
>CANREY010000112.1 GCA_947629755.1 uncultured Oscillospiraceae bacterium | reverse complement strand
AAAAAGCTGGCGAATTGGAGTTGGAAGAACTCCGCCTCGCCAGCCAAATCAGCCATATTTTGCATATTCAGCCATCCATGCGCGTGCTTGTGTTGGACGTGAGGTGGTTTTTTGACAGACTGGTATGTTGAAAAAGGCCCAAGGGCCTTTTTCAACATAGGGGGGAGCGTGCGTAAAAAATCTCAAAAAGGTCTGCGGACCTATTTGAGATTTTTTACTGCCGTTTTGCTCCGCGCGCCGCCGGAGGCGGCACACTGCGCAAAACAAGAGGTAATTTTCGCGACGCGCATGTCGCCGCGAAAATTGATTGGATTGGGGGGTACGCTTGTTTGGGGGGGTGTCGAAAGGCTGAAAATTGATTTGGATTGGGGGTTTTGGCAAAGTGATAAAATAATTTAAAGCTTCAACTTTTCCTTTATTTTTGTCCGGATATGTGATAGAATAGGAAAAAGGCGCGGGACGCCGCGTATTACCTGCCCGCTCCCGGTGGGAGATAGGGCAGCTTAAGGAGGACATTATGGGCGAGAATAAGGACTACATCACCCACCCCGACGAGAAGGGCAGTATAAACATATCCGAGGAGGTAATCTCCGTCATCGCCGCCGCCGCGGCCACCGAGACCGAGGGCGTGGCCGGTCTGTCCGCCGGGAAGGGGATACTGGGCAAGGAGAACCCCTCCAAGGGCGTTCGCATAACCGTGGAGGGCGAGAGCGTCAAGGTGGACCTGTGGACGATAGTTAAGATGGGCACCTCCGTCAGCCGGGTGGGCCAGAAGGTCCAGGAGGCCGTGGCCTCCTCCATCGAGTCCGCCACCGGCTTTAACGTGGCCGAGGTCAACGTCCACATCGTGGGCGTAAACTTAGGGAAGAAGTAAGCGGCCCGTCCGATACAGGGGAGAATATATGAACAGATCAGAAGCGCGGGAGATAGCCGTCAGGCTCTGCTATGAGATCTCCAGCCGGGAGTGCGACGCCCGTGAGGTCTTAGAGCACCTTTTTGACGGGGACTACTACGAGTCCCTGTCGCCGGAGGACCCACTTTACGAAAGCCGCCCTCAGGATAACCACCGGGAGTACATTGAAAAGCTGGTCATGGGCGTGGGCGAGCACTCGGCGGAGCTGGACGGGTATGTGGAGAAATATTCCAAGGGCTGGAGATTTTCCCGCATATCCCGCACGGCCCTGGCGGTGATAAAGACCGCCATGTTCGAGATAATGTACATGCCTGAGATACCCAACGGCGCGGCCATAAACGAGGCCGTTGAGATAGCCAAAAAATACGACGAGCCGGAGACCGTGGCGTTTGTCAACGGCGTCCTCGGCTCCTTTGTGAGAGATGAGCTGTCGGTATGAAAAAGCTTGCCGTGGCCTTTGACACCTCAAATTACACCACCTCCTGCGCCGTCTTTGACGGGGAGCGGGGGGTCAACTCAGGGCGTCTTCTGGACGTAAGACCCGGCGAGCTGGGCCTGCGGCAGTCGGACGCTCTTTTTTCCCATGTCCGCAGACTGCCGGAGATAACGGACGCCGTGCCCGTGGACGGCGAGATAATCGCCGTGGGGGCCTCGGAGACGCCGAGGGAGACGGAAGGAAGCTACATGCCCTGCTTTTTGGCGGGGGTGGCTGAGGCCCGCGCCCTTGCGCATTTTCTGAATGTCCCCTACTTCGGCTTTTCCCACCAGCAGGGGCACATCGCCGCCGCGGCCTGGTCCTCCGGACACATGGAGCTCTTGGACACTCCCCACCTTGCTTGGCACCTGTCCGGCGGGACCACGGAGCTACTGTTCGTGAGGCCTGAGGGGGTGGCCGTCAGGTGCGAGATCGTGGGCGGCACGCGGGACGTGTCCGCGGGACAGCTCATCGACAGGACGGGGCAGCTTTTGGGGCTTCAGTTCCCCTCCGGCAAGGCGCTGGACGGGCTGTCCGGCGAGGCTATTGAAAAGAGCTCCTACCTTCCCAAAAAGGACGGGGCTTGGTTCTCACTCTCCGGCGTGGAGCACAAGATGCACCAGATGAGGGAGGCGGGGGCGAAGGACGCGGAGATAGCCTATTTTTCCCTTGCCAGCGTTATCCGGGCCGTACATCAGGCCACGGCGGAGGCGAAAAAGGTTTACGGCGACGTGCCGGTGCTCTACTCCGGGGGCGTGGCCTCAAATTCCCTTCTGCGGTCCATGACGCCGGAGGGGATATTCGCCGAGCCCCGGTACTCCACCGACAACGCCATGGGGACGGCGATCCTCACCCGGAGGGCGGTGACGGCGCGTGAATGAGAGAAGCGTATTGACCGTCACGGAGCTCAACGAGTATTTAAAGCGCGTCTTTGACTCCATGCCCCGGCTTGAGAACGTGTATATCCGGGGCGAGGTGTCAAATTACAAGGTCTACCCCTCAGGCCACCACTATTTTACGCTGAAGGACCAAGGCGGGGCGTTGAAGTGCGTCATGTTCCGCTCCAGCGCGGTAAGGCTCAGGTTTAAGCTCTCCGACGGCATGAGGGTGATAGCCATGGGCCGGGTGTCGGTCTACCCAAGGGACGGGGCGTATCAGCTGTACGTCAGCTCCGTCACCCCCGACGGGGTGGGGGACCTGCAGATGGCCTTCGAGCAGCTGAAGGAGAAATTATATAAGGAGGGGCTTTTCGATCCGGCCCACAAAAAGCCCCTGCCGCCCTGCCCCATGAGGATCGGCGTGGTCACAAGCTCCGCCGGGGCGGCGGTGCACGACATCATAAGGGTGCTGAAAAAGCGCTGGCCGATTGGAAAAATTATCCTCCTGCCCGTCAGGGTTCAGGGGGAGGAGGCCCCGCCGGAGATCGCGGCGGCGGTGAGCTATGCCGACAGGTGGAAGGTGGCCGACGTGCTCATCGTGGGAAGAGGCGGCGGGAGCATGGAGGACCTGTGGTGCTTCAACGACGAGCGGGTGGCGAGGGCCATATACGCATGCTCCATACCCGTCATATCCGCCGTGGGACACGAGCCGGACGTGACTATATCGGACTTCGTGGCGGACGTAAGGGCCGCCACGCCCTCCAACGCCGCGGAGATAGTGTCCCCGGACGTTTCGGAGCTTCGGGAGCTTCTGCGGGCCTCCTCCGACAGGACAGCCGCCGCCGTGGAAAAGCTCATAAAGGCGGGGCGCGAGAGGCTGCGGGTCTACGCCGGGGCGAGGGTATTGAGGGACCCCAAAAATTATATCGACGACTGCCGCCTGGCGCTGGACGCCAAGGGCGAGAGGCTGGGGGACCTTGTGTCCGTGGCGCTGTCCAATTCCCGTCGGCGCTACGCCGCGCTGGCGGCGGCGCTGGACGCCATGAGCCCGCTGAAGGTGTTGGGGCGGGGGTACTCCATAGCCCTCAACGCCGACGGGAAAGTAATTAAGGCCGCCGGGGACGTTAAAAGCGGCGAGGACATAAAAATAAAGCTCCAAAAAGACGAGATAAGCTGTACGGTCAAATGACAGGCTTTTTAAGGAGGTAAATATGCCGGCAAAGAAACCTGATTTTGAGGGCTCCATGGCCCGCCTTGAGGAGATAGTGCGGGCCCTTGAGAAGGGGGACAAGTCATTGGACGAGGCGTTGGGCCTCTTTGAGGAGGGCACGAAGCTCATCAAGACCTGCGGGAAGATGCTGGACGAGGCCGAGCAGAAGGTGGTAAAGCTCCGCTCCGCCCCCGACGGCTCCCCGGAGGAGACGGCCTTTGAGGAGGAAGCGTGATGGACTTAAGCTCCGAGCTTGCCTCCCTGAAAAATGAGGTGGATAATTACCTTGAGGGGCTTTTTGCGGAGGACGCGCCCTATAAGCGGCTCACGGAGGCCATGCGCTACTCCCTTTTGGCGGGGGGAAAGCGGCTGAGGCCCATTTTGACGCTGAAATTCTGTGAGGCCGCGGGGGGCGACAGGCAAAAGGCCCTGCCCTTAGCCTGCGCCCTTGAGCTCATACACACCTACTCGCTCATACACGACGATCTGCCCTGCATGGACGACGACGACCTTCGCCGGGGAAAGCCCACGAACCACGTGGTCTACGGCGAGGCCAGGGCCACGCTGGCCGGGGACGCCCTTCAGGCGGCGGCCTTTGAGCTGGCCCTGTCCTCCCCCCTGCCGCCGGACAGGCTGGTGAGGGCGGTATCCTACCTTGCCCGCGCCGCCGGGCAGGCCGGAATGTGCGGCGGGCAGGAGCTGGACACGGCGGAGGGCACGGACAGGTCCTTTGAGGGGCTGACGCTCATAAACGACCTTAAGACAGGGGCGCTCATAAAGGCCGCCTGCGCCATTGGCGTTATGGCCGCCGGGGGGACGGAGGACGAGCTCACAGCCGCTGAGGCCTACGGCCTCCATCTGGCGCGGGCCTTCCAGATACGGGACGACATACTTGACGTAGTTTCCACCGCCGACACTCTCGGCAAGCCCATCGGCTCCGACGCGGA
>CANREY010000111.1 GCA_947629755.1 uncultured Oscillospiraceae bacterium | reverse complement strand
CTGTCCAACGCCATAAAATACACCCCCGTGGGCGGGAACATAGACTTCACCGTGGCGGAGCTGGACTCCCCCGCGCCCCAGTACGTAAAGCTCCGCTTCACCGTAAAAGACGACGGCATCGGCATGAGCGAGGAATTTCAAAAGCAGGTCTTCGCCCCCTTCAGCCGTGAGGTCAACTCCATGACCAGCAAGATACAGGGCACCGGCCTCGGTATGGCCATAACCAAGAATCTCGTGGACCTTATGGGCGGCATCATAACCGTGGAAAGCTCGCTGGGCCAGGGGTCCACCTTCACTGTGGAGCTGTCCTTCGCTCTCCCTGAGGAGCGCTCCGAATCCGGCGCCCCCCGCCACAAGATCACCCACATGCTTGTGGCCGACGACGAGGAGGACATCTGCCTCGACATTCGCGAGGCCATGCGCGACACCGGCGTCAGGGTGGAGACCGTCACCGGCGGCGAGGAGGCCGTGAAGCTGGCCGTCTCCGCCCACGACAATGGCGACGACTTCAACGTCATACTCCTTGACTGGAAAATGCCCGGCATGAACGGCGTGGAGACCGCCAGACGCCTTCGTGAGCGCATCGGGGCCGACGTGCCCATACTTGTGCTCACCTCCTACGACTGGGCCGACATAGAGGCCGAGGCCAGGGAGGCCGGAATAAACGCCTTCATGCCAAAGCCCTTCTTCGTCTCCGTATTCTGGCAGACCGTGGACCCCCTGCTCTCTGAAAGCACCCCCCAAATATCGCTCCCGGAGGCCGACAGCAAGAGCGTCCTTGACGGTATGCTCTTCCTCGTGGCCGAGGACAACGAGCTCAACGCGGAGATACTCACCGAGATGCTCTCCATGGAGGGCGCGGCCTGCGAGGTGGCCGTAAACGGCCGGGAGGCCCTTGACATGTTTGAGACCTCCGTCCCCGGCCGGTACGACATGATACTCATGGACGTGCAGATGCCCGTCATGAACGGCTACGAGGCCACGAAGGCCATAAGGGCCAGCTCCCACCCGTCGGCCAAGACCATACCCATCGTGGCCATGACCGCCAACACCTTCGCCGAGGACGTAAAGCGCGCCCTTGAGGCCGGCATGGACGGCCACCTTGCCAAGCCCATCGACATGGACGCGGTACGTCAGGTCATCGGACGGATAATGAGCGAAAAAGAGGACAAAGGAGACAGCCAATGAAAAAGATTTTCGCCCTCGCCCTTGCCGCCGCGGTACTGATGTCGCTGGCCTCCTGCAATAATGCGCACAGCATGGCCCTCACCGTCATGGGCCGGAAAAGCGACATGGAAAAAAGCTACATGAAATCCGTATTCGAAAGCTACGAGCGCGACAGCGGCAAAAAGCTCCGTCTCGTCTGCGTTGAAGACGGGGAGTTTGAGAGAAAGGCCCGCGAGAGCCTTTCCTCAGATAACGCCCCCGACATACTTCTCCACTTCAATAACGCAGACCTCACCGCTCTTGACGTGGAGGACAACTTTCTCTACTTAAACGACGAGCCCTGGGTCTCCGACCTCACCGACAGCGCTCTGGCCTACTGCCTTGACGGCGGCGGGAACCTTCTGGGCCTTCCCTACTGGGAGAGCTCCGTCTCCGGTTGCTACTACAATAAGACCGTCCTCGACAGCCTCGGCCTTCGCCCCGCCTCAACTCAGGCCGAGTTCGACACGCTATGTCAGGCGCTGGCGGAGCTGGGTTACACCCCCATCTGCTGGCCCGGCGACGGTTGCTCCTGGATGCCCCAGCTGGCGCTGGACCCCGTTTTCGCCGACGACCCGGAGCTTTTGGAGAAAATAAACAAAAACGAGGTGGGCTACGCCGACATACCCGCCGTCACGTCCATGGTCTCATGGATAAACAATGCCGCCAAAAGCGGCTGGTTCGGGGACCGGCACGACTATCTGGATTGTGGCTGGGGCGACATCTCCCCGGCGCTGAGCTCCGGCGACGCCGTCATGACCTTCATATGGGACACCTGGTTCTATACCGACTTCACCCCCGGAAAATACTCCGTTGACGACTTCGCCCTGATGCCCGTGTTCATGGGCGCCGCCGACGGCGGCACCTACGAGGGCGGCAACCTCAACATGATGATGGTGAGCAAGAAAAGCGAAAGGACTGAGGAAGCCCTGGACTTCCTGCGCTTTTGCGCCGCGCCTGAAAATTATAACGAGGCCTTCGCCGGCATATCCACCGTCAGCTCCTTCCGGGGCCAGAACACCAATATCCAGTCCAAAATGGTCACCGACGCCGCCCGCTCCATATCGAAGCTTGAGCGCGTGTCCACCGCCTCCACCAGAGTCGTGGGCTACAACGCCGAAGACGTGTGCCGCGCCCTCATAAGCCTCATGAAAGGCGACACCACCGTCCCCGAAACCGTCCGCCTCATGGACCACTACCGCCTCGCCTCCGGATAACCCCCCAATAAAAGCAAGCGGACGCCCCCCGGCGTCCGCGTCCTTATCCCCCCGTCCCCGCCACGCGGACACCCCATTTTTGGAAAAGGGGGGGCAGGGGGGATTAGAGCCCCCGTCCCCCGTCAAAATGTTGCGCCTTTCGGCGCGTATTTAAAAACGGGCGGGTTTAGAACCCGCCCCTACGGCGTAACAGGGAAATCTACCATTTAACCCGTAGGGGCGGGTCCCAGACCCGCCCGCTCCCCCGTTCCCGCCCCTCCTCCCTGAGGAGGGGGCAGGGGGAGGAGTATACTCCCCGTCTGCCAGCCAATAATATAACCTGTAACACACCAAAGGAGGCGCCGCCGTGGAGAACAAAAAATATATAGCCATCGACCTTAAGAGCTTCTACGCCTCCGTGGAGTGCGCCGAGCGGGGGCTGGACCCTCTCACCACAAATCTGGTGGTGGCCGACGAAAGCAGGACGGACAAGACCATCTGCCTCGCCGTGTCCCCCTCCCTCAAGGCCTACGGCATACCCGGCCGTCCCCGGCTCTTTGAGGTCGTCCGTAAGGTGAAAGCCGTGAACGACCGGCGGGCGCGCTCCGCCCCCGGAGGAAAATTCTCCGGCTCCGAGACCGACGACCGGCGCGTGAGGGCGAGGCCCGATCTGGCCCTCGACTACATCGTGGCCGAGCCCAGAATGGCCCTCTACATGGAGTACAGCACCAGAATATTCTCCATATATTCCCACTTCGTCTCCCCGGAGGACATACACGTCTACTCCATCGACGAGGTGTTCATCGACGCCACCAGATACCTCGTCACCCGCAACGTCACCGCAAGAGAATTTGCCATGACCCTCATATTGGAGGTACTGCGGGAGACGGGCATCACCGCCACCGCCGGCATAGGCACAAACCTCTACCTTGCAAAGGTGGCAATGGACATCGTGGCAAAGCACATTGACGCCGACAAAAACGGCGTCCGCATCGCCGAGCTGGACGAGCGGAGCTACCGGGAGCAGCTCTGGTCCCACCGCCCCCTGACGGACTTTTGGCGGGTGGGCCGGGGCATAGCCAAGCGCCTTGAGCAAAACGGCATGTACACCATGGGCGACGTGGCCCGCTGCTCCGTGGGAAGGCCCCGTGACGTCCGCAACGAGGAGCTTCTATACAAGCTTTTCGGCGTGAACGCCGAGCTTCTCATTGACCACGCCTGGGGCTGGGAGCCCTGCACCATAGCGGACATAAAGTCGTACAGGCCTGAGGCCAACAGCATCGGCGCAGGGCAGGTGCTCAAGGAGCCCTACAACTTTGAAAAGGCCCGCCTCATCGTCCGGGAGATGACCGAGCTTCTCTCCCTTGACCTTGTGTCCAAGGGCCTCATGACCCGCAAGATAGTCCTGACCGTGGGCTACGACTCCGAGAGCCTCCGGGACGATGACGTGAAAAGCTCCTACACCGGCGAGATCACCCGCGACCATTACGGCAGGTCCACCCCAAAGCACGCCCACGGCACCGCGAACCTTGAGCGCTGCACCTCCTCCACCCGGCTCATAATGTCCGCCGTCATGGAGCTTTTCGACCGCATAATGGACCGGCGCTTTTTCGCGCGGCGCGTCTACATCTGCGCCGCCAACGTCCTGCCTGAGGATCAGGCCCTCATGGAGGCCCCCGTGGAACAGCTTGACCTTTTCTCCGACCCCGACGGTAAGCGCCGGGAGGAGGAGAGCCTTAGGCGTGAGAGAAAAATGCAGGAGGCGGTGTTGGAGATAAAGCGAAAATACGGCAAAAATGCCATTTTGAAGGGCGTGGATTTCGAGGAGGGCGCCACCACTGTGGAGCGCAACCGCCAGGTAGGAGGTCACAAAGCGTGAAAGGCTACGAGGATATAATAGATCTGCCCCACCACACATCAAAAACGCACCCCCGTATGCCGCTGGCCGACCGGGCGGCCCAGTTCTCCCCCTTCGCCGCCCTCACCGGCTTTGACGCGGCCATCGAGGAGACCGCCCGCCTCACCGCCGGTAAGATCGAGCTCCACGAGGACGAGCTTGAGGAACTGGACCGCCGCCTCCATGAGGCGCTTGAGACCGGGGCCACCGTGGAGATCACCCGCTTCGTCCCCGACGCCTCCAAATCCGGCGGCTCCTACGAGACTCTCACCTCCCGCGTCCTCTCCTTCGACCCCCTCACCCGCTCCGTCACCCTCTCCAACGCCCCAAAAATCCCCCTCTCCGACATTCTCGACATCGACTTTTAAGGCGACATCAACTCGCCCCCGTCGCCCGCACCGGCTTTCATCACTGAGCCAAGCAGCCGTATAAGCGTAACCCCCCAATCCAATCAATTTTCGCGGCGACATGCGCGTCGCGAAAATTACCTTTTGTTTTGCGCAGTGTACGGCCCTCCGGGCCGTGCGCGGAGCAAAACGGCAGAAA
>CANREY010000110.1 GCA_947629755.1 uncultured Oscillospiraceae bacterium | reverse complement strand
AGAGCTGCGCCACCTCCGCCCCGGCCACCTCGCCCGTATTTTTGACGGTGCACTTAACGCTCTCGCCGGAGATCTCAAGCCCCGAATACTCAAAGCATGTGTAGCTCAGCCCGTGGCCGAAGGCGAAGCGCGTTTTGACCCCGGCGCTCACGTAGTACCTGTACCCCACGTAAACGCCCTCCCGGTAGTGGGCGTCCCTCTTTCCGTGGGCGTAGTAGCCGGAGGACACGCAGTCAGAATACCTGACCGGCCAGCTCTCCGCCAGCTTCCCGGAGGGCGACACCCTTCCGAAAAGAATATCCGCCGTCGCGTCCCCCGCCGCCTCGCCGGGCAGACCCATGTAGAGTACGGCCTTCACCTTCCCCACCCATGGCGTCTCAACGGGGCTCCCGCAAAACAGCACCACCGCCGTATCCGGGTTTGCCTCCGCCACGGCCTCAATGAGCCTTAATTGTCCTGACGGCATGGTCATATCCTCCCTGTCAAAGCCCTCGGACTCATATTTGTCCGTGAGCCCCGCGAATATGACCGCCTTCTTCGCCGACTTCGCCGCCTCCACGGCCTCAGCGACGAGCTCGTCAGTCGTCTCCCCGTCCGCGTCACAGCCGGGGACGAATTTCACGTTTTCGCACACGTCCATGACGTTTTTGAGCCTCCAGGGGTTTATGTGACTGCTCCCGGAGCCCTGATAGCGCGCGGCCCTTGCCATATGCCCGATGAACACCGCCTCGCTCTCACTTAAAAGCGGCAGCAGCCCGCCCTCATTTTTAAGCAGCACCGCGCTCTCCGCCGCGGCCCGCCTTGCCAGCTCATAGTTTGCCTCCATGTCCGCCCTGATGCCCTTAAGCTTGGGGTCATTGCCCCTTATGGCGAGCCTTGCCACCCTCCCGGCCGACCGGTCAACGCACTTTTCGTCCAGCTTACCCATCTCCACGGCCCTTCGGGCCTCCGCCTCCATGTACGCCGACCCTCCCGGCATGTTGAGGTCACACCCGGCCTTGAATGCCTCTATCCTGTCCCACATGGCCCCCCAGTCGGAGACCACCAGCCCATCAAAGCCCCACTCGTCCCTCAAAATATCCGTCAGGAGCTTTTTGTTGTCGGAACAGTGCACCCCGTTTACCTTGTTGTAGGCGCACATCACCGCGGAGGGCCTGCCCTCCTTTACCGCCGTCTCGAAGGCCGTGAGATAAATTTCCCTCATGGTCCTCTCGTCGACCACGCTGTCTGATGAAAGACGCTTATACTCCTGATTGTTGAGCGCGAAGTGCTTAAGGCACGAGCTCACCCCCGTGCCCTCAACGCCCCTTATGAACCCCGCCGCCAGCTTCCCGGCCAGAAGCGGGTCCTCGGAAAAATACTCAAAGTTCCTCCCGCAAAGGGGGTTTCTCTTGATATTCGCCCCCGGCCCCAGTACCAGCCCCACGCCGTTCGCGGCGGCCTCCTTGGCAATGGCCTCGCCGATTTCCTCCATAAGCTCCGGGTCCCACCCACAGGCGCTTGTCACCGCGGCGGGAAAGCAGGTAGCGGGCACCGACCTGTTGCCGTTCATGGCCTCCCCGTCCTCTATCTGCTTTCTCAACCCATGGGGCCCGTCGCACATCATGACCTCCGGTATCCCGGCCTCCGAAAACCCCTTCGTATGCCAAAAATCCCTCCCTGAGCACAGCCCAATCTTCTCCCTCACCGAAAGCCCCTTGATCCTATCCTCCATTTTATCCACCTCTGATTTTTATAATATCCCTCATTATACCACACCCCCTCCCACCCCACAACCCCCAATCTCCCCCTTCCACAATTTATCTCCCCTATCCCCGCCGCGCGGACACCCCCTTTTTGGAAAAGGGGGGCAGGGGGATTAGAGCCCCCCGTCCCGCCCGCAGGCGCAGCCCCCGTCCCCGCCGCGCGGACACTCTTGGCTCCTCCTCGCAGGAGGAGCTGTCGCCCGCAGGCGACTGAGGAAGCGAGGCCGAAGGTCTTGCCCGCACCCCCACCAGAACGCAAATCATGCCCCTCCCTTGGGAGGGGGTATGGGGTGGGGCGAATATTTCCCCCCGTCCCCCAAAAAGGTCACGCCCTCCGGGCCGCTTATTTAAAACGGGAGGGTCACGGACCCTCCCCTACGCCATTTATCAAAAAATCCCCCATTCACACCGTAGGGGCGGGTTCCAAACCCGCCCGTCCCCTCGTCCCCCGTCCCGCCCGCAGGCGACACCCCAGCCTTCCCCGCGGGGCGGGGAAGGTGGCCCCGCAGGGCCAGATGAGGTGGGATACGCGGCCCTCCGGGCCGCACCCTTTATAATCAAATATACCTCCCCGTCACACTCTCCTCAGCCTCCCGCACGTCCTCCGGCGTACCGCTTGCCACGATCCTCCCGCCTTCCTCCCCGCCGCCGGGGCCCATGTCCACGCAGTAGTCCGCGGACCTTATGACGTCAAAATCGTGCTCAATCACTATCACCGTGGCCCCCATGTCCGTAAGGCCCCGGAACACCGAAAGAAGCGTGCGCACGTCCAGCGGGTGAAGGCCGATGGTGGGCTCGTCAAAGACGAAAACCGTGTCCTCCTGCCCCCGTCCCATCTCGGCTGAGAGCTTCAGCCTCTGGGCCTCCCCGCCGGACAGCCCCGGCGTCTCCTCACCCAGTGTCAGATAGCCAAGCCCCAGCTCAGAGAGCACCCGCAGCTTCCTCTCCACCGCCGGTATGTCCCGGCATACCTCGGCGGCCTCGTCAACGCTCATGTCCATGAGCTCCGGAAGGGAGTATTCACGCCCGTCTTTCCCCTGCCTCCTTATGAGATAGGCGTCCTTTGAGTACCGGGAGCCCCTGCACTCAGGGCACGGCACGTCCACATCGGGCAAAAACTGCACGTCCAAGCTCACCGAGCCCGTGCCGTCGCACACGGGACAACGAAGCGCCCCCGTATTATAGGAAAAGTCCCCGGCCTTACAGCCCCTTCTCTTGGCCTCCGGTGTCTTGGCATAGATCTTCCTCAGCTCGTCGTGTATGTCGGCGTAGGTGGCCACGGTGGAGCGCACGTTTATGCCTATGGGCGTGGCGTCGATGAGCTTCACGTGCTCTATCCCCGGAGCCGAGATCGACCTCACATGCTCCGGCAGCTTCTCCTTGGCTATGAGCCTCTCCAGCGCCGGGACGAGACTTTCAAGTACCATGGTGGTCTTCCCGGAGCCCGACACGCCCGTCACCGCGATAAGCCTCCCCTTGGGAAAGCTCACCTCAAGGGGCTTTACCGTGTGTATTGCGCCGGTGGAGAGATGTATGCTCCCCAGGGCGAAAAGCTCCTCCTTTTTGACCGTCCCTCCGTCCGTGACGCTCTCCCTGCCCGATAAAAAGCCGCCTATTATGGACCGAGGGTCCTTTTCAACGCTCTCTATATCGCCTTGGGCGATCACATTCCCGCCTGAGGCCCCGGCCCCCGGCCCCAGCTCCACGAGCCAATGGGCGTGGGATAGTATCTGCGTGTCGTGATCTACCAGTATAACGGAGTTCCCGTCGGCGATAAGGTCGTCCATCACCCCGGTCACGCCCTCTATGTTCTTGGGGTGCAGGCCGATGGAGGGCTCGTCCAGCACGTAAAGCACCCCCGTCGTCCTGTTCCTCACGGCCCTCGCAAGCTGCATACGCTGCCGCTCGCCCGTCGAGAGCGTGGAGGCCTCCCGGTCCAGTGTGAGATATGAAAGCCCCAGCTCCATAAGCCGCTTTGCCCCGTGCTGAAATGACTCGCATATGCTCTCCGCCATGGGCCGCATCTCCGGCGGCAGGCTCCCCGGCACGCCCTCCACCCATTTTACAAGCTCCGATAAGGTCATCTGGCAGGCGTCCGCCAGGGATATTCCCCGCAGTCTCGGAGCGCGGGCCGCCTCGGACAGTCGGCTGCCTTTACACTCAGGACAGGGGGAGGTCTTTAAAAACTTCTCCACCCGCTTCATGCCCTTCTCGTCCTTCACATGGGCCAGAGCGTTTTCCACGGTGTAGACCGCGTTATAATACGTAAAGTCCATCTCCCCCGCCGTGTTCGTCTTTTCGTTGTGGTAGAGAAGATGGTATTTTTTGGCCTCCCCGTGGAGCACAAGCTCCCTCTCCCTGTCCGTGAGCTCCCGAAATGGCACGTCAGTCCTCACGCCCAGATTGTTCCGGGCTATGTCCTTCATAAGCGACCACATCAGCGTCTGCCATGGGGCCACAGCGCCCTCATCTATGGTAAGGCTGTCGTCGGGGACCAGCGTCGCCTCGTCCACCTCCCTCACCGTGCCCGTGCCGTCGCAGTGGCGGCAGGCGCCTGTGGAGTTGAAGGCCAGATCCTCCGCCCCCGGCCCGTAAAAGCGCTCCCCACACTGGGGGCACACAAGCTCCCTGTCCGCCGCCACGTTCATGCTCGGCTCCACATAGTGCCCGTTGGGGCACCGGTGGGAACCCAAGCGCGAGAACATGAGCCGCAGGGAATTTAGTAGCTCCGTCCCCGTGCCGAAGGTACTTCGTATCCCCGGCACTCCGGGCCGCTGTCTCAGCGCCAGGGAGGCCGGCACATATAAGACCTCGTCCACCCTCGCCTTCTCCGCCTGGGTCATTCTCCGCCGGGTGTAGGTGGACAGTGACTCCAGATACCTCCTTGACCCCTCGGCGTACAGCACCCCCAACGCCAGCGAGGACTTCCCCGACCCCGACACCCCCGCGATGGCCACTATCCTGTTCAAGGGTACGTCCACGTCAATATTTTTAAGATTATGCACCCTCGCCCCCCGTACCTCGATATGATCCGGACGACCCGTCCCCTTGCCCATCTCCATATCCCCCTCCCGCCACTCACGGTAATGGATTTTATAATAGTGGATATTATATCACAAACCTCTCACCACCACAACTCCCAATCCCCCCTTTTTCCCCCGCCCCCCACCGCACCCTTCACCCCCTTTTTGGAAAAGG
>CANREY010000109.1 GCA_947629755.1 uncultured Oscillospiraceae bacterium | reverse complement strand
TTTTGCGCAGTAAAGGAGAACGACATGTTTTTTATACCCGCGGGACTATTCTTCGTGTTTTTCTATTTCAACATAACGCTGACGGACATGAACCTTCTGGGGCTTTCATCAAATGAGATGGTGGTGGACGTACTGCCGGACATAGTGGGCTACGCGCTCATCGCGTGGAACGCGTGGAAGCTTCGGGACAAGTCCTACTCCTTCTCGCGCCTTGTGTGGCTGTGCGCGGTGATGGGGATATTCTCGCTGGCTCTTCAACTTGTTGCCCCCGCGGGGATAGCCGCCCTTGTCTGCATACTGCTCCAGACGGCCGGTGTGCTGGGGACCATGAAGATGCTCAGCACAGGCGTGGCGGACCTTGAGAGGATAGAGAAGCGGCATTTGAATCTCAACGTCATCGAGCGCTGGCGCAGAATGGTGCAGATAACGTATCTGGCGCTGGTGGCGTGTCTTGTGGCGGAGCTTTTCATGGATCTTGGCATATTCAGCCTGCTCATACTCATACTGTGGTTTTTCATGTGCTTACTTTATCTCATCACGTTTTTGCGCACGGCCATACGGTATAAGCGCATGGACGACGAGCGCACGGGGAAGGCAAAGCAGAGGGCGAGAATGAAAAACAGAAAATATTATGCCGCTCCATTAGAGCCGCATGTTGAAAAAAAGAAAAAATGAGTATATAATACAGTGCCGGCAGAGGAAAAAATTTTAAAGGCGGTAAATTCAGCCGAAAAAGGTGATTTGTATGGTCATTTCCGAGATAATGAGGGACCCCGGCGGGGAGTTTTCACCGGTGCCGTTTCTGTTCCTGAACGGCGATCTGCGCCACAAGGAGATAAAAAGACAGCTCCGGGACTTTAAGGACCACGGCATAGGCGCGGTGGTGCTCCACCCCAGAATGGGACTTCCAAGGAGGATAGGGTATCTCTCCAAGGAGTTTTTCGGGTATATCCGCACGGCGGTGGAGACCTGCCGGGAGCTTGACATGCGGGTGGTATTTTATGACGAGGGAATGTACCCCTCAGGCTCCGCCTGCGGACAGGTGGTGAAGGGACACCCTGAGCTTGAAAGCCAGGGGCTTTTGCTGGTGTCAAGCGCCCAGCCGGGGGACGAGATATTGGTCCGGACCGACGCCGGGATACTGGCCGTGAGGCACACCGGTGGGACCATAAGGGGCGTGCACTACGGGGAGGACGACCACGAGCCCAACGCCCCGAAAAGCGCCGACATTTTAAATCCTGAGGCGGTGAGCAGGTTCATCGCCCTCACCCACGAGGCGTACTACCGGGAGTTTAAGGAATATTTCGGCAATACGGTCATGGGATTTTTCACCGATGAGCCAAACATGCTGGGCCGGTGCACGGAGAAAAAGGGCTTCATGCCCTGGACGCGGGGCTTCGCGGGTATTTTTAAAAATGCCGGGGGGAAAATAGAGGACCTGACGGCGCTTTTTGAGAATAAGGAGAATGAGTCAACTAAGCTTTATCGGGAGCTCATCATAAAGCGGGAAAACGACGTATATTACGCCGCGCTGTCGGACTGGTGCGAAAAGCACGGCATTGCCCTAATGGGCCACCCGGACAGGAGCGACGACATAGAGCGGGAGCGGCATTTCCACATACCGGGGCAGGACTTGGTCTATCGCCAGGTGTCGCCGGAGAACGGGGACCTTGTGGGGCCGGACTCCACTCAGGGCAAGTGCTCCGCCGACGCGGCGAGGCTCTTGGGGAGAAGGAGAAATTCCAACGAGTGCTTAGGCGTGTGCGGCGGGGAGGAGAATCCCTGGAGCATGACGGCGGAGGACATAAAGTGGTTCATCGACTATCTGGCCGTCCGGGGGGTGAATATGTACATTCTCCACGCCTTTTATTACAGCATCGTGGGCGCGAGAAAGGACGAGCGGCCCCCGGACGTGGGGCCACACAGCATATGGTGGCCCAGATACCACATGTGGACGGACTATATAAAGCGGGTGTCGTACCTTATGACCGACGCCAAGCTCCACGCGAAGGTGGCGGTGCTGTGCCGCAACAGGGAGCTTGTGCCGGAGAAGGTGGCGGAGCTTTTTGAAAATCAGATAGGCTTTCAGTACATACCGGAGAGCTTCTGGGGACAGTGCCGGGAGGAGAAGGGGAGGCTGTATTGCGGCGACATGGCCTTTGACGCTCTTATCGGGCCGGAGGACATGTTCACCGGCGTGTCACGGGACGTGATGGCCGTGGAGCCGGATATAGTATGCAAAAGCCCGGAGCCGGAGCTTCGGTGCGCGAGGTTTGAAAGGTTCGGACGGGAGTGCCGGTTTTTGGTAAACGCCGGGGAGAGGGATATAGAGACCGAGGTCACGCTGCCTACGGGACATTACGGACAGTACGACCCGTGGACCAATGAGGAGTGCAGGTTCGAGGGAGCTTTGAGACTTCCGAGGCGGGGGAGCCTTCTCATATTCGGCTGTACGGATAAGGAGTTTGAGACCCTGCCCGCGAGAGCGGAGAGGGAGACGGTACCCGCGCCGGAGTTTGAGCTTGTCAGGACGGACGACGCTGAGGCAAAGAAAGTGTACAGGGCCGTCATTGGCAGGACGCGGGGGATTTTGGAGCTCGACGCTGTGGAAATGGCGGAGCTTACGGTGAACGGCGTGGACGCCGGGGCGTCCTTCTGGGGGCCACACCGGTTCGACATTACGGGACTTGCCGAAAAGGAGCGCAACGAGCTTGTGCTGACGGTCACCGGGAGCAGGGCCAATCTCTACGGCAAGCCGGTGGAATACGGACTTTTAAAGTGAGGATATTTTATGATAGAGCTTAAGCTTTCCAATCTTACGGCCGACGGGGTGAGCGTCTCCTGGGAGGCGGTGGACGGCGCGGATTATTATGAGCTTTCCTGGAGCGACAGGGACACCCCGGCCCATATTTTAAAGCCGCTGGCGCCGGTGCGGGGGACCTCCACGGTTTTCAGAAGGTCAACCCACATACCCTACTATCTCAGGCTCCGGGCTATGGATCTTACGGGCCGGGAGCTTGACGTGAGCGGGATAGTCCGCACGCCCGTGGGCAAGGCCGCGAGGCCCCAGCTTGAGAAGCTGGGGAGAGGACTTGTGGCGGTGGCCGTGGGCGGAGGGGTGTTCCTGAGCTGGCGGTTGCTGCGGGGCGAGGTAAACGGCTTTACGAAGACCGGCCTTGCCGGGGCGGACTTTGCCGTGTACAAAAACGGCGAGAGGCTCGCCCTGGTGACGGACAGGACGAGCTACCGGGACGATAAAGGCACGGCGGAGGATATGTACAGCGTTGCGGCCATATACGCCGGGGTCGAGCAAAAGCCCTGCGCCGCCGTGAGGCCCTGGGCCCAAAATTACATCGACATACCCATCAAAAAGCCGGAGGGAGGCGTCACGCCGGCGGGGGACGAGTTTACATACCACGGCTCCGATGTGAGCGTGGGCGATGTGGACGGGGACGGGGAGTATGAGTTCATACTCAAGTGGAGCCCCAACAACGCCCGCGACGTGAGCCAGCGGGGCTATACGGGCCACTGCATACTTGACTGCTACCGGCTGGACGGGACCATACTCTGGAGGCTGGACATGGGGCCCAATATAAGGGCCGGGAACCACTACACCCAGTTCATGGTCTACGACTTCAACGGCGACGGCAGGGCCGAGATGGCCGTAAAGACCGCGCCGGGGACCATGATGACGCGCTTTGCGCCCGACGGGAGCGTCCTTTCCGAGGAGTACATAACCATGCCGCCGGAGGACATAGAGGCCGGCTGGTCAAATCAGGACAACTATGTCTGCTCGGCGTCGGATTATAGAAAGCACATAGCCGACGTGTTTGAGGGCTGGCAAAACCACCCGGAGGTGGCGGCCGGACACTGGCCGGAGACGATTGAGGAGTGTCTTGGCATACCCCGGCGCTACCCCTATCCGCTGACGAGAGACGAGGCGGAGGCGCTGGCGGGATACTTCATCGACGAGTGGGCCCCCGCCAGGGACCCGAAGAATAAGCTCTCGGAGTTTGAGGGCTTCATATACGAGGGGCCTGAGTACCTGACCATGTTCGACGGGCTGGGCCAGGAGCTGGACACCATACATTATGAGCCGGCGAGGGGCGACGACGGCCTCATGTGGGGCGATTACGCATGGACGAGGATAGAGCCCTGCAACAGGGTGGACAGGTTTTTGGCCGGTGTGGGGTATCTGGACGGCGAGAGGCCGTATCTTCTCATGTGCCGGGGGTACTACACGAGGGCCTTCGTGGCGGCATACGACTTTTTTGAGAACAAATTCCACAAGGTCTGGCAGGCGGATTCGGGCTTTATGCCCATGTCGAACCCCTTTGACTACACCACCACACAGCGGACCGGGAGCCACCCCACCATGGGGGGCCTTGCCGGGCAGGGCAACCACAGCGTGTCCACCTCGGACATCGACGGGGACGGGTGCATGGAGCTCATATACGGCGCGGCGGTGGTGGACCACGACGGGACGCTTCTTTATTCCGCCCGTGACAAGCTACCGGACGGCAGGGACGCCAAATTGGGCCACGGGGACGCCATGCACGTGGCGGACATCGACCCGGACAGGCCGGGGAAGGAGATATTCAACGTCTACGAGGAGGGGAAAAACGCCCCCTACGGCTACGCCCTCAGGGACGCGGAGACGGGGAAGGTGTACTTCGGCCAGTATTACGAGGGGGACCTGGGCCGGTGCATGATAGGCGACATAGCCGACGGGGTCAGGGGACTTCAGGTATGGGTCAACGACGTATTTGACTGCAAGGGAAACAAGCTCCCCATTTCCGCCCCAAGCACCAATATGCGGATTTTCTGGGCCGGGGACATGACCACACAGCTCACCGACGGGCCCGATTATATGAGCGAGGGCCCCGCCGGGGCGGCCATCGGGCGGGTGGTGGACCCAAGGCGCGGCGTGATGCTGAGGCCAGAGGGCACCAGCACGAACCACGGGACCAAGGCCGTGCCGTGTTTAGTCGCCGATCTCTTTGGCGACTGGCGGGAGGAGATAGTCTTAAAGCACGCGGACAACAC
>CANREY010000108.1 GCA_947629755.1 uncultured Oscillospiraceae bacterium | reverse complement strand
CGGGGGAAGGACTTGAACCTACGACCTCCGGGTTATGAGCCCGACGAGCTACCAACTGCTCTACCCCGCGATATGGGAGGGCGACGCCCTCAGCTATATTATAATAGCACACGTCGGCGGGTAAGTCAAGAGCTTTATCGGGAAAAGTTTCCGAGGGAGTTCGAGGTATTTCGCGTTGACAGGATTACTCGTCCCTGTTGCCGCGGTCGTCGTTTGGGCGGCGGGGGGGCTGGTGGCGGTAGCGCTTGCGGCGGTTGCCGGAGTTTTGGCGGCGCTGGTCGTCGGCTGTGTCGGGCTGTGCCTCGGCCTGAGCCTCGTTTTGCCGCCTTGGCTCCTGACGCCTGTCGGCGGGGCGGCCGTCCTGACGGCGGCGCTGGTTCTGACGGCGCTGGTTTTGCTGGCGGGGCTCCTCGGCGCTCTGGGGCTCCGACTGGGGCTCCTGTTGGGGCTGGGACGCCTCCGGCCTCTGGCGCTCAGGCGGGCGGCGTAGGCGCGGCTGGGCCTTTACGGGCTGTTCAGTCTGCTCCTCGGCACGGGCGGCAAGGTACTCGGCCCGCTTGGCCTTACCGCCGAGGACGGATACCTCGGCGGCGTCAAAGGTCTTGACGGCCATATCGTTCTGGTCCTCAAGGCGCACGCGGACGGTGCCCTTCAAAAGGTTCACGTCCACCACCGAGCCCACGCCGGCGGGCGTCTCAACGAAGGCGTCCAGCTTTGGCACGGACTGCACAAGCTCCTCGTAGGCGTCCTGCTCGTACTTAAGACAGCACATGAGCCGGCCGCAGGAGCCGGAGATCTTGGTGGGGTTGAGGCTCAGGCCTTGAGTCTTGGCCATTTTTATGGACACAGGCTGGAAGTCGTCAAGAAACTGGGCGCAGCAGAAGGGCCGGCCGCAGATACCGAGGCCCCCAAGCATTCGGGCCTCGTCCCGGACGCCGATCTGGCGAAGCTCGATGCGGGTCTTGAATATGCCCGCCAAGTCCTTCACCAGCTCCCGGAAGTCCACCCTCCCGTCGGAGGTGAAGAAGAAAAGTATCTTACTGCCCTCGAAATTGTACTCCACGTCCACCAGCTTCATGTCGAGGCCGTGTTTTTCTATGCGCTGGCGGCATATTTCAAATGCCTCCTCCTCCCGGCGGCGGTTGTCCTCGGCCCGCTTTATGTCCTCAGGGGTGGCGACGCGGGCCACGGGGCGCAGGGGAGGGTGGACGGCCTCGTCGTCCACCTCGTGGTTGCCGGAGACGCACTCGGCGAACTCCAGCCCCTTGGCGGTCTCCACCACCACGCTGTCCCCCGGCTTTATACTGAAGCCGTTGGGGTCAAAGAAATACACCTTTCCCTTGTTTTTAAATCTCACACTGATGACCTGAGTCACAGCGTTCACGCTCCTCTCGTCGGCCAAGCCGCTATTTTGTATGGCAGAGACTGCCCAGCATGAGGCCCGTTATATGTCCGGCGTTCACGTTGGCCCCGGACATCTTTTCGGCCTCGTCCAAGGTGTCGGAAAGCCTCAAAAGCTCCGCGGGACCAAGGGACGTCACGGCCTTCGCCCGCAAAGCCGATATGAGCTCCGCAAGGCCGGCCCGGTCCAGCTTTTTCACTGGCGCGAGGGCCCGGACAAGGGCCAGATCGTCACCTGAGGCATACGCCCTTATTATTGCCCCGACTGCCTCCGGGCAATCCGTGGCCCCGATTTTGGGGGGCAGCGTCACGGTCTCGCACCGGGATCTGACTGTCGGTAAGAGTTTTAATGGGTTTTCTGCCAAAAGCACGAATACAGCGTGCTCCGGCGGCTCCTCCAGCGTCTTTAAGATGGCGTTCTGGGCCTGGAGGTTCATAAGATCCGCGTCATCTATTATGTGGACGGCCTTCTCAGCCTCATTCGGCAATATCCCCGCGCGGGCCCGGAGGTCCCGGACGGAGTCCACGGTGTGCTCCTTCGCCTTCTCCTCGCGGCTGAGAACGTCAATATCCGGGTGCACGCCCTTTGCCGCCTTTATACAGTCCCGGCAGACGCCGCAGGGGGCGGAGCCGGTACCGGAGCACACGGCGGCGTTGGCGATGAGTCTCGCGGCCCTCATGCGGTCCTGACCGTCCGCGCCGGTGACGATGTAGGCGTGAAATATCCTGCGACCGGAAAGCCGCTTTTGAAGCTCAGAAAGATCCATTCGCGTCCTCTTTTACCGCTTGTGGTACAGCTTGTTGGTCTCGTAGACCGGCTCACAGGTCACGTTGACACCAAGCTTCTTCAGAAGTCCCTCGTCCACCTGGGAGAGTATGACGGTGGAGTGGACCTCGCTCCCGGAGAGCCGCTCCAGCTGCTGCATGGCGATCTCCGCTAAGGGGTTGGTGACGGCGCATATGGACAGGGCAAGAAGCACCTCGTCCGTATGTAATCTGGGGTTTACGTTCCCCAGATGGTTTACCTTGAGGTCCTGGACGGGCTCTAAGATGCTGGGGGAGAGAAGGCGTATGCCGTCGCCGATGCCCCCAAGGACCTTAAGCGCGTCAAGGAGCATGGCGGAGGTAGCCCCAAGGAGCTTTGAGGTCTTGCCCGTGACTATCCTGCCGTCGGGGAGCTCTATGGAGGCGGCGGGCTCGCCGGTCTCCTCGGCTTTTTTCAACGCCTCGGCCCTGCCAGGGCGGTCCTCTACGCTTGTCCCGGCGGTCTGCATGAGTATCTTGAGCTTGTCCGCGTCCTCGCCGGCGGCGTGGCCCTTTGTTTTGGCGCACATGGCCGCCAGATACCGCCGGACTATCTCCCTCCGGCTGGCCTCCTGACAGGCCTCGTCGTCCACGATGCAGAAGCCCGCCATATTCACGCCCATGTCCGTTGGGGATTTGTAAGGGCACTGGCCGCCCATGAGCCGCTCAAAGAGGGCGGAGAGCACCGGGAAGGTCTCCACGTCCCGGTTGTAGTTGACGGCCAGAGTGCCGTAGGCCTCCAGATGGAAGGGGTCTATCATGTTTACGTCGTTGAGGTCCGCCGTGGCGGCCTCGTAGGCCAGATTCACCGGGTG
Source organism: uncultured Oscillospiraceae bacterium (assembly GCA_947629755.1). Taxonomy (GTDB): domain Bacteria; phylum Bacillota; class Clostridia; order Oscillospirales; family Oscillospiraceae; genus RUG626. The sequence continues at coordinate 2,049 of CANREY010000108.1, read as the reverse complement.
CTTTAAGGGCAGGTTCCATATGGGGAAGGTCTCGAACTTGGCATAGCCGGCCTGTATGCCACGCTTGCCGTCGTGGTAGAGCTGGGACAGGCACGTGGCCATCTTGCCGCTTCCGGGTCCCGGAGCGGTGACCACCACTAAAGGCCGAGAGGTCTCGATGTAGTCGTTTTTGCCGTAGCCCTCGTCGGAGACGATGGTCTCTATATTGCCGGGGTAACCCTCGATGGGGTAGTGGCGGTAGACCCGCACGCCCAATGCCTGAAGGCGCTTTTCAAAGGCCTCCGCCGCGCTCTGACCGGCAAACTGGGTTATGACCACGCTTCCCACATAGAGGTCGAAGCTCCGGAAGGCGTCAATGAGGCGCAGTACGTCCAGATCGTAGGTTATGCCGTAGTCGCCCCGGACCTTGTTCTTGGCGATGTCACCGGCGTTAACCGCGATGACGATCTCCGCCTTGTCCCGGAGCTTTGAGAGCATCTTCAGCTTGCTGTCCGGCTCAAAGCCGGGGAGCACACGGGAGGCGTGGTAGTCGTCAAAGAGCTTCCCGCCGAACTCCATGTAGAGCTTCCCGCCGAATTTCGCTATCCTCTCGGCTATGTGCTCCGACTGGAGCTTTAAATATTTGTCGTTGTCAAATCCGGTCCTCACCTTTGTATCCCCCGTGCTCTCTCTTTATCCGGGCCGTAAAAACCCATCTTCTATTTTACCTTTTTTGTGGGGGGTAAGTCAATACCTATATGTTGAAAAAGGTTTTGCTTTTTACGCAGACATTCTCAACCGGGAATCATTTTCCCTTCATGTCGTTGGCAATAAGCTGTAAATGGGTTACTTGCAGATCGGTCAGGCCGTCCACGTTGACTGTCCTCAAATCCGCGCGTCCAAGAAGATAGTCGGCGGATACCCCGAAAAAGTCGGCGAGCCTGATGAGTAAATCAATGGACGGCATGATATTTCCGTTCTCCCAGTTGGAGACGCTTTGCTTGCTGACGCCGACAGCGTCGCCAAGTTGCTTTTGGTTGATCCTCCATTCGATTCTCAACTGTCGTATCCTTTTGTCCAACATGATCCTGCCCTCCGAGTCAAATATTACAATACATTTTCACATGAATCATTGACAAATTAAAAATATTATAGTATTGTAATATTTGACCACCAATCAAAGATAAGGGGACTTGATTATGACAGGGACGACGAAGGAGACGATAGGAAGATGTGGAGCTTGGGGATAATATTTTTTATCAGTGAGTGGGCGTGGCTTGCTATTGCCATTTTTATGGCGCTCCCGGTGATACTTATTTTTCTCTTTACGGAGAGAGCGGCTCTGTTTTTTGCCGATCATCTTTTCACGATCGGTATCGTCTATTTTTCCGTTGCGCTGATATTGGCGCTGGTGCTGTATTTTACCCAGAAAAAGCGCTGGAAGCCTCTTATCTTCCCCGCTGTTTTGCTGACCGTGCTCCCCATGTTTCTGGCACTGACTTTATATCTGGCACCATTTGAAATAATGGAGCCGGGGATAGACCCGATCATCGACTTTTTATTATAATGCTTCTGTATCTGGGAGGAGCGGCGCTTGTCACCGCGCTTTCTACCGTGTGCGAAAACAGCTTTTGGTATCTGGTCATGGCAGGGATCTATTTTATTCTTTGTATGCTGTTTTTGAGGTTCGCGATATCTACGGAGAGGGACATTATAACCGAAGAGAACATCAAGGCAATATATGGACTGCTATAAAAAATCCCCCGGAGCTTTCGTTCCGGGGGATTTTTGCGTAATTGAAAATTACTATTACTCGGCGTGGTCGACGGTGTACATGTACTCGATGAGGTCCACGACCTTGTTGCTGTAACCCCATTCGTTGTCGTACCAGGCGACAACCTTGACGAAGGTGTCGGTCAGGTACACGCCGGCGTTGGCGTCAAAGATGGAGGTGTGGGAGTCATGAATGAAGTCGCTGGAGACGACGGCGTCTTCGGTGTAGCCCAGAACGCCCTTCAGCTCGCCCTCGGCGGCCTCCTTCATGGCGGCGCAGATGTCGGCCTTGGTGGC
>CANREY010000107.1 GCA_947629755.1 uncultured Oscillospiraceae bacterium | reverse complement strand
GTGACGGTGCTTCTTATAGGCCGGAGCGCCCCGGCGCTGTCCGCGGCCAATACGAGACAGCTCCCCATTTACAGCGTTGAGCGGGACCAGAAAATGGTATCCCTCAGCTTCGACGCGGCATGGGGCAACGAGGACACCCAGACCCTCATTGACATACTCGGCAAGTACGACGTGAAGGTCACCTTCTTCGTGGTGGGCAGCTGGGTGGACAAATACCCGGAGTCGGTCAAGGCCCTCAGCGACGCCGGCCACGAGGTCATGAACCACTCCAACGACCACGCCCACTTCAACAGCCTGAGCTCCGACAAAATAGTGGAGAACATCAACGCCTGCTCCGACAAGATAGAGGCCCTCACCGGCCGCCGCCCGACCCTCTTTCGCCCTCCCTACGGCGAGTACGACGACCACGTCATCGCCGCCGTCCGCTCCATGGGCATAGAACCCATACAGTGGGACGTGGACTCCCTGGACTGGAAGGAGATCTCAGCTAAGGAAATATATGGCAGAGTTACAGAGCGCGTCAAACCGGGGTCAATAATTTTATTCCATAACGCGGCAAAGCACACACCGGAGGCTCTGGAGGATATTGTAAAATTTCTCATCGGCGAGGGCTATGAGATCGTCCCCATATCGGAGCTCATATATGGAAATCCTTACAAGCTGGACCACACCGGAAGGCAATTTAAGGAAACTAATTGAATAAGATCCCGGAGAATGATCCGGGATTTTTTTATGCCCACCCGAAACATACCCGAAACCCACCCGAAGCACACCAGAAGCCCACCCGAAGCCTACCCAAAACCTGCCCAGAAACTACCCAAGACCTACCAGTGATTACCCGAAACTCACCCCAGATTACCCCTCCATTCGGGGGAGGGGGTTACCTGATTGCGGTTTTTGTCAAAAAAGGGGGTTTTATGTTCGGGGGGATTGTGCTATAATAAAATAAATTACTATATGCTGGGGGGAGAGATATGTCAAGTCCGGTGATAACGGAGAAGAAGCATAAGATAAAAAGGGGATTTTTTACTATTGTTACGGGCCGCACATTCATTATCGCGGCGCTGCTCCTGCTGCAGGTGGGACTGCTGCTGTGGGGAATGGAGAGACTGGGGGAGTATATACATTTAGGGTCGGTCATCGTGACGGCGCTGATGCTCATATACATTGTGAACAGCCGCTCGGACCCCACGGTGAAGCTAACATGGTGCTTCGTCGTGGCTTTAGTGCCCGTGGTGGGGATACCGCTGTACTTCTTTATAAAGCTGGACGTGGGCCACAGGACGGTGCAGAAGGCCGTGAGCAAGGCCCAGAGGGAGACGGCGGAGCTTTTCCCGGAGGGCTCGGAGGTCACGGAGAAAATATCGAGGGCCGACCCTAAGGCCGGGGAGCTTGCGAGGTATCTTGAGAAAACAGCCGGGTTCCCGGCATACGACAGGAGTACGGCCCGGTATTTCCCGGTGGGGGAGCTTAAATTTGAGGCCATGCTGGAGGCATTGAGGTCCGCGGAGAAGTTTATCTTCATGGAGTACTTCATCGTGAGCCCCGGACGTATGTGGAACACCATACTTGGCATTTTGGCGGAGAAGGCGAAGGCCGGGGTGGAGGTGCGGTTCATGTACGACGGCACCTGCGCCTTCGGGAATCTGCCCTACTCATATCCTGAGGAGCTGGAGGCCATGGGCATAAAATGCAAGATGTTCGCCCCGGTGAGGCCCCTTGTCTCCACACACTACAATAACCGGGACCACAGGAAGATACTTGTGGTGGACGGCAAGGTGGCGTATACTGGCGGGGTGAATTTGGCCGACGAGTATATAAACGAAAAGCTCCGCTTCGGCCACTGGAAGGACACGGCGGTGGAGATACGCGGACAGGCCGTCAGGAGCTTCACTCTCATGTTTTTGCAGATGTGGAACGCCTCGGAGAGGACGGGAGGGTGCCGTTATGAGCGGTACCTCCCCGCGCCGGAGGACATAGGGACGGAGGACGACGGGTTCATTATCCCCTACGGCGACAGCCCCATGGACACAGAGCTTGTGGGGGAGAGCGTGTACCTGCACCTTATCGACACGGCGGAGAGGTATGTGTACATCATGTCGCCATACCTCATACTTGACGGGGTGACCACAAGGTCGTTGACCTTTGCCGCCAAGCGGGGGGTTGACATAAGACTTATACTGCCCCACATACCGGACAAGAAGTACGCCTTCTGGCTGGCAAAGAGCCACTACGCGGAGCTTTTAGAGGCGGGAGTAAGGATTTATGAGTACACGCCGGGCTTTATCCACGCCAAGGTGGTGCTTGCCGACGACACAAGGGCCGTGGTGGGGACGGTGAACTTCGATTACAGGAGCTTCTATCACCACTTTGAGTGCGCGGCGGCCCTTATCGGCACAAAATGTGTGGCGGACATAAGAGAGGACTTTAAGGACACGCTGGAGAAGTCTCAGGAGGTCACCATGGAGGACGTGAAGCGCGAGAAGCTGAGAGTGAGATTTTTCGGGAAGCTTTTGAAGATAGTGGCGCCCCTCATGTGACGGGCCGGAGGTGAAGAAAGATGGTAAAAATACTGCACGCGGCGGACCTGCATATGGACTCGCCCTTCGCCGCCCTGCCGGAGGAAAAGGCCAGGGAGCGGAGAAGGGAGCAGAGGGAGCTTCTGGACAAGATAGCGGGGCTTTCGAAGGACGTGGACATAGTACTGCTGGCGGGGGATCTATTTGATTCCGCGGCGAGCTACTGGGAGACCACGCAGGCGCTTTCGGAAATGCTCGCGAAGATGAAGGCACAGGTGTTCATAGCGCCGGGGAACCATGACTACTGCGCCTCAAGGTCGCCGTACACATTCATGGACATGCCGGAGAACGTGCATGTCTTTAAAACGCCCCAGCTGAGGGCCGTGGAGCTTCCGGAGCTCAAGGTAAGGGTCTGGGGCGCGGGGTTCACGTCCACCTCCTGCGAGGGGCTTTTGAGGGGCTTTACGGCGCCGAAAAGCGATTACACGGAGATAATGGTGCTCCACGGGGACTTGGAGCCACAGTCGAAATACGACCCCATAAGCGAGGAGGACATAGCCAGATCCGGCCTTGACTACTTAGCGCTGGGGCACACCCACACATATTCCGGGATAAAGAAGGCTGGGGGTACATATTACGCCTACCCCGGATGCCCGGAGGGGAGAGGCTTTGACGAGACGGGGCCCAAGGGAGTTATCATGGGCTCGGTGGGCAGGGGAGAGGTGAAGCTCGACTTTAAGGAGCTCCCCGGCCGGAGATACAGGATAATAGAGGCGGATCTCACGGGAGAGGGGGACCTTTTGAAGGCGGCAGAGAAGGCCGTGGGAGAGGGGTACCCTCAGGACGTGGTGAGGCTCATTTTGAAGGGACAGTACCCGGAGGAGCCGGACGTGGAGGGGCTCAAACGGGAGCTGGAGGGCAGATTTTATCACCTGACGGTGAAAAACGAGCTCAAGAGGACGAGAGGGCTCTGGGACGGAGCCGGGGACGACACGCTGACGGGGCTATTTTTATCGAAGCTCCGGGCCATGTATGACGGCGCTGAGAGCGACAGCGACAGGCAGACGGTGGAGCTGGCGGCCCGATATGGGCTTTCGGCCCTTGAGAGCAGGGAGGAGTGGAGACCGTGAAGATAAGGAAGATGACGGCGACCTTCGGGAAGCTGAAAAACTCCACCCTGACGCTGGACGAGGGGCTCAACATTATCACAGCCCCTAACGAGTCTGGCAAGACCACATGGTGCGCCTTTTTGAACGCCATGCTCTACGGCGTGGACACCTCGGAGCGGGACAAGGCGGGACATGTGTCGGTGAAGACGAAGTACCGCCCATGGGACGGCGGCGGCATGGTGGGGACCATGGAGGCCGAGAGCGCGGGGCGGGAGCTGACCATACAGCGCACCACCAAGGGCGCCAGCCCCATGAGGAACTTTATCGCCATGCGCACGGGGACGGCGGAATTTGTGAGGGACATGGACTCGGACACCGCCGGGGAGAAGCTCACCGGCGTGCCGAGGGCGGTATTTGAGCGCACGGCGTTCATATCAAGGCCCGACATAAGGGTGAGCCAGACCTCCGAGCTTGAGCGGAAGATAGCGGGGATAGTGTCCTCAGGCGACGAGAGCACGTCGTATACGGAGTCCGACGGGCTGCTGAGAAAGTGGCAGAGGAGGCTTCGGTATAACAAGATGGGATCCCTTCCCGCCGCGGAGGAGGAGCTGAGGAAGGCCCGTCACGACATGGAGCTCATCGAGGCCTCGGCGGAGGACATAGCCGGCCTTCGGGGGCGAATGGCCAGGGAGGAAAAGCAGATAGAGCTCATGGAGGAGGACCTGAAGATCCATGAGAAGCTGGAGGCCAGGGCCCAGGCCAAGAAAGTGGCGGACGCGGGGAAGGCCACGGAGGAGACGAAGGCGAGAGTTGAGGAGCTCAAGCGGGCAATAACGAAAAACGGCCACGTCATGACGCGGGAGGACATAAACTCCATACGGGAGTCCGCCGCCGCGGTGATGCCCCTTAAAAAGGTGGCGGTCGAGGCGGAGAAGTCACTCTGGCGGGCGGAGAAGGAGCTGGTGGACGCCACTAACCGCCGTCAGGTAAGTCCCCTCTCCGGGCGGACCGATGCCGAGATAGAGGCGGACATCGAGAGGGGCCGGGACCTTGAAAACAGGGCCAGAGAGGTGAAGGAGCCAAGGATACCGAGGGTGATACCCATAGTCATATGCGCGCTGGCGGCGGTGGGGCTTGTGCTGTCCATGGGGCTTTTGACGCCGCTTTTTGGCGGGACCAACGCGCCGGAGATAGTTAAGCTCAGTGGGATAAGGATTGGCATATCCATCGCCATGGCGGCGCTGGGGCTGGTGCTGTTCTTCATAAAGCTGCCAAAAAAGCGGACGGCGGCGGACGAGCTTCAGGAGCTTCTTGAGAGCTACGGCGTGCAGTCCGTGGACAAGCTGGCGTCGCTGAAGTCGGGGTATCTGCTCCTGCTCCGGGACGAGGAGCAGAAGAAGGCGGCAAGAGACGCGGCGAGGGAGGCCTACGAGTCCGCCGGGAACGCCGCCCAACAGGCCGGAGAGCAGGCGGTATCCAAGATAGCCGCCTTCATGCCGGAGGTCACCAGCGGCGAGGCGGTGATAGAGGCCCTTCAGGAGACGGAGAAGCACATAGAGGAGCTGACGAAGGCACAGTTTGACGCCACGGCGGCACAGAACGTGTACGAGACGCTTTTGGCGGA
>CANREY010000106.1 GCA_947629755.1 uncultured Oscillospiraceae bacterium | reverse complement strand
AAATCGCCGTGCCCTGCGAGTGCGACTGCTCGTCTTTTATGGCCGTCTGCGCCGAGGCGGCGGGGGTGGACATGGAGATAGCATATTCCTCCGGGAACGCCCCGGCCACAAGGTACATGAGGGAGAAATTTCTGAAGACCGGGGCCTTTGAGGCGCTGACGGATAAGAAGTACCTGACGGGCTCAGATTACCTCCAGCGGGGGGACGTGCTGGTCTACGAGGGGCACCACACCGTCATGGTGCTGACGGACGGGGATAAGGTTGAGAGGGAGGAGGTGGGAGGAATGTTCGTCACCATGGACGACATACGCAAAAACGCGCCCTGGGCCGAGGGGACGGTGAGGAAGCTCATCGACAAGAAGGCGATCACGGGCAACACGCCGGAGGTGGATAAAAACGGCGACCCGGTGAAGATGGGACTGAGCAGGGATATGCTGAGGGTGCTGACCATCATGGACCGAGTGGGGCTGTTTGATAAGTAATCTATTTCAATTACAACTTGAGCAGAGTGAACCTCAGTTTGAACCTCAAACCGCTATGTTAAGGTGAATGAACCTCATTTGAACCTCAATTTTTCCAGTCTTTTCGTGGTGCAATCGGTCAAAATCAGATAAGGAAAAACCTCAGAGCCGTTGGGCTCTGAGGTTTTTATTGGTGGACGATACAGGACTTGAACCTGTGACCCTCCGCACGTCAAGCGGATGCTCATACCAGCTGAGCTAATCGTCCGTCAGCGTCCATTATTTTAACCCATGGTATCACGGTTGTCAACACTTTTTTTGCCGGCGGCTAAAATTTTTTGCCCGAAGCGTAAAAAAAGACTTGCAATTTCAATTATATAATGATATTATAGTGGGGCTCTTGAAGCGCGCCTGTAGCTCAGCTGGATAGAGTGCGCGGCTACGAACCGCGAGACCGGGGGTTCGAGTCCCTTCAGGCGTACCAAAAAAAGCAGTCCCATGGGGACTGCTTTTTTTGCCTGTCGAAAAAGGCCTGCGGCCTTTTCCGACAAAGGGGAACGTGCGGACTAAATTTTTTGAATTTTGCGAAATTCAAAAAATTTAGTCCTGCCGTCACGCGGCGCGCGCCGCAAGCGGCACACTTGCGTGACAAAAGGTAATTTTCGCGACGCACATGTCGCCGCGAAAATTGATTGAATTGGAGTTTTTTTGCAATCTGGCCCCGCCACAAACCGGCGGGGTTTTATTTTAGTGTGAATAAAACCCCTGACGGGTTTCCTCCACAGCTCCTTCCTGTCCGATATTTTTGATTTATTGCGGCTTTCGTATATAGGGAAATCCCCGTCCGGGTGGACGGGGATTCCTGCAAAAAATGAGGGAGAAACAAACGCCAGCTTTCGCTGACAGCGGATTGGGAGAGATCCGCTCAAAGCAATTTCGCGGCGGTATTGGGGGATACCGCCTTTATGGAGGAATCGCTTCGGAGAACATTATAGCGTCTTTGTTGTGGTAATGTGTTAATAAAATATGGACTTTTTGTTAATAAATCGCGTTTCATTCGTTTGTATTCTTCGCTTTTGCCAATTTAAGGTCAAAAACGAAGGTGGTGAGGCCCTCCCGGCTGGACACGTAGATGTGGCTGCCGTGGCTGTCGAGTATGGTCTTGACTATATATAGCCCCAGCCCCACGCCGTCCCGGTCCTGACTGCGGGAGCGGTCGGTCTTGTGGAAGCGCTCGAAGATAAGGGGCAGCTCGTCCTTGGAGATAGTCTCGCCCCGGTTGGCAACGGAGACGTATGCCCGCCCCTCCTCCCGCCAGAGCTTCAGGGTTATATTCGTGCCGGGGTCGGCGAACTTGGCGGCGTTGTCAAGGAGGTTGTGGACCACTTGGGCTATGGCGTCGCCGTCGCCGGTGACTATGACCGGCTCCTCCGGGAGCACCGTGTCCACGTCGAGGCCTCTGGAGGTTATCTTCTGCTCCAGACTCAAAAGTGACTGGCAGACCACCTCAAGAAGGTCAAAGGAGCGGCTGGCCAGCTCCATTGGCGTGACGGACTGGAGCTGTGACATGTCCAGCATTCCCCGAACGAGCCGGGAAAGGCGCTTTGTCTCGGAGGATATGACCTTCAGGTACTCCTCCTCCCGCTCACGGGGTATGGTTCCGTCGATGAGCCCGTCGGCAAAGCCGGCGATGGTGGTCATGGGCGTTTTGAGCTCGTGGGACACGTTGGCGATAAGGTCCCTGCGGCTCCGCTCGCTCCGCTCAAGGGAGTCGGCCATGGCGTTAAACGCCTCCGCAAGCTCTGAAAGCTCGTCGTCCCCGTCCACGTCCCGGACCCTTGGGGTAAAATCGCCCTTTGAGTAGCTCCGGGCCGCGTCAGACATCTCCTTTATGGGCCGGGTGAGCTTTTTCGTCACAAGGTAGGATATGAAAAGGGCAAGGATTATGACGGCCACGGCGGCGAATATGAATATCTCCGCCAAGCTCCACCAGGTGCCCCGCATACGGCCCGCGTTGTCGGAGATGAACACACAGCCCTGATTTGGCCCCGCGGGGAGGGCCACGCCGGCCACGAAGCTTTTGCCGGGGAGGACCCCGCCGAGATCGGACCTTGCGGTGAAACGGCCTGTCCTGTTCACCGCCGCCACGGCGGCGGCGGGGACGGTCATGCCCAGATGGGGGCAGCCGGTGTCCCGGTCTGAGCAGTTGACCACCACGCCCTGAGCGTCGGTGACCAGCAGGTGACAGCCGGACATGGAGGACACCCAGGAGAGTATGGCCCTTATGTTTATGCTCCCAAGGCCGGAGTCGTCCTGCTGGGCGTAGGCCCGGAGTATGCCCCCTGAGGTTTTGGCCGTGGACAGCATGTCCTCGGTGCGCTCACGGGATATGAAGCTGTAGCTCATACCGGCGAAGGCCGCGCCCAAGATGAGAAGGCTGAGGCTGACCAGCAGTACCACCGATATGTAGCTTTTCATGTACACGCCGCGAAGGCGCTTGCGCATAGCTCTCGCCTGCCTTTTCAGCTCTCAAGCTGATCCTTGAGCTCGAATTTGTACCCCACGCCCCAAACTGTTTTGAGGCTCCACTCGTCGGAGACGTTCTCAAGCTTCTCGCGAAGCCTCTTTATGTGGACGTCCACGGTCCGGGAGTCGCCGAAGTAGTCAAAGCCCCAGACCTCGTCAAGGAGCTGATTTCTTGTGTAGACCCGGTTGGGCGACAGGGCCAGATGGTAGAGAAGCTCCATCTCCTTGGGCGGTATGTCCACGCTCTTGCCGTCCACGGTCAAGACGAAGGAGTCCATGTCGATAATGAGCTTATCGAACACAAGCCTGCGCTTCACGCCGCCTCCGCCGCCGTCGCCGCCGTAGCGGCGGAGCACCGCCCGGATACGGGCCACGACCTCCTTCATGTCGAAGGGCTTGACTATATAGTCGTCCGCGCCCATCTCAAGGCCGGAGACCTTGTCGAAGGTCTCGCCCTTGGCCGTCAGCATTATGACCGGCGTCTTGGACTGGGCCCTTATCTTCCTGAGCACGCCCCAGCCGTCAAGCTTGGGCAGCATTATATCCAGAAGCACTATGTCGGGCGCTTGGCGCTCAAATTCCACAATGCCCCTCTCCCCGTCGTGGGCGATGGTGACCTGAAAGCTCTCCCGCTCAAGATAGAGCCTCAAAAGCTCGGCAATGTTGAAGTCGTCCTCTACTACAAGTACTTTTTCGGACATTTTAACACTCCCCCTTTTACACAATATATTATTATAAGTTTACCGTTTTGACAAGGGTTAACTTTTTGTTACGTTAAAAAGAATTTTTTGTTTCATTTCCGCCGGCGCGGTTATATAATATGTGTAAAAATATATGAAATTGGGGCGATGCGCGTGGAGCAGGAATATATAAAAAGATCCAAGTCCGTCCCGAAGGGCGCGGCCTTTTCAGTTGGTGTCACCGACGACTCCATGTGGTCCTACCTGAAGCCGGGGGAGAATATGTACGTGTCCCGTGACTGCGCCCTTCAGGACGGGGACGTGGGCCTCTTTTTCGTGGGGAACGACCTCGTCTGCCGCCAGTACGCCGAGGACAGCGAGGGCACCATATACCTCTTCGCCGCCAACCGCTCCCGCCGTGAGCTCGACATCACCGTTCCCCCCTCCTCCGGCGTCACCGTAGCGTGCCTTGGGAAAGTTATTCTGCCCAAAAACCCGCCGCTGCCCGGTGAAATGTGAGCGCAAAAAGCCCCTCCCTGTTGGAGATGCTCAGACTGTTGACAACCCCCAGCTAAGCGTACCCCCAAATCAAATATTTTTCGCAAGGACATGTGCCTTGCGAAAAATACCTTTTGTCACGCAAGTGTGCCGCTTGCGGCGCGCGCGGCGTGACGGCAGGGAAATTGCGCGTGAATTTCGCAAAATTCACGCGCAGTTTCCCGCACGTTCCCCTTTGTCGGAAAAGGCCGCAGGCCTTTTCCGACAGTCTGCCCCTCCCTATGGGAGGGGGCAGGGGGTGGGGACGAGTATTGGGAAATTCGCCCCACCCCGGCCATCGCTCCGCTCGGCCACCCCTCCCGGAGGGAGGGGCCAAAGAATAAGGTTGCGCCTTACGGCGCGTATTAAAAACGGGAGGGTTTGGAACCCTCCCCTACGAATAATACGGAGGCGCCTCCTGTTAACACCGTAGGGGCGGGTCCCAGACCCGCCCGTCCCCGCCCGCAGGCGAAAAGGCTCCCCTTGGTCAAAGGGAGGCTTTTTCCCGCGCGGCAGGGCGGAATAACCTTTTCTCGCATTTTTTCGCACGTATCTCTTGTTGTTTTTACATGCAAAATCTATGCTTCCCTATCGTCGTCAGATACGGCCTTGACCAGATCCAGGAGCTGGTGGCGGTGGCGGGATTGAAGTAGTAGATTGCCCCGCCGGAGGGGTCCCAGCCGTTGAGGGCGTCGCGGGCGGCCCGGTAGGCGCTCTCGGCCACGGGCTGGTCGAACTGGCCGTCGTCAAGGCAGGAGAAGGCCCCCCGCTGATAGATTACCCCGGATAGGGTATTGGGGAAGGACGGGTGCTCTATCCTGTTGAGGACCACCGCCCCCACGGCCACCTGCCCGGAGTAGGGCTCGCCCCGCGCCTCGGCGGATATGAGCCGGGCCAGCAGGTTCACGTCCGACGAGCCGCCGCCGGAGCTCCCCCCTGAGCCGGAGGGCAGCCCGATGGCGGCGAGGGTGGCCGGTCCCGCCACACCGTCGGGGGTGAGGCCGTTTTTCTTCTGGAATTTCTTCACCGCCGTCTCGGTGCCGGAGCCGTAGATCCCGTCCACGGCCCCGGAGTAGTAGCCCCAGTCGGAGAGGCGCTTTTGTATCTTCTTCACCGTCTCCCCGGAGGCCCCCCGGCGGTAGCTGTCGGCCCCGGCGTCCGGTATTGTCTCGATAAGCCCGATGAGGGCTATATTCAAAGCGAAAATAAGGGCCAGGGCCCAGATGAGCTTTCTTTTATCCATGTCAGTACCTCCTTCTCAGCTTCCCCACGGTCAGCGTCACGGGAATGAGTATCACGGCGAACAGAAGATTTATGGCCGGGACGATAAAATCGGACCAGCGCTGAAAGGCGAAGGCGT
>CANREY010000105.1 GCA_947629755.1 uncultured Oscillospiraceae bacterium | reverse complement strand
GCCGGGAGGTATTTTTAAATTAAGCTAAAATCAATAATTCTCCGCGTGGACCTCGAAGAAGCTGCGGGGGTGGTTGCAGGTGGGGCAGACGTCGGGGGCGCTGGTGCCGACCACGATGTGGCCGCAGTTGCGGCACTCCCAGACCTTGACCTCGCTCTTTTCAAAAACCTTGGCGGTCTCCACGTTCTTCAAAAGGGCGCGGTAGCGCTCCTCGTGGTGGCGCTCGATCTCGGCCACCAGGCGGAAGCGGGCGGCCAGCTCCGGGAAGCCCTCCTCGTCGGCGGTCTTGGCGAAGCCGTCGTACATGTCGGTCCACTCGTAATTCTCCCCGTCCGCGGCGGCGGCAAGATTTTCGGCGGTGGTGCCGATGCCCTGAAGCTCCTTGAACCAGAGCTTGGCGTGCTCCTTCTCGTTGTCGGCGGTCTTGAGGAACAGGGCGCTTATCTGCTCGTAGCCCTCCTTCTTCGCCACGGAGGCGAAGTAGGTGTACTTGTTCCTGGCCTGGGACTCGCCCGCGAAGGCTGTCTCAAGATTTTTTTCTGTCTGTGTACCCGCGTATTTATTTGCCATTTTAATATCTCCCTTCCTTTTATTCTCTTAACGAGAATTATTATTGATAATATTCTACTTTATTTTTGCGCGCTTGTCAATAGATTTCCCCGTACCGCAATAAATTGAACGGCATAATATGGAACGCGGATGTTCCTCGCCTCCGGACTCTCCGGGTTTTGGAGGTGTCTAATATGCGTAAGAAAAACGCGCGGCGCCTTCTGGTGACGCTCATTTGCGTCGCGCTGATACTTCTGATGACCTCCTCACAGGCCAGAGCCGACGACCACTCCCATCTGGAGCTGGAAATAACGGCTGAGCCGGAGAATGACCGCTTCAAGTTTGCCGAGGTCTGTATTGACTGCGGTATGGAATTTGTGGACTACGAGGAGGCGTGGGTGGAGTTCGGGGGCCTCAGCTACGGGCCCGACGGGCAGGCCCACGCCCTGACGGTGACGCCCCACCTTGGGGAGGACGTGACGATGGAGATGCGCTTCGGCCTTACGCCGGAGGACGTGACCCTGACCGAGCCCCCCGCCGTTGAGGGGGAGGGGGAGCACACGGTGTACTATGAGTTCATCTTCACGCTGTGGACCGTGTCCTTCACAAAATCCGGCAGCGTCACCATGACCGGCCCGGAGCCCTCGGAACCGGAGCAGGATACGGAACCCACTTCGCCCTCCGAGCCGGAGCGGGATACGGAACCCACTTCGCCCTCAGAACCGGAACGGGAGACTGAGCCCACATCTCCCTCCGAGCCGGAACGGGAGACGGAGCCTACGTCACCCACGGAGCCAGAACGGGAGACGGAGCCCACCTCGCCCTCCGAGCCGGAGCGGGAGACGGAACCTACGTCACCCTCGGAGCCGGAACGGGAGACGGAACCTACAACGCCCTCGGAGCCGGAGCGGGAGACGGAACCTACGTCGCCCACGGAACCGGAGCGGGAAACGGAACCAACTTCGCCTACGGAGCCGGAGCGGGAGACGGAACCTACGTCACCCTCGGAACCGGAGCGGGAAACGGAACCAACCTCGCCCTCCGAACCGGAGCGGGAGACGGAGCCTACGTCACCCTCGGAACCGGCGCGGGAGACAGGGCCCACTTCGCCCTCAGAGCCGGAGCGGGAGACGGAGCCTACGTCGCCCTCGGAGCCGGAGTGGGAGCCCGCGCCGGTGCCGGTGGTCCACCGGGCCTTCATCGCCGGAGACGGCGGGCGCTTCCGGCCCGACGATCTCCTGACCCGCGCCGAGCTTGCCGTCATGGCGGTGAGGCTGGCGGGCGGCAGCCCGACGGGGTCCGCCGCTTTCGCCGACGTGGCCCCCAGCAGCTGGTACGCCCCATGGGTGGCCGCGGCCGGTGATATGGGCCTCATGTACGGCCGGGGCGGCGGGATCTTCGACCCGGAGGGCCACGCCGCGCTGTATGAGCTTGAGCTCGTGGCCTCCCGGCTCACGTCTTTATCCGCAGGACCGGTGAGCGCGGACAGGAGCCCCGTCACAAGGGCCCAAGCCGTGGCCCTCTTGCTGGAGCGCGCGGGCCGCGAGGGCTGTGGCGCTCCTCACCCCTGCCCCTTTACGGACGTGCCGCCGGATCACCCGCTCTACTCTGAGATCGCCGAGGCCGCCGCGGAGCACACGGTCTACGTTTACAGATAAAACAAGGGACTGTGAGAGCCGGTTTGGCCTTCACAGTCCCTTCGGGTTTTAACCATTCACTCGGATTTTGAAGCTTTCCCGCCCATTATGGCGCTCACAAGGTCGGCCACGCCGGTGACGACGAGGGCCACGGCCAGAAATGTCCACATGGACTTGGAGGGCGAGAGGACGATGACGAGGCCCGCGATTATGGACAGCGCCGCCGCGATGGCGGTGGGGACCCAGCGGGTCATGCCCATTCTTATCATGTCCACCGTCCACTGAAGCTTCATGACGCCCACCACAAGGCACGCCACGCCATAGAGTACGATTATGGGCAGGAAGGTCTTCATTATCCACTCGGACTTGTAGATGCAAAATACGCCCAGAAGCAGGGCGAGTATGCCGCGGGTGAGCTCCTGGCTCAGCGACGCCTCCTCCGGGGACATGCGGAAATAGTTGATGAGCGCCACCGCGCCGAGGACGCACAGCAGTATGCCAAGGCCGGTGACGACGATCTTCGTAAAGCCCTCAGGATTGATGAACAGTACGACGCCGACGGCCACCTCACAGGCGCAGACGATCAGCTTGCTTATGGGACTTTTGGATTTTTCCATGGTTATTCTCCCTTTCCTGCGTGATTTTTTATGTAACTCAAAAGCTCCTCAAAGTCCCCGTGGGGCTTAAGTCTCCCGCTCCCGTCACGGTCAATGAGACTGTGGGTCAGGAGGAAAACGGTCATTCCCAGCGCCTCCCCGCCGGTGTCGTCGGAGGTGTCGTTGCCGACCATAAGCGTCTCCTCCGGCGCCATGCCGAGCTTTTGGCATACCTCCCGGAAGTACCGGGGATCGGGCTTGCAGAAGCTTGAGTTTTCATATGTGGTTATGAGCTCAAATTCCTCAGGGTCCACGCCGGCCCAGCGTATACGGCTCAGCGTGGCCTCCCGCGGAAATACGGGATTTGTGGCGAGGGCCACCCGGAGGCCCAGCCTCTTTATCTCCCCCACCGTCCCGGCGGCCTCAGGGGCGAAGCCGCAGACCTTGCGGACGAGCTGAAAATCCGTGCGGTAAAATTCGTCCAGCGCCTCCCGGTCACCGGTCGACATGGGGCATACGGCGGTGAAGGCCTCCCAGAAGACACGGTCGTTTTGCCTCTCCCCGTCGTTTGAGTGCATCATGCCGATGCCCTCCCACACGCCGCGTATGAGCTTCTCCGGGTCCATTCCCCGCCTTGCCCCGAATTGGGCCAAAAGCCGCATATATTCCTCCACGAACACCTTCATGTCCATCGGAAGCAGGGTGCCGTCAAGGTCGAAAAATACGTTTTTTATAGCTTTCATACTCTGATTATACTCCCGCTTGGCAAAAAAAGCAAGGACTATATTGCCCCGCTATTTCGGTCATTGACAAACGGACTTCATTGATGTATTTTATATGGTATCCGGAGGGAGATATTGCCGGGAGAAATCGGGGGAAAGATATGGATAAAAACGAGTTTAAGGAATTTTGCCGCGCTCACGGTCTGCGGACGGTGGCCGAAAACAGGGCCGTAGGGCAGGTAGGGGGATACCTTATCACGGTGGTCTGGGCATCGAAAAGTAAGATGACCGTGCTTGTCCCCGCCGCGGACGGCCAGCAGAAGCAGTTCGCCAAGGCGCTGAAAAGCGGCTCCAAAGCAAAATTCGGGAATACAGTGTCGGTCCTCTGGAATACGGGCTATCTGGCGATGTATATAAATATAAAGAAGATGTCCGACCCGTATACCGAGGGCGTGCTCCCCGCGCTGGAGGTCCTGCGCTCCACGGGCTTCGCCCCGACGGACGCCTGCGCCGTCTGCGGAAGGCCCGGCGGGGATATGGCCGCCCCGCAAAACGGCGGCGTCTATGCCCCGGCGCACAAGGGCTGTCTTGAGGGCTCCGTTGAGGCCGTCCGGGACAAGGCGCGGCTCAACGCCGAGAACGGGAGCTACCTTCTCGGATTTATCGGCGCGGTGCTCGGTATGCTGGTGGGCATAATCCCGTCACTTTTTACCATAATCGCCCTGAACCGTATTTACGTCCTCCTTTTCATGCTCATACCCATATTAATCTACGCGGGGTATAAGCTTCTGAAGGGCAAGATGAACTACACGGCCCTTGTGCTGTCTATACTTCTGAGCGTCGTGGGGCTTTTCGCCATATTCTACATACAGCTCATCTACGCCCTTGTGGACGAGGGCCTCACCGTAAAGCAGTCTCTTGACCTCTTGTCCCTCTTTGACCAGAAGGAGCTCCTTTTGGAGATAGTCAAGACCGGGGATTTTGTAAAATGCGCCATATTTGAGGCGGTGGGCATCGCCTTGGCCTGGGGTCAGATCTCCAGGACCTCCAAAAACGACATATCCGACGCCGAGGCCCTTTTGGGCTCCGCCATCTCCTTGAGCTCCGGCGCGCCGGCGTCCGACAATAACAACGCAAGTACGGAGGAATGAACATGGAAATGCTGAAAGCAGTCGCCCTTTTCGCGGTGGGCCTTGTGTGCCTCATAAAGGGCGGGGACTGGTTCGTGGACGGCGCCGCCGGTATCGCCCGGAGGTTCCGCCTGCCGGAGCTCCTCATCGGGGCAACGGTGGTGTCCATCGGCACAACCCTTCCGGAGGTCATGGTCTCCACCACCGCCGCCATACAGAAAAACGGCTCCATCGCCTACGGCAACGCCATCGGCTCGGTCATATGCAACACGGCCCTCATCGCCGCTATAACCATAGCCGCAAAGCCCGGAAAGGTGGATAAGCGGACCCTCCGCACGCCGGTATTATTTTTCTTCGCCGCCGCCATATTCTACGCGGGCATCGCCTACACCACGGGCTACTTCAGCCGGACCGTGGGCATCGTGCTCTTGGCGGCCTTCGTTATATACATGCTCCTCACCGTCTGGCAGATGAAGCGCAACCCCGACGCGGGCGAGAGCGGCGATCCGGAGGAAAAGGAGCGGCCAGTCTGGCTTCTCATCGTACTGCTCATAATCGGCGCGGCCCTTATCGCCGTGGGGGCGAGGCTGTTGGTGGACAACGGTACATACATCGCCACCGAGCTCGGCGTGCCCCAGACGGTCATAGCCCTGACCTTCGTGGCGCTGGGCACCTCCCTTCCGGAGCTGGTCACCGCCATAACCTCCCTCGCCAAGGGCCACGGGGCTCTGTCGCTGGGGAACGTCATCGGGGCCAATCTATTTAATTTGGTGCTCGTCTCCGGCATGGCCATCACCGTAAACCCCTTCGAGATACCTGAGGGCGTCCGGATCGCCGGCCACAACGCAAGCCTGGTCATGGACATACCCGTCATGTTCGCCGTGATGCTCATACTGACGGTCCCCTCCCTGATAAAGGGCAAGCTCTCCCGCTGGCAGGGCGTGAC
>CANREY010000104.1 GCA_947629755.1 uncultured Oscillospiraceae bacterium | reverse complement strand
CACGCCGCCGGGATAGTCATAACGCGGGACCCGGTGAGGACGTATGTGCCGCTGGCCCTTTCAAAAAAGGACAACACCATAGCCACCCAGTACACCATGACCACCATAGAGGAGCTGGGGCTTTTGAAGATGGACTTTCTGGGCCTTAGGAACCTGACGGTAATAGACGACGCGGTGCAGGATATACGAAAGACGGCGCCGGACTTTGACATATCGAAAATACCCGACGACGATAAGGAGACATACGACATGCTGGCCGCGGGAAAGACCAGCGGCGTGTTCCAGCTTGAGTCCGCCGGCATGACCAGCGTGTGCGTGGGCATGAGGGCGAAGAACATAGAGGACATAACCGCCGTAATCGCCCTTTATAGGCCGGGGCCAATGGACTCCATACCGAGGTTTTTGGAGGCCAGCGTGAACCCGGACAAGATAGTCTATAAGCACCCCATGCTGGAGCCCATACTGAACGTGACATACGGGTGCATAGTCTATCAGGAGCAGGTCATCGAGATATTCAGGCGGCTCGCGGGGTTCTCCTTAGGGCAGGCGGACATGATAAGGCGCGCCATGTCCAAAAAGAAGATGGCGGAGATACAAAAGGAGCGGGAGACCTTCATATACGGCGACGAGGCCCGCGGCATACACGGTTGCGTCAAGAACGGCGTGCCCGAGGACGTGGCCGGGAGCATATACGACGAGATAACGGATTTTGCCAACTACGCATTCAACAAGGCCCACGCGGTGAGCTACGCCATCGTGGCCTACGAGACGGCGTACCTGAAGTGCCACTACCCGCGCCAGTACATGGCGGCGCTGATGAGCTCCGTGCTGGGCTACGCCGAGAAGGTGGCCGAGTACACGGCCGAGTGCCAGAGCATGGGCATAAAGCTCCTGCCGCCGGATATAAACCACTCCCGGAGCCGCTTTTGCGTGGAGGGGGACAATATACGCTACGGACTTGTGGCGGTGAAGAATATAGGCTCAAAATTCATAGAGGGCGTGACGGCGGAGCGGGACGCCCAGGGGCCCTTTACCTCCTTCCACGATTTTTGCGACCGCATGTTCGGCGGGGACATGAACAGGAGGGCGGTGGAGAGCCTTATAAAGGCCGGGGCCTTTGACTCCATGGGCGTCAAGCGCCGGCAGCTTATGGAGGTGGTGGGGCCCACGTTGGACGCCATCGCCGACCAGCGAAGGAAGAACGTGGAGGGGCAGATGGACCTATTCGGCCTTGCGTCGGAGGTGAGCTCCGGCGCGGCCGTGGAGCTTCCCGACGTGGAGGAGTACAGTCAGGCTGAGCGCATGGCAATGGAGCGGGAGGTCACGGGGCTTTATCTCTCCGGCCACCCCATGGACGGGTACAGGAACGCCGCCAGACGCATGGGCGCCGTGGCAATAGGCGGGATACTCTCCGACGCCTCCGACGAGGTGGAGGAGCACCGGTACAGGGACGACCAGGACATAACGCTGGCCGGGGTCATAACCGCCGTCAGAATGAAGACCACGAAAAACGGCGGCATGATGGCCTACGTGACCATCGACGACGGCACCGGGGACATGGAGCTTCTGGCCTTCCAGCGGGTGCTGGACACCTCAGGTGTGTATTTAAGGGAGGGGAGCCTTGTCCTCGTCAGGGGCAGGCTGTCCATACGGGACGAAAAGGAGCCTCAAGCGGTGGTAAATTCCCTTAGACCCTTAACGGACGTGGGCCCGGACCCGGTACCGGCGCAGGCTGGGGCCGGTAACCCGCAGAAGATGTATGTAAGGCTCAAGAGCGAGAGAAGCCGGGAGTTTGAGAGGCTCAAGCTCCTTTTGGAGATGTTCCCCGGAGAGCAGCAGCTCATAATATATTTTGAGGACACCCGCCGGAGACTTGGCACAAGCTGTATAATCTACCCGTCCTTCGTCACCGAGCTTCGTGAGATGCTTGGGGAGGAGAACGTGGTACTGAAATAAGAATATCAAGGGGGCAAAACCATGGAAAACCAGTATGACCTGAGAGCGTGGGAGGGCCGGGCCTTCGGCCAGTCCACGGACCTTAACATGACCTCCACCGTGAAGCTTCCGGAGTATAGCCACAAGATAGGTGTAAACGGCTCAAGGGTGGACCCGGACGGGTCCGTGACCGTGGAGAGCCGTGGCGGGAAGATCGCGGGGGGCCACGACGGCCTTGCGTTCCACTACACTAAGCTCGACCCGAATAAAGAAAACTTCCGCCTGTCCGCCAAGGTCGTGCCCGTAAACTACGGGCGGCTGGGCACAAATGACACGCCCCAGCAGTGCGGCTTTGGCATCATGGCCCGCGACAGCCTTGGTGTGGCGAGGCGGGAGCCCTTCGATCCGGGCTTTCAGGAGCTGCCGGCGGCGTCGAACATGATATTTGTGGGCGTGCTGGCCGGGAACCGGGACGAGAACGCGCCGCAGATAGTGTTCAGAAGGGGAGTTGAGAATATCCACGACCTTGTGGGCGTGGAGCTGAGCGCCGCCGATGTTCCGGGAGCGCCGGCCCTTGTCACCGGGAGCCGGGGACTGCGCATGGAGCTTGGCCGGGACGACAGGGGCTTTTACGCCGCCGTGGAGGGCCAAAATGGGGCCATGGGGGAGCGCGTCTACCCCGACGGGTGCGGCGTGAACCTCCTTCAGCAGCTGGAGGAGGGGAGCATGTACGTGGGCTTTTTCGCCTCCCGCAACGCCGAGGTGAGGTTTGAGGACATAGAGCTGGAGATAACGCCCTACACCCCTCCTGCGGTGATGCCGAAGCTCTGGCGGCCTGAAAATCACAACGTGATGCCAAAGCTCTTTTTGCGCTCCGGGACGGAGAGCTCAACGGAGAAGTACATATTGACGCTCCACGGCAACAAGAGCGGCTTTGTGTACGTAAGCCGCGAGGGTGTGGAGCTTGGCACCGTGGAGCTTCTTGACAGGCACCCGGCAAACATGACCGTGGAGCTTTTAGAGGGCGAAAACGAGCTTACATGCGTATACGACTTCCCCTCCGGGAGCATTACGGAGGTGTTTTCCGTAAATTATACGCCCTGCAAATACGCCACCACAGTGGTCTACGCCGCCCCGGAGGGGTCGGACACGGCCGAGGGCACGGTGTCGGAGCCCACGAGCCTCCATGAGGCCGTCAGGCGTCTTGCCCAAGGCGGGACTATATATCTCATGGGCGGCGAGTACACAGAGAGGCTCCTTCTGGGCCCGGAGAGCTCCGGGGCGCTGGAGGCGGTCAAGACGGTGAGGCCGGTGGAGGGGGAGAGGGCCGTATTTAAAGACGCCTGCCTCACCTCAAGCGCCAACTTCTGGCACATCTACGGCCTTGAGTTCACGGGCAAGCGCTCCGACCTCACGGGGAGCTTCAACGTCATAGAAAAATGCTCCTTCCACCACTGCGACGAGACGGGCCTTGTGGTGGGCAACGGTATGCCGGAGGGCTTCCAGTTCGCCTGGCCCTGCTATAACCTCATCAAGGACTGCGAGGCCTACGGCAACCGGGACAAGCGGAACATGAACGCCGACGGCTTCGCGCCGAAGCTTGGCGTGGGGCCGGGGAACGTATTCGAGGGGTGCCTGTCCTACGGTAACGTGGACGACGGCTTTGACCTATATAACAAGGTGGAGAAGGGCCCCAACGCGCCGGTGACACTTCGCAACTGCGTGGCCTACGATAACGGCATATGGACAGACCCGGAGGACCCGGAGCACGTCATTTTAGGCGGCGGAGGCGGCAACGGCTTTAAGCTTGGCGGCGAGGGTATGCCCGTGGGGCATATCGTGGAAAACTGCGTGGCCTTCAAAAATCTGATGGCCGGCTTCTCCGACAACTTCAACCCCGGAGGCCTGCGCGTCACCGGCTGTGTGGCCGTGGACAACGAACAGCAAAACTTCATCTTCCGGGATAACCCCATATCCAAGCCGCGAGGCGTCTACCGCGGCAACAAGTCCATTCGCACCGCCAAGAGCGAGTGGCTCGACGCGGTCACGGGGGACGTGGACGAGAGCAATACGTTGTATAACGGGTAAAGCGAAAGGACGGGCCAAATTTGACCCGTCCTTTTTATAGCCCTTGGATTATTCGGCCACGGGAGGTTCGGCGGTGGAGAGCTGTACGACTATAAGGTGTACGGACACGGGGTCCTCGCCGCCGGCGGTGGGCGTGACGGTCACGGACGAGTTGGCGCTGGCGGGGTTGCGGACCTGAAGGGTGGAGCCCGCCGTCAGCGTCTGTATGCTCATTCCCACTATCTGGCCCGTGCCGCTGGTGCGGCCCACAGTGGTGGAGGCCACCTCCGCGCCGTTTACGGCCAGTACCAGCTGGGCAGAGCCCGTTACCGCGGCCTCAAAGAGTATGAGGTACGTCCCGGCGTCGGCCACGGTGAGGGTGTCCGAGCCGTTTGAGGTGATGTTGCCGCCGTCGTTGGCCCCCTCCACGGGGAAGTCTATCGCCTCACCGGCGGCCACCGGGTCGTCGTTGGAGCCGGGGACAAGGCCGTAGTAATCGGCGTAGCTGGCGACCGCCTCGTCGCCGGCGGGACCCTGTGGACCGGCAGGCCCCTGCGGACCGGCGGGGCCTGTTGCGCCCGTTGCACCGGCAGGGCCGGTTGCGCCCGTGGCTCCTGTGACGCCTTGGGGGATAACGAAGTTCAAAATGGCGTCGGTGTCGGTGCCGGTGTTTGTGACGCTGGCGGGAGTTCCCGGAGCGCCTGTCGTGACGGTGCCGATCTCGATGGTGGCCGCCGCTCCGGCGGGGCCGGCTGGGCCCTGCGGGCCGGTGGCTCCGGTGGCCCCGGTAGCACCGGTGGGTCCTTGGGGGCCCTGCGGGCCAATGGGGCCGGTGGCGCCGGTTGCGCCGGCAGGACCGGTAGCGCCAGTGGCTCCGGTTGCGCCTTGGGGGATAACGAAGTTTAGAATGGCGTCGGTATCGGTGCCGGTGTTGGTGACGCTGGCGGGAGTTCCCGGAGCGCCGGTTGTGACGGTGTCGATCTCAATGGTGGCAGCTGCTCCGGCGGGACCGGCAGGGCCCTGAGGGCCGGTGGCTCCGGTGGCCCCTGTGGCTCCGGTGGGTCCCACGGGTCCCTGCGGACCAGCGGGGCCTGTTGCGCCCGTTGCACCGGCAGGGCCGGTCGCGCCAGTGGCTCCGGTTGCGCCTTGGGGGATAACGAAGTTCAAAATGGCGTCGGTGTCGGTGCCGGTGTTTGTGACGCTGGCGGGGGTTCCCGGCGCACCGGTGGTGACGGTGCCGATCTCAATGGTGGCCGCCGTTCCGGCGGGACCGGCTGGGCCTTGCGGGCCGGTGGCACCCGTGGCTCCGGTAGCGCCGGTGGGCCCTTGGGGGCCCTGCGGGCCAATGGGGCCGGTGGCTCCGGTTGCGCCTGTGGCTCCCGTAGCGCCGGCGGGGCCGGGCTCGCCTTGGGGTCCTTGAGGGCCCTGCGGGCCGATGGGGCCGGTGGCTCCGGTTGCGCCTGTGGCTCCCGCAGCTCCGGCGGGGCCGGGCTCGCCCTGAGGGCCTTGGGGTCCCTGCGGGCCCACGGGACCTATGGGGCCCTGAGGTGCAGTGATTTATGCTCAACTAAGAGACCTGCTCGGCGCTATTGAAGCGGTTATTGCTTTCATTG
>CANREY010000103.1 GCA_947629755.1 uncultured Oscillospiraceae bacterium | reverse complement strand
TCGGGGACGTACTCCCAGCAGGGCAGATAAGGATTGAACGCCGGCTTTTTCACGCGTTTCACCCCCGTGTTTTGAAATCTAATCAAGCGTCCTCAGTATGGGCAAAAGGGCCTCCAAAATGGGTTTATACCCGTCGGCATACATGTGCATACCCTCTACGGTAATATCCGGCCGCATATCGCCCTTCTCGTCGGTTATACACCCGTTGAGGTCAAGAAACTCAGCGCCGATTTTACCCGCCAGCTCCCTCACCGCCCGGTTTGCCGAGGCTATGCGCTCATTTGTGCGGTATTGGAACAGCCCCCGGATATACGGGTTCCTGTTCCCCACCTCCGGGCAGGTGGGGTAGTAGGCCAGCATGAATATCTTTGTATCCGGCAGCCGCTCCCTTATGGCCCTCAGTATGTCCTCATACCGGGCCATGAGCTCACTTTCCTCATAATCCGGCCCATTCAGATCATTTGTGCCGATGTTTATGAAGATGTATTTGGGCGCAAGGTCAAATACGCAAGGCTCCAGCGCCGCCCGGAGCTCAGATGTTGTATATCCGCCGATGCCCCGGTTGTAGATAAGTAGCGGAAGCCTTTCCCCCTCGATGAGCTCCAAAATGGGGAACTGCTCCATGAGGGAGGAGCCCACGAACAGTATCTGTCCCGGCTTTACGAACTTGTTGAGCCGTCTATACCGCTCCAGCTTATCGGCCTTGTCCTCGGCCTCACGCTGGGCGTAAAATTTACCCATCAGGGCCCCGATCTCAGCCTCAGTCACCTCAAAGCTCCTCTCCGTTCGTCTCGATAACGCGCCTGTACCAGTACCCGGAGTCCTTTATTGTCCGCTCCATGGTCCGGTAGTCCACGTAAATAAGCCCAAAGCGTATGTCGTACCCCTGATTCCACTCCATGTTGTCCATGACGGACCAGACGTTGTAGCCTATGACCGGTACCCCGTCGTCCACGGCCCTCTTGAGCTCCAGAATGTACCGGTGGAGGAAGTCGACACGTTGCATGTCGTGAACGCCGCCGTCGAGGCTCACCCAGTCCATGCCCGCCATGCCGTTTTCCGTGACCAGTATGGGCTTTTTGTACCGCTCATAGAGGAATTTTGGCGACCAGTACATGACCTCCGGCGTCACCTCCCAGCCGCTCATGGTCCGTGGGGAGCCCTGATATGCGTACTCGCCGTAGATTTCTCTTGGCGTATCGTGTGGCGTCGTGCCCTTGTAGGCGTTGAAGCCGTAGAAATCCAGCGGTGCAGATATAAGCTCCATGTCCTCAGCAGTGAATATTGCCATCTCCTCCGGGTAGGTCTTATACGCCCCCTCCGGGAAGCGGCCTCGGAATATGGGATCGGCCCACCAGCTATTTTGCATGGTAAAGCCGTATTTGTCAAACTCAAATGAGCGCTCTCTGGCGATTTTTATGTCCTCCGGGCTGCTTGTCTTCGGAAGGTACACGTCCCCCGTGGGCGCAAGGCCGATGATGGGAGGCAGCTTTGCGTACTCCCTTAAGACCCTCACGGCCCTTCCGTGGGAGCGGAGGACATTTTTCGTAACATTGATCTGTCCCGCGGCGTCAAGGCGCTTGTAGGGTGGGTGAGCGCCAACGAAATACCCCAGCCCCACGAACATCTGGGGCTCGTTTATGGTTATCCAGTACCGCACGCGATCGGAGAGAGCGTCGCAGACCGTCTTCACGTACTCGGCAAACCAGTCCTCGATTTCCGGGTTCTCCCAGCCTCCCCGCTTCTCTAAAGCGAGGGGCAGGTCCCAGTGGTAGAGCGTCACCAGCGGCTCTATACTGTGCTTTTTAAGCTCGTCAACAAGGTCGGAGTAAAACCGAAGCCCCGCCTCGTTGACCTTCCCGGTCCCCTCAGGCATGACGCGGGACCAGCTTATGGAGAAGCGAAGGGCTTTTAGCCCCATTTTCGCCATCAGATCCACGTCGGAGCGCATTTTGTGGTAAAAATCGCAGGCCACGTTGCCTGTCTCGCCGTGGGCGGCGAAGCCCGGCCGGGTCACAGCCTCGTCCCAGGCGCTTTTTCCCTTGCCGTCGGCGTCAAAGCCGCCCTCCACCTGGTAGGCGGCGCAGGACGCGCCCCAGAGAAAATCAGCTGAAAATCCCATTTTTACCTCCCCTTTTTATACGGCAAGGGCCGCTCCGCCCGGGAGCGGCCCTTTTGGACACACTTTTTTATATTCGCTTAAGCTTCCTTCTTCGCGAGCTTCCGGAAAAGCTTCTGTATGTTGCCGATCTGGCTGGACATGGTGTAGAAGGCCATTACGAACACGCCCATTATTATCTGCTGCCAGCCGCCCGCGCCAAGGTTCATGCAGTTGAGGCCGTAGTCGAGTATGGACATACTGACGGCGGCGATGCCGATACCTATAACGTCGTTGGAGGCAAGGCCGATGAACCGGCCCATGAACACGGAGACGATATAGGAGAACATGACGCTGGAGGTACTGAGCCCCGACTGGGGGTTGACCCTGTTCTGGCTTAAGTAGATGATGGACGCGCACCCGATTATAAGGCCGGAGAACACGTAGCTGGTGATGGTGTTGTGGTACTCGTTGATACCGATGTTCACACCGGCGGACTGGTTGTTGGCCAGTATCTTGCCCCGGCGGCCGGCCACGGTCATCTTGTCATAGAAGGTGAATACCAGCATGGCGAGAATGGCGGGGACGAAGATGCCGGGCATTCTTCCGAAGACGGAAAGGCGGGTATCCTGATAGAACACCGAGATGCCCGTGCCCCCGAACACGAGGTATGTCAGGGACTCATAGAGGAGCGTCACGCCGATGGTGGAGATTATGATGGGAAGCCGCCCGTTCATATAGACCACCGCGGTAAAGCAGCTTATGACCACGGCGGAGACGAGAGCCACTAAGAACCCGATATAGGGCGAGCCGGTCATGTTGCCGATGTTCCCGGCAAAAATCGCGGAGAGTATCATGGCCGCGCCGGTGGAGAAGTCAAAGCGCCCGTTCTTCAGCTGGAGATGTATGGCCAGCGCCACGCAGATGGTCTGGCAGGCGTCGAGGACCACATAGCGTATAAGGTCGAACTTGAGGAATATGAAGTCGCCGTTCACATAGCACTTGGAGTTGCTGGCGGTGATGATGAGCATCGCGGTGAACATCAGCACCGGGAACAGCAGTGAGAGGAATACCTTTTTAAGAATTTTCATCGTCTGCTCCTTTGCTCTTATTCATCGTGGGGACCGGGGGAACCGGTCCCCGTAAGCCTTTTTTATTTTGCCAGATCCTCGATATTCATGTGGTTGAGAATATCCACAAGGCCGGCGTAGGTGGCGTTCTCGTTGCCGAAGGCGGTGAGATTGTACACGTCGTCCGGGGTGAGGAGGGCGTTGGCGGGGTCGTTGGTGAGGTAGATGCTCTTTTCAAAGAGCTCCATGTCAGCGTCTGAGTTGATGATGAAGCTGGTGCAACTGCGGCGCTCGGCCTCGGCGGGCATATCCTTGAACTCAACGCCGTTTATCTTGTTGAGGAGGAGCACCAGAGGATAGGTGATGGACTCAGGGGCGCACACCAGCTCAAGCTGATAGGTGCCGTTGCCGCGGGAGCCGAAGTTTGCGTTGTCGCCCTCGGTGTAGCCGGCGGCAAAGAGCTTGACGGTCTTGTCGACACCGGCGGAAACCATGGTGCCGTATACGAACTCGCCGGCGCAAATGCACATCACGGCGTCGATGTCGGCGTGCTTGCTGAAGTAGGTGGAGTCAACGGGGGAGAACATGAGAACGTCGGTGGACTCGTCAAAGGGATCGTACACGATGGGAGTCGTGGCGGTCTTGTTGTACTCGTCGCACTTCTCAATGAACTGCTTTACGTACTCCTGCTGATAGGGGAAGGCCCAGGCGGGGAAGGTGGTGAAGGACACGTGGGTCACGGGGTCGTCGGGGTGGGCCGCGTTATACTCCATGAGGGAATCCCAGAAGTCATAGCCGCGCTTGAGCTCGTTGCCGCAGCCGCCGTCAGCCACGGTGCCAAGGAAGTAGGGATTCTTGAACACCTTGTCGTAGTTGTTGTTGTAGCTGGTGTCGAAGTCGCACAGATACCCGGCGCAGTAGACGCCCGCTTCCTGGCACTCCTTGAGTATGGCCTCCATGCCCATGTCCATGGTGATTATGATGCCGTCGCAGTTGGCGGCGATCAGCTCCTGGACCTTGGAGATGTTGGCGGCCTCGTCGGTCTGGGTCAGGGTGGTGTAGACAAACTCAACATTGAGCTTCTCGGCCAGAGAGGCCAGATACGCCTTGGTGGAGTCGGGGGCGGGGCCGGCGTCGGAGTAGAGGCCAACGCCTATCTTGGCCTTCTTGGGGCCGTTATTGCCGCCGCAGGCCGCCAGGGCCAGCACGAGGGAGAGAGCCAGTACTATGGCAAAGATCCTTTTTACGTTTTTCATTTTTATACCTCCGTTAAATTTGGTTGCGTGCCGCTGATGCGTCACCTTGGCAGGACGCCGTCCTTCTTGCGGCAGGTCAAAAGGACGATCGCGATGAAAATAAGAGCTTTGACGAAGTTTATCCAGTTCAAGTCCACGCCCATTGTTGTAAGGTCGTTGGACAGGAGCACATATGTAAAGGGTCCCACCAAAGCCGCGGAGACCTTGGACTTCATGCCGCCGGAGAGGGGCATACCGCCGAGTATGAGGCAGATCATAACGTCCATTGCGTACCCGGAGCCGGAGCCCTTGCCGGCTGTGCCCGTGCGGGTCAGCAGGACGAAGGAGCCCAGGGCCACGCACACGCCGAGAGCCATGTAGGCGATGACGCGCCACTTTATGGTGTTCACGCCGCTCTGGGCCGCCGTGGTCTCGTTAGCGCCGATGGCGCGGGTGTATTTGCCAAGCTTGGTGTACTTGAAGAAGTATGCGGCTATGAGGGCTAAGACTATGACTATCACTATCAGCATGAGACTGTAAGCGTTCCTGCCCTCCGGGCGGACGGCCTGATCAAGCTCTATGGAGTTTTTGCCCGTGCCCTCCATGAGCAGGACCTGAGCGCCGGTGAAGAAAAACATCAAAAAGAGGGAGGTCACGATGCTGGGAAGACCCAGCCACACGGCCACGGCCCCGTTTATGGCCCCGCAGATGAGGGCCAGGGCCAGCACGGCGAGAAATCCCACTATGACGCCGGGAACGCCGCCGATCTTATTGCCGATGAGTATCATGAGTATGACGTACACGCCCACCTGCTGTCCGATGGACACGTCCATGAAGCCCATGGAGTAGACGAACACCGCGCCCAATGCTATGACGGCGTAGACGGAGGCGGTCTGGATAACGGAGGACAGGTTGAACATGAACCTGGGCCCGCTGTTGAAGATGACGAACAGCACCGCCACCAGCACAAGGCCCATGTAGCTGGTTATGTCGTAGATGTGCTTTTTGAGGAATTGAAGGGGCGTTACCTTTTCCGCTTCCTCCACGGGGGCATTGGTTTTCAGTTTCTCTGGCATCCCTTTTCCCTCCTTAGATCATGTACTCGATTATGTCGGTCTCCTTAAGGTCGGGGGAGCGGGTGAACACCTTTGTGACCTCGAAGTCCTTCATAATTATGAGCTTATCCACCATGCCGATGAGCTCCGCCAGCTCCTCGGAGATGAGGATTATGGCCTTGCCCTCCTTTTTCAT
>CANREY010000102.1 GCA_947629755.1 uncultured Oscillospiraceae bacterium | reverse complement strand
TTCGGTGCTACCCGCAAACTGCTGGAACAGCTTCGCGGCAGCGGCGCGGACATCTTGATCTGCACGAAATCCGATCTTGTCCTGCGGGACATTGACCTTCTGAAGGAACTGGGGCAGGTGACGGTGTCATGGTCCATCAATACGTTGGACTAGAGCTTCAAGAACGATATGGATAACGCCGTCAGCATTGAGCGGCGTATTGCAGCCATGAAGCAGGTCTACGATGAAGGTATCCGTACTGTCTGCTTTGTGTCGCCCGTCTTTCCGGGGATCACGGACTTTGAGGCGATCTTTGGGCGGGTCAAGGATCAGTGCGACCTGTTCTGGCTTGAAAACCTGAACCTTCGCGGCGGCTTCAAAAAGACGATTATGGACTACATTGCGGACAAATACCCCCAGCTTCTTCCGCTGTATCAGGCAATCTACGACCGGCATGATCGGAGCTTCTTTGAGGCGCTGGAAAAGAAGGCGGAGGAGCTGGCGAAAAAATACGACTGTCTCTTTGTGGATAACGAGATGCCCTACGGTCGTGTTCCGCAGGGGCACCCTGTGATCGTGGACTATTTCTACCACGAGGAGATTCGGGGGTCTGACAATACTGGCGTAAGAAGGCCGGCAAAATAGAAGCATTGTAATTCATACAACCTAAGGCATTCAAAAACTCCTCCTACCCCATTCCTCGCGAAATCTTCGGGCCCCCTGCAGTGGGGAGGGGGATTGTATTAGCAAGACGAAGGGCAACAAATATACAGCCTGTGCGTCAAGAACTGGCACTATGAAAAGATTCGCAACGTATTGATTTTCCTCAATCAGAGCGTATAATATGAGTTAAGGCAAAAATTTGGCAGGAGCATAAAAATAGCCCAACCGCAACCTGTGGTTGACGCATAGTTTGTAGACCGCAACCGGCCTTTTTGATACAATATCATTTCGAGCCGGATATAAAGCGGCGGCGAAAAAACGCCTATATTGAAACCGCCTACTGCGCCATTCAAGCCGTTGTGGGCCTTCTTGACTTACATTTCGGCTTGGGCATCGCAGGCGCACTACTCATAGGTATTGTTGCGACCGTCTACGTACTGTATATAAACCCAAAATTCATAGGCCGGAAACTGACAAAGTAGTCCCTCGCCTCCGAAAAAGGTTGCGCCTTACGGCGCGTATTTGATGCGGGAGGGTTTAGAACCCTCCCCTACGACTATATATGGGAGATTTCCCGGTCACCTCGTAGGGGCGGGTTCCAAACCCGCCCATCCCCCCGTCCCGCCCGGAGGCGGAAAACCCCCTCCCTCCGGGAGGGGTGGCCGCGCAAAGCGCCGGCCAGGGTGGGCCGAATCTCCTCGACCCACCCCCTGCCCCCTCCCAGAGGGAGGGGCTAAAAATGGGCGTATCCTCCCAGAGGGAGGGGCTAAAAATTTCGCTCCGGGCGGCATCCCGCCAAAAAAAATCAGAAAAAGAAAGAGGTATAAAACATGATTTTTGAAGAACTTGATTGGATCATTGGCGACCACGCGCCTTTTTTGATGTCACTGTCGGACGGACAGCTTGAGGAGCTCCGCCTTGTGATCGCTGCGGCGGAGGTCGGGGAAGCGGGGGCTGATGTACCGGATTTTTCCGATATGGGCGAAGCCACGAATAAGCCTCTGCAAGAAATTCTGGCAAAGGCCCGGCCAATCGAAATCAATGAACGGCGGCAATATGAAATATATTTTCAGGACTACATCCTTTACCAAGTCAGGGACGAGTCCTACTGCTCGTTTGATGATCATGAGGAGATTCGTCACGGGAGGTATCTCATTACTTTTGAAAAATCAAAACTGCTCTCCTATCTGAGCGGCGTCACCGATGTCGGGCAGTTTGACGACGGTTCCTTCTACCCCGGCAAGTGGACGCACTACGGCATTTACACGCAAAACCATGTGATTGACGTGATCTCCCACATTCCGCCGGTCATAACGGTCTGTGCGGATGCGTGACCAATATTTCCGAAGGAGGCGTTATTTATGAGTTCCATTTCATTAGACATGATAGACAACACAGTTTCGTCCTCGTGGTGGAAGGAGCTTGTGCGGCATTTTGTCAGGGTTGGGGATGAGCTGGAGATTCGATGCTGGAAGGAGGAGACCGAGGAGATCAAGGCGGCGTCCCGATACGGAAAACCCACGGCTGAGCGCACCGAGGTCTCGATTCGCGGAACGGTGACCGACGCATTTCCACGGGAATTGATGGACGAGGAGCCCACGACCAGGAGCAGATATAACGCGATGACGAAGTATTTTACCATCAACGTCAAAAATGAATTGTGTGATTTTTACAACGAACATTATGGCACGGAAATATACATGGAAAAGTTGTGTGAAAACGACGTTTCATTTGTCGAAGATGTTTTCAGCCAATGGGGGGACGCATTCAGCGTTGGGATATACAGAGATTGAACCTCCAGTTTCAATTATGTTGAAAATGAGCACAAACGATAACTCGAATTTTATGTAAGGAGCGATACAAGGTGTTCCTCTTTCAAATCAGCAATTATGACGAACCTGCGTTGGACGTTGAAACAGCGCAGCTTCTCTGTCAGCGGTTGGAGGCCCACAGCCGGCGCGCTTTGCCCGGAATGTGGAAGGTGACGGACTCGATGAATAAATATGCCGGTGAAGGACCGGGCCGAAGGAAACGGCGGGGGAGAGCCCGCGTTTACGGAGTTATTTTGATCGCGCTGGGCATATTTGTTTTAGTTCCATGTCTTGTGGAGCCACGTGAACCTACCCTTATTTTAGTCGGCGCTGTCGCGATCATCGCGGGCCTTTTTAGCCTTTTCCTTACCCGTAAAGAAAAGACCGATGTTGTTCCGGCCTCTTGCAAAAAAGAAGCGGAAAAGCTGCTGGAGGGTCGCCGGGCCATAAATTGGAATAATGCCAATTCCAAAGTTGAATTTGATGAAAAAGGCATGACGATTTCATCCGGGGAAAATCGGGAAACAGTCTCTTACAATCAGATATCGGAAATGTTTGAATCGAAACACCTCTGGCTTCTCATATACGGCAGAGAAAAGGCGCTGCTTTTGCAAAAGAAGGACCTGGTTTCCGGTGACGCCGATCTGTTTACCTCGCAGATTCTCGAGAACGCTAAAGTCAACTGAGTCAAGCAGGCCGTAACACGGTGATTTAAGGAGGGATACATTCGGTGGAGCATGTAATCAACCTCATATTCGTAATTCTTCTGGTAGTCCTCATTTATTTCCCCATTGTTATTTTGATTTCTTTCATATGCGCTTTGAAAGCGAGGAGCAAGGGAACGGGCAAAGCAAAGAAGAAATTCAAGGATATATTTTTCATGTTTCTTTTGGAGTTCTCAAGTCCGCTTAATTGGTTTTAAGTTGCTATAATTACTACTTAATGCGCGGTAGATTTCTTCACATATGGGTGGTATAATATTAAATATCGAGTGAGCAATTGTTCGGGATTTGAGATGGAAATAAAAAATGATTGAGAATTTTGACTTAATTATGTTCTGTGCTATGATTCCGATAGTTGTGGGAGTAATTGTAGCAGTATTAAATAACACGAAAAAGAAATGAAAATTCCTGTATGCTGGCGGGGATCCTTTATGCACACCGTTGGCTGAATAATCACCCCAGCCATGGCTCAGATACTCCGGAAACACAAAGGGGAATTGGGAGTTTGCAAAAGAAGGACCTGATTTCCGGTAATGCCGATCTGTTCACCTCGCAGATTCTTGAGAAAGCTAAAGTCAACTGAGTCAAGGCACTTTTGACTCTTACCCTGATTCTTTCGAAAAAAGCTGCATATTATCTATCATCTCAGCTTCTCTGTTTTAATTCTCTGTTATTCTGGGTCCTTCAAGGGGGGTCACAGTGAACCCACCCCCGGTTCAGCGAAAGCGCACAGTCCCCCCTTGGCGGGAGGGTGTATGCTTTTTGTGTCACGGAGGTTTGGTTTTTCGGAAAATCAGTGAATGGGACAAATCTCTCTTTAAGAATAATGTTCTTGACATTGGTTTATACTTTGTATATACTGTTTACAGGAGGTGGCTGAGATGTATGCTACGATTCAAAAATGGGGCAACAGTCAGGGCCTGCGGATCCCCAAGACGGCCCTTGAGTCCGTGGGCCTTCGGGAGAATGACCGCGTGGAGATCATCCAGGTCGGAAACTGCCTGCAGATCAAGGCTGCTGCCCCTCGCCAGCACCGCACTCTGGAGGAGCGCCTGACGGCCTTCTACGGGAAGGACGCGGAGGAGCTTGGCCGCATCGACACCGAGCCCGAGGTCGACTGGGGCAAATCGGAGGGCGCTGAGGCATGGTGAGTATTTTCGAGCAGGGGGACATCGTTTATCTGGATTTTGACCCGCAATCCGGCCACGAACAGTGCGGGAGACGTCCGGCGCTGGTGATCAGCAACAACCTCTATAACCGCGTGAGCAGTCTCACTATGGTGTGCCCTATCACCCACACTGACAAGGGCCATCCGTTCCACGTTCGCCTGGACGACCGCACAAAGACAGACGGCGTTATCCTCTGCGACCAGGCGCGGATGCTGGATCTTACAAGCCGCAACGCCTCCTTCGAGGAGAAGGCCCCGGAGGACATCACCGCCGAGGCTGTGGATCTGATCGTGGGATTTGTGGAGATGAAATAGCGGTCCAAAATTGCAGGGACAATAATAAGCGGCAAGGAAATTCCCCGCCGTTTTCTTTGTCACCCCATTGTCTGATTCATCTTCTCGTCCTCGTAGTCGTCTGGTTTATGCCCCATGGCAATACGCTTCTCCTGGAGCTCACGCCGGCGCTTGCGGTCAATGTGAAGCCCCATGTGGGTGGAGTCCTGGGCGGTGGAGTCGCGGAAGATGTTCGCCATGTGATGGAACATCCGCAGGGCCGCCAAGCCGACGGACGGGGTGCGTATGTCGCTCATGTGGTCCAGGAAGAATTGTGCATAGCGATTTCCCTGTTCCGCCGACCGTGTGAGATAATACACCGCTACGTCCCTGTCAGGTGGTACCTCTTGCCCCAGCAGATACAGCTTGCCCAGGGCGTACTGTGCGTATTGGTTGCCCTGCTCGGCAGATGCTTTCAGATATTCGACGGCCGTGTCCACGTCCTTCTTCGCGTTTTCCCCAGCAAGATAGACCTTGCCCAACGTGTAACGGGCGTACTGGTCGCCGCTGTCGGCGGCATACTTAAGCCAGCGGATTGCCTCCGTGGACAGGCCGACAGGGAGCAGGAGCTTGCCAAGAGCGTAGGCCGAGCAGACGGTACCGCGTTCCGCAGACTTTCTGAACCACCCCTCGGCCTTCACCCAATTGGCGGCGACGCCCAGCCCGTCACGGTATGCCTTACCCAACTGGTGAGCGGCGATGGTGTACCCTTCCTCCCATAGCTTTTGTAACTCATCAATGGCGGACCGCTTTTCATCCATGCCGGCATCTTCATCGTAGAGCGTTTTCTTCGCTTTGCGGTATCGCTCGGCCTGCTCATAGATCTTGCGGATGCCGGAGATTGGAGGCGGTACTGTCTCCGCGCTCTCTGGCTCGTCGTCCATGTCCCCGTCCTCGAACGTGACCTTGCGCTCGGAGAGCTTCAGCACCTCGCGGATCACCATGTTCCGCACAGATTTGAACTCCTTTTGCTGAGAGAGCGG
>CANREY010000101.1 GCA_947629755.1 uncultured Oscillospiraceae bacterium | reverse complement strand
GTGTTCTTCGCGCCCATACTGCCCACCATGGCGACGCTGGCTTTGGCGGCGCTGGGCTTCGGGTCGTGGTTCCTCACTTACGGCGCTGACAGGGAGCGCAGGTTCGCAAGCTCCCCGGTGGCGAAATGGGTGCTCCTTTTCGCGGCGGTGGAGCTGATCTCCACGGCGCTGTCGGTGGACCCTATGGCAAGCCTCCGAAACGGCCTTCTGACGGCGGCGTTCACACTTTTTGCGCTGGTGGTCATTGACGCTTGCCGGGAGAGAAGGGACATCGACAGGCTCATATCCGTGATGGTGACCGCGGGGACGCTGGTGGCCGCCTACGGCGTGGCCCAGGCGGCGCTGGGGGTCTCCGCCACGGAGCTATGGGTGGACGAGGACAACTTCTCGGATATTTCCATAAGGGTGTGGTCCACACTTGAAAACCCCAACGTGCTGGCGGAATACCTTCTGCTGGTCATACCCCTCGCGGCCACGGGGGTCTACACCTCCAAAAGCTTAAACGGCAAGATAGCCTCCGCCGTGGCGGCGGGAGTGATGGCGCTTTGTATGCTCCTCACCTGGTCCCGCGGCGGCTGGCTGGGACTTGCCATAGCGGTGGCGGTATTCCTCGTGCTGATGGACAGGCGGTTTATAGTGCTGGGGCTCGTGGGCGTGGCGGCACTTTTGATGGTGCTGCCGGACTCCATAATGACGAGGCTCATGAGCGTCGGGGACCTTTCGGACAGCTCCACCTCCTACCGGGTGTATATCTGGATGGCGACGGTGAATATGCTGAAGGACTTCTGGCTGTGCGGCTTCGGCACGGGCACGGCGGCCTTTCAGGAGGTCTACCCGCGCTACAGCTTTAACGCCGTGGCCGCGCCACACTCCCACAACCTCTATCTTCAGGTCTTCTGCGAAAACGGCATATTCGGTATAGCGGCCCTTTTCGGCACGCTGTGCTCGTCGGTTGTGGCGCTGGGCAGGACCATGACGGCGGCAAAGGACAGGCGGACGCGGGTACAGGCCGGGGCCGTAATGGCGGCACTGGCGGGCTTCGCCGCCCAGAGTTTGACGGACTACTCCTTTTATAACTACCGGGTGATGCTCACCTTCTGGGTGACGGTGGGACTTGCCGGGGCCCTGTATAACGCTGTGCTCAGGGAGGTGAAGCCGTGATAAGAGTGCTTAATATAATCTCCGACACGAATATCGGCGGGGCGGGGCGGGTCATAATGAACTACCTTAAGTACGCCGACATGGACAGATTTGATACCCACGTGGCGATACCGGAGGGGAGCGCCCTAAAAAAGCCACTTGAGGAGCTGGGGGCCACGGTCCACGAGGTGGACGGCATGGCGGACAGGTCCTTTGACGTGAAGGTCATCGGTAAGCTCAAAAAGCTCATACGGCGCATAGATCCCCAGATCGTCCACACCCACGGGTCCCTGTCCGGGCGGATAGCGGGAAAGCAGTGCGGGAAAACGGTCATATTTACACGTCACTCGGCCTTCCCGGTGCCGGAGTACATGAAAAAGGGGCCGGGCAGGTGGCTCAATAAATTCGTAAACGAGCACTACGCCGATGCCATCATAGCGGTGTCACCGGCCACGGCGGAAAATCTCACCGACGGGGGAGTATCGGAAAAGCTCATACATGTGATGATGAACGGCGTGGAGCCGGTGAAGAGGCGCTCCCCTGACGAGTGCGCCGTCTTCCGGCGGGAGCACGGCATTAGACCCACGGATTTCGTCATGGGCATAATCGCGAGAGTCGAGCCCTACAAGGGGCACATGGACCTTTTAGAGGCGATGGCCGGGATAGCAAGGCCTGAGCTCAAGCTCATCATCGCCGGGACGGGGTCCGACGAGGAAAACGTCCGCGAGGCCATAAAGAGGCTGGGGCTTGAGGACCGGGTCATTTACCTCGGATTTGTAGACGACGTATCGCTACCCCTCAGCGTCCTTGACGTGCAGGTCAACGCCTCCTGGGGGACGGAGGCCTCAAGCATCGCCATGCTGGAGGGCTTCAGCATGGGCCTTGGGGTCATAGCCTCGGACTACGGCGGCAACAGCTGGCAGGTGAGGGACGGCGTCAGCGGGCTATTATATAAGGCGCGGGACGTATCGGAGCTCAGAGAGCGGATAGAGCGGCTCATGGACGACCCCATACTGAGGGAGCGGCTCAACGTGGGGGCGCTGAGAGAATATAAGGAGCGGTTCACCGGGGAGATATTCGCCGGCAAGATCGAGGAAATCTACATGAAAGCTTTGGAGGCGCGAGATGGAAAATAAGAAAAAGAAGAACATTTTGGGGATATTCAACCTCTTTGACATTATCCTCATCATAATCGCCATAGCGCTGGCGGCGGCCATCGCGCTTTTGAGCAGGGACAACAGCTCCGGCACGCTGGTCGGAAAGCCCCAGACGCAGACCGAGGTCCGCTACACCGTGGAGCTCAAGGAGATCGAGAACGACGCGGCGGAGAGCATAAAGGTCGGCGACAAGGTGATAGACAGGATAAAGAAGTACAGCATCGGTACCGTGGAGGCCGTGGAGATCGTACCGGCCAGAAGGAGCGTGCCGGACGAGGGGTCCAACGTCAAGAGGTTCACCGAGGTGCCGAACCTCAAAAGCGCCATCGTGACGATCGTGGCCCCCGCCACCGAGACGGATAAGGACATAACGGTGGACGGCGGGTATGTCATAAAGACCGGTATGGAGGTCAACGCCCGTATGCCGGGGTTTAACGCCGTGGGCTACATCATTGACGTGGAGAGGAGCGAAGCAAAGTGAAAAAGAGAAAGCTAATTGACGAGCAGGGCCGTATTTTCGGCGTCATAAGCGCCGTGGATATTCTGGCCGTATTGGCCGTGGCGGCGCTGGCCCTCATGGCGTACATGAGATTTTTCTCCCACACCGAGGCCAACGTGTCGGATAACGGCTTTGTGCCCGTGAACTACACCATAAAGGTGCCCATGATCCGGGAGAGCATAGCCAACACCATAAAGGTGGGCGACGAGCTCTGGAGCGACGACGGCGACGACATAGGCAAGGTCACGAATATTGAGCTCACCCCGGCGGTGGACCGGGTGGAGACCAGAAGGGGCACGGTGGAGCTCATGGAGGTGGAATACTACGTGGACGTGATGCTCAGCGTGACTGTGGACGGCACGGTGAACGGCGGGAGATATTACGCCGGAAGGGCATATGAGCTGGGAGCCAACCAGACGCTGAGGATACTGACAAAATACGCCTCCGTAAACGGAAGGATCTGGAGCGTTGGCTGAGAGGAGCGGGCGATGAAAATTCTCATGGCCACCATGGGCCTTGACATCGGCGGGGCGGAGACGCATATCGTGGAGCTGACGCGGGAGCTTGCACGCCAGGGCCACGACGTGCTGGTGGCCTCCAACGGCGGCGTGTACGTGCCGGAGATAGAGGCCGCGGGGGTGCGGCACCTTTCGGTGCCCATGAACCGCCGAAGCCCCGGACCGATGCTCAAATCACTTGTGCTTTTACGAAAAATAATAAAGACGGAAAAGCCTGACGTGGTACACGCCCACGCCAGGATACCGGCCTTTTTGTGCGGGATACTTAAAAAGACCATGGATTTCCCACTGGTCACCACCGCCCACTGGGTCTTCGACACCGGCGGAATGCTGGGCAAGCTCACCAACTGGGGCGACAGGACCGTGGCCGTGTCCGAGGATATAAGGGAATATCTGGTAGACAATTACGGCCTTGCGAGGGACAAAATATTTTTGACCATAAACGGCATCGACACGAGAAAATTCTCTCCCGACATATCCGGCGACAGGGTCAGAAGGGAGCTGGGGATACCGGAGGGAGCTCCGGTCGTGTCCCACGTGAGCCGCCTTGACGAGAGCAGGGCCCTTGCCGCCGCCGCCCTTATCGAGATAGCCCCAAGGCTCGCCGAGCGGACGCCGGGGGTGGTCATACTCATCGCCGGCGGCGGGGACAGGCAGGAGGAGCTCACCACAAGGGCCGGAGAGGTGAACCTGAAGCTTGGCTACAAGTGCGTCATAATGGCCGGCCCAAGGACGGACGTCAATGAGATATGCGCCGCCGGGGACGTCTTCGTTGGCGTGAGCCGGGCGGCGCTGGAGGCCATGGCCGTGGGGCGGCCCGTGGTCATTGCCGGTAACGAGGGCTACATGGGCCTTTTTGACGAGGACAAGCTGGAGACGGGCATAGAGGGCAACTTCTGCTGCCGGGGTTGCCCGGAGCTTGAGCGCAGGACGCTTTTGGACGACGTGAGCTGGGCGCTGGAGCTTGGGCCGGAGGAAAAAACGAGGCTCAGCGGCTACGGGCGCGACGTGGTGCTTAAATATTACAGCGTTGAGCGTATGGCGAAGGACGCGATGAATGCCTACCGGGCGGCCATACCGCCTAAAAACATAGTGCTCAGCGGCTATTACGGCTTCAATAACGCCGGGGACGAGGCCATATTGAAATCCCTTTGCCGGTGCGTGAAGGACATTGACGGCACGGCGGTGCTGACCGTGCTGTCAAAGGACCCGAAAAGGACGAGGAGCATATGCGACTGCGAGGCCATACCGAGATTTTCGCCGGTGAGGCTGTGGAGGACGCTGAAAAAATGCGACCTGCTCATCTCCGGCGGCGGGAGCCTACTTCAGGACAGCACCTCAACACGCAGTCTTATCTATTACGCCAACATTCTGGGCCTTGCCCAGAGGTTTGGGAAAAAGACCTGCCTCTACGCCAACGGCATCGGGCCCGTGTCCCACCGGGGCAACAGGAAGCTTGTGAAAAAGCGCGTGGAGCGGGCCGACGGCGTGACGCTGAGGGACCCGGACTC
Source organism: uncultured Oscillospiraceae bacterium (assembly GCA_947629755.1). Lineage (GTDB taxonomy): Bacteria > Bacillota > Clostridia > Oscillospirales > Oscillospiraceae > RUG626. Next base: position 868 of record CANREY010000101.1, on the reverse strand, counting down.
CCTAAGGGAGCTTCGGGAGATGGGCGTCATGCGGGAGGACATCGCCGTGACGGCGGACCCGGTGTTCACAACGCCGGAGCCGGATATGGCGAGGACAAGAGAGATACTGCGCAAGCTTGGCGTCCGGGGGGACTACATCACCGTGTCCGTCAGGCCCTATAAGGGCGAGCCCGGCTACTTTGAGAAATTTGCCGCCGTGCTGGACGGCCTTGCCCAGAGGGAGCGGGTGGAGATAGTCTTTGTGCCCATGCAGCCAAAGCGGGACGAGCCGGTGAGCTGGCAGGTCCGCGACGCCATGCGCTCTCCGGCCCATATACTCACCGGGGACTACCCGCCGGAGGAGCTTATGGGCCTGATCGGCGCCAGCCGCATGGTGCTGTCCATGAGGCTCCACGCCCTCATCTTCGCCGCCAGAATGGCCACGCCGGCGCTGGGCTTCGTCTATGACCCCAAGGTGGACAGCTACCTTGCCATGCTCCGCCAGCCCGCCGCGGGCAGGGCCGGACAGATAGATGTGGACGCCTGCGTTGCGGCGGCGGGGGTAATTTTGGAGCGCCGGGACGAGATGGTGGAAAAGCTCCGTGTGACGCGTGACGATCTGGCCGGAAAGGCCCTTGAAAATAACGAAATGCTCCGCAGGCTCTTAAGGGACGGGAGCGGAAAGGACAATGAAAATGAAACCTGCTGAAGGATCGACTATCCACGGCTTTCGCGTGAAATACGTTCAGCCCATGCCGGAGCTTCGGGGGACACTCTACCGTATGGAGTATGAGAAAAACGGGGCGGACCTTGTGTGGCTCTCAAGGCCCGACGACAACAAGACCTTCTCCATCGCCTTCAAGACCATACCCTCCGACTCCACCGGCGT
>CANREY010000100.1 GCA_947629755.1 uncultured Oscillospiraceae bacterium | reverse complement strand
GCGTCTCTGGACTACGAGTTTGCCGAGTACCGCCCCTCGGACCTTGTGAAGGTGGACATGCTCTTAAACGGCGACCAAGTGGACGCCCTCTCCTTCATCGCCCACCGGGAAAAGGCCTACCCAAGGGCCAGAAAGCTTTGCGAGAAGCTCAAGGACAACATACCCCGCCAGCTTTTCGAGGTCCCCGTCCAGGCGGCCATCGGCGGGAAGATAATCGCCCGCGAGACCGTGAAGGCCCTCCGCAAGGACGTGCTGGCCAAGTGCTACGGCGGCGACATCACCCGCAAGAAGAAGCTCTTGGAGAAGCAGAAGGAGGGCAAAAAGAAGATGCGCCAGCTCGGCACCGTCCAGATCCCCACCGAGGCGTTTATGGCCGTCCTCAAGCTCGACGAATGATAAAGATAAGCGGGCGATTTCACGTAATCGCCCGCCGAATTATACGGAGGCTCTTATGCGAAAGGTTTTAAATCTCAACTCCGGCTGGAAATTCACAAAAGCGTGGACGTCTCTTCCCGATACCCTCCCGGCGGACTGGGAGGACGTGGACCTTCCCCACACATGGAACAGTATCGACGGGCAGGACGGCCGCTGGGAGGGCTACTACCGGGGGAGCTGTCTCTATGCCCGGACGTTCAAAACGCCCCGCCAGCCCCTTGGCGGCGGCAGGGTGTACATCGAGGTTTTAGCCGCGGGCCAGCAGGCGGAGGTTTTCGTAAACGGCGCCCTTGCCGCCACCCACGAGGGTGGCTACTCCGCATTCCGGGCGGATATAACGGAGCTTTGCGCCGAGAGCGGCGACAACCTTCTTATAATAAACTGCTCCAACGAGTATAAAAACAGCGTCTACCCCCAGACGGCGGACTTCACCTTCTACGGCGGGCTATACCGGGGCGTGAACCTCATATCCGTGCCGGACACCCACTTCGACCTCGACTACCACGGCGGCCCCGGAATAAAGGTCACGCCGAGAGTAACCGAGGGCGGGGCCGTATTTGAGCTTGAGAGCCTCGTCAAAAACCCCTCGCCCGACTACACCGTGCTCTACGCCGTCACGGACGGCGCGGGCCGGGAGGCGGCCTCCGGGGCGCGGCCGGCGGACAGCGCGGCCATTGAGCTTTTCGTCCCCGATGCCAAGCTGTGGAGCCCGGCGGAGCCCAACCTCTACACCGTCACCGCCACTCTCCAGCGCCGGAACGAGGCCGTGGACGAGCTCGTGACACGCGCCGGCGTCCGCTCCTTCTCCTGCGACCCGGAGAGGGGCTTCATATTGAACGGCATCCCCACCCCCCTCCGGGGCGTCTCCCGCCATCAGGACAGGCTCTATGTCGGCAACGCCCTCAAAAGGGAGGACCACATGGAGGACGCGGCGCTCATAAAGGAGCTGGGGGCCAACGCCGTAAGGCTCGCCCACTACCAGCACAGTCAGGACTTTTACGACGCCTGCGACGTCCTCGGCTTAGTTGTCTGGGCGGAGATACCCTTCATCTCCGTATATAACCCGGACCCGGCGGCCCACGAAAACTGTGTAAGCCAGCTTAAGGAGCTCATAGTCCAGAGCTATAACCACCCCTCCATATGCTTCTGGGGCATATCAAACGAGATAACCATTGGCGGCGCGTCAGAGGAGATACCCGAAAGGCTCCGCGAGCTCAATTTTCTCGCCAAGAGCCTTGACCCCACCCGCCTTACCACATTGGCCCACCTTTCCAACGTCCCCGTTGACAGCGAGACCCACGGCATAACCGACGTAATAGGCTACAACCACTACATGGGCTGGTACGGCGGCAAAACGGAGGACAACGGCCCATGGCTGGACGGTTTTCACAGGGCCCGCCCCGATCTCTGCCTTGGCCTTTCGGAGTACGGCTGCGAGGGGATAGTCACCTACCACGGCCCGGCCCCCAAATGCAAGGATTACAGCGAGGAATATCAGGCCCTCTACCACGAGCACATGGCCGACGCCATCGACGCCCGCCCGTGGCTTTGGTGCTCCTTCGTGTGGAACATGTTCGACTTCGGCGCGGCCAACCGCAACGAGGGCGGCGTTGCCGGACGCAACAACAAGGGCCTTGTGACCATCGACAGAAAGACCAAAAAGGACGCCTACTACATCTATAAGGCCCACTGGAGCCCGGAGCCCACGGTCCACATCTGCGGCAAGCGCTACTCCCAGCGCTCCGGCGAGACCACCGTCATAAAATTTTACACAAACGAGCCTGAGGCCCGGCTCTACATAAATAACCGCCTCGTCTGGCAGACAAAGGCGGCGGAGGGCCAGCGCGTCTTTGAGCGCGCGGTTAGTCTGCGCCCCGGACAGAACCTGATACACGTCCTCACGCCCCACGCCTCCGACGCAACTACAATCGAGCGCGTTGAGACGGAGCCCGGTATCTACTCCCTCCCCGACGCCGAGGAGCGGGCCAAATTCACCGGCAACTGGTTTGAAAATTTCAAGGGCGAGGGCCTTACCCGCACGCTCGATTTTCCTGAGGGCCGCTATTCCGTCCGGGACACCTACGAGACACTCTGCTCCGACCCCCACGCCTTCTCGGTCATAAATAAGTACATGAAGCTGGCCACCAATTTTTCCCTCACCCCCGGCGAGGGCAATTGGCATCAGATACACGACATGACCCCAGAACAGCTCCGCGACCGCCTCCCTGACGGATTTTTACAGGTAGTCAACCGGGAGCTCATAAAAATAGCGAAAAAATGACCTAAAAAACCCCCTGCCTCCGCATCGGAAGCAGGGGAATATTTTTGCTGTTTTCAGTAGGCGGCGCCCTCTTTTTCCGTCTCGCCGGATTTTTCCCGGTCCCTTGACAGAAGCCACGCCACAAGGCACACCGGCACAGCCGCCAAGAGGTCCAGCACGGAGTGCTGTTTTATGAACACCGTGGAAATTGAGATCAAAAAGGCCGAAAGGGCGAAGAATATCCGCCAGCCCCGCGTCCCGAAGTGCCTGCTGTCCCACGCCCCCCAAGCCGCCGCCACGGAGCCTATCACGTGTATCGACGGGCACACATTGGTATTCGTGTCGAACTCGTAAAACCGGGCGATAAATCTCGTAAGTATATTGTCCCGCTCAAATTCCGCGGGCCTTAAGTCCTGACAGTTTGGGAAAATTATGTAGATGATTATGGCCGCCGTGTAGGAAAAAATTATAAACCTCATCATGCGTTTAAACGCCTTGGCGTCGCACAGCAGCGTATACGCCAACGTCCCCGTCAGGAACACGAACCAAAAAAGATAGGGGATAAGAAATATCTCACAAAACGGTATTTTCCCGTCAAGAGCACAATATATTGGGGTGTAGCTGTCCCTTATCCACAATCTCTCCACCGTCAGGAACATGAGCCCGTACACCGGCCAGAAAAATAGGAGCTTTAAATGCTCAAATTCCGGCGTGTTCAGCTTGCTCAACCTGAACTTACGGTAATCAATAAGATCAGTCTTTCGTATTTTCATTTAAGATACCTTTAATTAATGCCAATTTTTCTCAAGCTTTTACCGTGAAAGCTCATCGAATATCCTCTCCGCGCCGTTGGGCTGGTCATATTCCAGAAGGGCCCGGCGCATACGCTCAAGCCTGTCCCCGGCGGTGAGGAGCTTTATACATTTCTCCGCCAGCACCGGAATGGAGGTGTCGGTCACCGCCGCTCCGATGTCGGTGAAAAACTCAAGATTATACTTTTCACACCCGGACACGGCGTCGATGAACACCATGGGAAGCTCCTTGGCCGCCGCCTCCGTCACGCTTATCCCTCCGGGCTTCGTAAGGTACAGATCCGCCGAGTCCATATAGGCGGAGACCTCCTCCGTATAGCCCACCGCGTGTATCCGACTGTTGCTTCTATATCTGCGGACAAGCTTTTTATATAGCCGCCTGTTGGTGCCGCAGATGACCGTGACCTCCATGTTTTCCGGGAGCTTTTTTGAGATTTCGTAAAGCAGCTTCACCATGGGCCCACAGCCCATGCTCCCGCACATCATGAGAAGATGCCGGTTGCTTTCGCCGATGCCCAGAGCCCTCTTGGCGTCCGTTTTGTCCTGACGCCTCCAAAATTCCTCCCGGACCGGTATCCCCGTGGCGGCCACCCTCTCCGGGAACCTGACGCAGGATCTAAAGCCCTCGGCAAGAGACTGGCAGGGGATAAAATATTTATCCACGGCCGTGGACTCCGTGCCGGGGTGGCAGGTGTAGTCCGTGGCCACGAGGGCCGTTTTCACCGGCAAGGAATAGCGCTCCATGAGACCGGTAAGCGTTATGGCGGGGAACACGTGGGTGCATATGACCGTGTCGTAGCCGCCCTCAAGCAAAAATTTATACATGCGCGTCTCTCCGCTGGTCAGCACCCGGTACATGGGCGAGCCCTTCTCCAAAAGGGCCGGGTGGCTCTCGTTATACCGGTAGCCCCAGCCGAAAAAGGCGGGGATATGCTTATACATGAACGTGTGCCCTTGGGACACGAACCAGTCAAAGCCCTTTGACACGAAGTCCAGCGCGTCCCTCACGTCGCACCTGATGCCCCGTCCCTCCAGATACTCCTTGATGGCCTCGGCGCAGGAGTTGTGGCCCTGTCCCGTATTACAACTCAAAACAATAACCTTTTTCATGTCGCTTCTCTTTCTCGCGTTATTTGAAGTATCCTCACAAGCTTCGGCCTGTTGTAGCGCTGTATGAGTATGTCCGGCATATTGCCGAGCGCGTATACGACCGAAACCGCCCAGCCCCACAGGCCGTCCCATATGAGCACGCACCCGAAGCCAAGGACGCACAAAAGCCCGTGTATCCACTCCGCCACGCATGTCTCCTCCAGCATCAGCTCAAGCTGAGCAGCGGATACGTCCTTCGGGAGCTTTTTTGAGGGCATGAGCTTTGGCAAAATGGCGCTCATGTCCGGGACCTTCTCCTTCCAGCGCCTTATGCCCAGCTTATTGTAGACGGAGCCGTTTTTCTCCCAGCCGAAGGGCCGGAAGGGGAAGCGCTCCCAGTGAAAGAGCCTCTTCGGAAGGACCCTTCCAAGTATGAAGCTCCCCGCGCCGATGGCCGCGAGGTAGAGAAGGCACCGAACAAGCTTCATCTCACGGCCCCCTTCTCGGCGGGCCTCTCCGCCCGCAGTATCTCCTCACGCAAAAAGCCCACGTACTTGCCGAAGGCCGCGGTGCAGGCCGACCGCTCCTCGGCGGAGAGCTTCTCGATGGCCCGCTGCTCCACCTCGAAAATGGGCCTGACCATGCTCTCGCCGTAGGCCCTCCCGGCCTTGGTAAGGCCGATCTCCTTCCTGTTTCGCGTGCCGGGGATAGTCTCAAGGGTGGCGAAGCCCTTTCTGACCATGTTGGAGATTATGGTGTTCACCGTCTGCTTTGAGAGGGACCACATGCCGCATATGTCCTGCTGTGAGTGCCCGCCGTCCATGAATATAAGCGTGTACCACACCCACAGCTCGTTTTCCGACATTCCAAGCCGCCCCACGGCGTTCCTGTATAAGCCCACTATGTCCTTTATCTGCTGATTTATGGCCTCAAGCTGTTTTTCGCTGTCGCTCCTCACGGTCCCACCCCCGTCCATACGTTTTCCGAATTAGTCCTACGTATTATAGTCCCATTTCGGACACTTGTCAATGCTTTATCAGATAAATTCGGTAGCATACATTAGAAAAATCCTGTCAACCAAGGCCGAATTTCCCTCTCCACGGAGCGTTTTCTATTCGATATGGACGGAGTTTTAAGGAGAAAAATTCGATTAACCGTCTTAACGGTCAGTAGATTTCTTCACATTTGGGTGGTATAATGT
>CANREY010000099.1 GCA_947629755.1 uncultured Oscillospiraceae bacterium | reverse complement strand
ACCACCTTTAGGGCAGTCGGTTTTCTCGGCTGCCCTTTTGGAAAACATGGTTTCCGGTATAGGTTTATTTATCAACGGTCACTTCTTCTCCACAGATGATATTCGATTTCATCTTCTTCGATTTTCCGGTCCGCGATACAGCTCAAAAATTTTTCTTTGAAATTATATATCTAAACTATATCCCTGTCTATCATAAGGCGTCATACCGGGGTGGGTCGAATATTCGCCCCTCCTCCCTGAGGAGGGGGCAGTACGAATAATGCCACCGCCGCTCCCGAACAAAAAACTTCAAAAAGGGGTTTAAATTTAAGCCCGCATGTGATATACTGAGCTTTAATTCGCAAAACAACGTCAGGAGGCGCGGGTATGAACGAGATATTGAAGCTCCTTGAGGAGGACAGCAGGTACACGGCGAAGGAGATCGCCGCCATGACCGGCAAGGACGAGGAGTACGTCCGGGACACTGTGAAAAGATGCGAGGACGAGCACATAATAAACGGCTACACGGCTCTTATCGACTGGGACAGGACCAGCGAGGAGGCCGTCACGGCGTTTATAGAGGTGAAGATAACCCCACAGCGGGACGACGGCTACGACAGGATAGCAAGACGCATATACCAGTATGACGAGGTGGAGAGCCTCTACCTCATGAGCGGGAGCTTCGATTTCTCCGTCATCGTCACCGGCAAGTCCCTTCGGGAGGTGAGCCGCTTCGTCTCTGAGAAGCTGGCGCCCATCGAGGGCGTCATAAGCACCGCCACCCACTTCATAATGAAGCGGTACAAGGATAAGCACAGGGCCTTCATCGTGGAGCCTGAGCAGGAGGAGCGGACGCTGTTTGTATGATGGACTATGATAAAATAATGTCGGAAAACGTAAAGACCCTGAAGCCCTCAGGGATACGTAAGTTTTTCGACATACTTGACAATATGACCGACGCCATATCCTTAGGGATAGGCGAGCCGGACTTCGTGACCCCCTGGCACATTAGGGAGGCCGGCGTCTACTCCCTTGAGCAGGGGTACACGAAATATACCTCCAACGCCGGCCTTTCACGGCTCCGGGCGGCCATATCCGAATATCTTGACCGCCGTTTCTGCCTTCATTATGACCCCAACGGCCAGATATTCGTCACCGTGGGCGGATCCGAGGCCATCGACCTTTGTATCCGCTCGGTGCTGAACGCCGGTGACGAGGTCATAATCCCCGTCCCCAGCTTTGTGTGCTACGGGCCGCTTGTGACAATGGCCAACGGCGTTCCGGTCTACGTGGAGACGAAGGCGGAAAACGAGTTTAAGCTTACGGCCGAGGAGCTCAGGAGCGCCATCACGCCCAGAACGAAATTAGTGGTACTGCCATTTCCCAATAACCCCACCGGGGGGATAATGGAGCTTGAGGACTTAAAGGCCCTCGCCAAGGTCCTTGAGGGCACGGACATAATGGTGCTGTCCGATGAGATCTACGCCGAGCTCACTTACGGGCAAAAGCACGTGTCCCCGGCAAATTTGCCTGAGCTCTACGACCGGACGCTTGTGGTCAACGGCTTTTCAAAGGCATACGCCATGACTGGCTGGAGGCTTGGGTACGTCTGCGGACCGGCGCCGCTTTTAAAGCAGATGTTGAAGATACACCAGTACGGCATAATGTCCGCCCCCACCACCAGCCAGTACGCGGCGGTGGAGGCCCTTAAAAACGGCGACGGGGACATTGAGATGATGCGCGACAGCTACGACAAGCGCCGGAGGCTCCTTCTGAAGGGCCTTAGGGAGCTGGGGCTTGAGTGCTTCGAGCCCAGAGGGGCCTTTTACATGTTCCCGTCAATCAAGAGCTCCGGCCTTTCCTCCGACGATTTCTGTACAAGGTTCCTTCAGGAGGAGAGGGTGGCCGTCATACCCGGCACCGCCTTCGGCGACGGGGGAGAGGGCTTCGTCAGGATATGCTATGCCTCGTCGGTACAAAATATCGAGACGGCCTTGGAGCGAATGGACAACTTCCTTAAGAGGCTAAGGTGATGAGACAAATAAGGGAGAGGGCCTTCGCCAAGCTCAACCTGACGCTTGACGTCCTTGATAAGCGGCCCGACGGCTACCACGAGATGGAGACGGTGATGCAGTCCGTGGGGCTGTGCGACGAGGTTGACATAACTATTACGGACGGGCCGGGGATAGAAGTTGACATAAGTCGAGGGGGCTTGCCGAAAGGTTTACATAATCTTGCTGGGAAAGCGGCACAGGAATTTTTGAGTTATGTTAACCAACCTGACATAGGAGTTAAAGTTTACATAACTAAGAATATCCCCGATAAGGCCGGAATGGCCGGGGGGAGCTCCGACGCGGCGGCGGTCATAAGGGGTCTTGACAGGCTCCTTGAGACGGAGCTTTCCGAGGAGGAGATGCTTCAAATTTGCGCAAAAGTCGGTTCGGACGTGGCCTTTTGCCTCCGTGGCGGCACATGCCTTGCCAGAGGCCGGGGGGAGATACTTACGGCGCTGCCTCCGATGCCGGATTGCGATATAGCTATTGTAAAACCGGATTTTTCGGTCTCCACCCCGGAGCTTTTCGCTGCCCTTGACGGTATAGACGTGGCGAAAAGGCCCGACACCGCGGGCTTTCTTGACGCCTTGCGCTCCGATTCGCTGTATGACGCGGGCGCTCTCATGGTGAACGTATTCGAGGAGGCCCTGCCGGACAGGGAACGGCGTATCGTGGAAAGCGTAAAACGTGCTTTTATCGACATGGGGGCTCTTGGCGCCGCCATGACCGGTACCGGATCTGCGGTGTTCGGGGTATTTGATGAGCTTAACGGTGCCGCGAAAGCTAAAATTTCCCACCTCGGCGCCGTATTTTTTACAAAACCGGTTTAAAATTACACAAAAAACTGAATAAAACTCTCAAAAACGGGCAATGATATGCACACTTGGGCTGTTCATTGCCCGTTTTTTGGAGGATTTTATGAAGTTTAAAATATGGGAATGGGCCCTTATCGCCGCGATCATCGTAACTTTTATAGGCGGACTTGATATAAACCGCAGCTCAAAATCCCTGTCAGACAAGCTTATAAGGCTCCACGTGGTGGCAAATTCCGATACGGACGCGGACCAGAGCCTGAAGCTGCGTGTCCGGGACGCGGTGCTCGATAAGCTGAGGCCCGCCCTTGAGGGGGCTCAGGACCGGGAGAGCGCCCGGAAAATAATCGGCGGGAGGCTTGCGGAGATCGAGGGCGCGGCGAAAGGCGTAATTTCGGAAAGCGGGAAGGAGTACGGTGTTAAGGCTACCTTGTGCAATGAGAGCTTTCCCACCACCGAGTATGACAACTTCTCTTTACCCGCCGGCGAGTATCTCTCCCTTCGCGTCACCATCGGCGAGGGCGCCGGCCACAACTGGTGGTGCGTCGTCTTCCCACCCATCTGCGACGCCGGCGTCATCGACGCCGAGGCCGGCGCCGCCGTCGGCCTTACGGACAGTGAGGTTGGGCTCATAACGGGGAAGAACGACGGTTACGTTATTAAATTCCGCGTAATGGAGCTGTGGGGGAAGCTTACGGAGCTTTTCAGGTAAGAGAAGGTCAAATTTTTCATATAACGCGTAAAGTGTTAAAAAGTACCGGTCCGATGATGGGACCGGTACTTTTGCAATGCTTTGCTTTGAGCTGTTAAATCAGCCGAATACCTTGGCGTAGTAGTCCTGACTTACGATGAGCTTGGCGTTTTGTATCTTGCCGGAGACGAGGCGCTTGACGGAGGCAACGTAGGCGTCCTGATCTGTCAGCGTCACGCCGGGGGCGGGAGTGAAGGTCTTGGTGCTGGACTCATATGTCCCGGCGGGGGTTATCCAACTGTTACCCTTCATGGGCGTCGTGTCGGCGAAGATGACGAGGGGAATGGAGCTTGAGTACTCATTTGCCACGTAATTCGTGGCGAAGATGTCCCGGCCGGAATAGAGGCGGGAGTCGTACTTCAAACCAAAGAGATTAGCCACGGTGGGGACGATGTCGATACTGGAGCAGGGGGTGTCCACCACGATGGGCTCGGTGATACAGCCGGACCACATGAGAAGCGTATTGCGGTAGCGGCTGGTGACGGCCTCGGTGTCGGTCTCGCCGATAAGGGCTTGGGTCAGCTCATTGTAGTAGTCGGTGGTGTCGCCTTGGACGTTGTTGCCGTTGCCGAGGAAGTAGGGGTAGTGGTCGGCGGTCATGACGATAAGGGTGTTGTCGGCGATGCCCGCGGCCTCAAGACGCTGTACCAGATACTCCAGTCCTCGGTCAAGGTCGATGTTGCTGGCGATGTAGGACTGGCAGGGCTCGGAGAGGTTGGGATACTTCTGCTCGACCAAGGTCCTGTACTTCTGGGCCTGATGGTTTTTGGCCCATGTCCAGTTGCCGTGGCCGGAGATGGTCATGTAGTAGGCGTGGAACTTCTGGCCGGTCTGGACATAGGCGTTTATATACTCGTCGCAGGTCTTCTGTATCATCTCAAGGTCTGACCTGGGCCAGCCGTCGAACTCCAGATCGAAGCCGCCGCCGTTCTCGCCCTTGAAGTCGTAGCCGAAGGTGGTCAGGTACTGGTTGCGCTTATAGTAGTCGTAGGAGCCGTTGTGCCAAGCGGGAGTGGAGTAGCCCAAGGCCCTGAACATGTTGCCGAGGGTGGTGGGCATGGAGTTATTGATGGACTGTCTGGCCGCTATATCGCCGTTGACCCAGTTGGGTATGACGCCGGTGGTGACGGAGAACTCGCCGCCGCAGGTGGACTGGGACCAGTCGGGCTGATAGAAGTTGTTGAAGACGAAGGCCTCGTGGGTCAGCTTATAGAGCGTGGGCGTCAGCTCCGGGTCCACAACGTAGGGGGAGAAGGACTCCGCCGTCAAAAGTATGAGGTTCTTGTCCTTGAACATGCCGGTATACGGGTTTTGCTGGCTGGGGGTGAGGGAGCCGAAATACTCGTGCATGGACTTTATGGTCTTGTTGGAGGTGTTGGCCGCCAGGGCGTCAAAGTCGATGTCCAGGGTGTTATAGCCGTAAACTATGGGCTCTGTGGTCCCGGTGGGATCGGAGACGCCGGCGCCGGAGGGGCCCGAGGCGTCCGACCCTGAGGGGTCGGAGGAGACGTCAGAGGGTGAGCCGGAGGGGGGATCGGAGGGGTCCGTCTCCACAAAGCCGCCCACGTCAGCCACGGGCTGGCCAAAGATGCCGTATTGGAAGTCAAGCCTCACGGTGGTGACGAGGCCGAAGGACCTTATTCCGGAGTTTGCTTCAAAGTCCGTGGTGTAATCGGCCTTGGCCTCGCCGATATTTGAGAACATGTAGCCGAAAAGCTGGGCGATTATGGCGAAGAAGACGATAAATATCCTTATGAGCCACTGCTGGCCCCGCTCGTAGATCACCGTGCGGCGCATGATGATGTAAAGGAGAAGGGGAATGAGTGACAGGAGGATAAAGGGCAGTATAGACAGCGTTATGTCGATAATACCGCCGGAGAAGTCCTCCAGCGCCCCGCCCGCCGTTTTGGCGGCGGAGAGTATGCCGTAATAGATGCCGAAGCTGGCCCGCATACCCCGCTCCACGCAGAGAATGACGATGAAAAGGAAGATAAGTACGCCGCCGATCCAGCGGGAGACCTTTTTATTCGGTATCACGTCAAGGATAAAGAACACCAAAAACCCCGCGGCGACGGAGAAAAGAAGGATACGGAAAAGGGCCGCGCCGAAGAAGGGTATGTCCTTATCAAAGATACGCAGCAACAGCTCATGGTAGAGTATGGCGCAGGGGAAAAAGAGCATTGAAATTAGCGGCGAGCCCCGGTAGCGCCGGGAGCTGCGTCTTGCGCCGGAGCGCTGTCTCTGGGGAGGGGTCCGGCGGGGCTCATAGGGTACTGAATCCATTTTAGTAAATCTCCTTCACTCGTAAAAACGGAAAATTCCCCCCGGCGGCAAAATACCGCCGGTGGGGTGGGCGCTTGTCAGCTGAAGTCGTAGCCGTAATCGGGGCGGTACTCGTAGTCGAATACCTCCTTGGCATCAAAGAAGGGCAGGTAGGTCTTTCGGCCGTGGCGCAGGGTGGTCCCGTCCGGGTGGAGACGGTCGCAGATGACGGCGCAGATGTCCTTCTTTATATAGCTGAAGGAATTGACGCCCACGGAGGCGAATACCCGGAAGCCCTGGCTCTGGAGG
>CANREY010000098.1 GCA_947629755.1 uncultured Oscillospiraceae bacterium | reverse complement strand
CCTCGTAGGAGGAGCTGTCGCCCGCAGGCGACTGAGGAAGCGAGAGCGGGAAAGGGGGGCGCGGCCCGCAGGCCGCGCAATCCCCAGCGCGCCCGCAGGCGCGCAACACCCCCACGCGCCAAGGGGGCACACAAGAACGACCGAAGCGCCAAGCCCGGACGATGGGGGGCCACAGGCCCACGAGCCCCCTTTGGCGCGTACCGGCGGGCCGAGCGCGCCCAAGCGGGGCGCGCGCAGTGGAGCGGAGCGGAACGACCGGCCCGCGGAGCCGCCCGCGCGTACCCCGGCCCTCAGGCCGGGGCGGGGCCGGGGGCGCAGAGAGAAGAAAAGACAGCACGCACCGAAGGGGGGCGAGGCCCCGGCGCGGGCGGCGGGCGCGCGCGCCGCGCCAGCAAAAAAATCCAAATCGTGGGCGTAGCCCACAACCACTTGGCGCGGGGTTTGAATCGCGCGCGCATACCACTTATGTCCCGCGCGGAGGCCCCTTGCGGGCCGAGCACGGGACAACGGCGGTGGCCGACCGGCGCGCAGACCGCGCTTGCGCGGGCAAGGGACCGGCGGACACCGGCGCAGAGGACCCGCCACGGCATCGACCAGAACCCGGACGGAATAGGGGCTAAGGCCTCCTCCACAGTCCCGCTCCATCGCAATTATCCACAGGTTATGCACCAGTTTTCCACAGCTTTTCCACCATCGCGGGTAGGTCACAGGTATGCGTCGGGTAGGTCTTGGGTAGGTTTAGGGTAGGTCTTGGGTATGTCACGGGGGGCGAGCTTTTTCCGAGGCAACGAGGAAAAAGCAAGCAATATCAAGGGGTTTGAGCTCCTCTTGAGAGCTACGGAGCGCGAAACAGCGAGTAAAAAGGGGGGACTGGCCCCCCTTACTTGTAGGGATACCAGTCCGGGGCGTAGAGGTCCGCGACATACTCAAGGCAAGCCTGATTGACGCTGGACTGGTCAATGAGGCCGGGTATGCAGTCGATACCGTGGGCCTGACCGTGGCACTTGGAGCAGAGGGTAATCAGGTTTTCGGGGAAGTCCGAGCCACCTTGGGAGCGGGGTATGACGTGATGCACTTGCAGGTATTGCACGGAGCCGCACAGGGCACAGAGGTAGCCGTCGCGGGCGTAGACGGCCTTGCGGGTAGAGGTGGGAATGTTTGCGTTAACCATATCGTATCGTCCTTTCCGGGCCCGTTCGCGAGCCCGCAAGGCTACCGTGCACACGAAGTCAAGGGCGGCGCGGCCTGAGCCGTGCCGTTTATCGGAGGGCGGGCAAGTAGGCAGTGACCATCACAAAGCACCCACGCCCGCCCGGAGACCCTTGACCGTGTGCTATACTGAAAAGGGCGAGCGGACGGCCTCCTCCGGGGTGGGTCCGGGAGGGCCGCCGTGCCCTACCGGAAGGGGGGTGGCTGAGCTCCACCGATAACCTTATGGCCCGGTAGGGGGACACCCCCTGTTAGCTTGGACTTGAGGGTATCCCTGCGCGATTAGCGCATACAAAAGCAAGCAAATGCAAATGATGTCTGGACGTAGGAGGAGCTGTCGCCCGCTGGCGACTGAGGAAGCGAGGGTTTCGTGTCAGCACAAGCTTTCTATCGGAGGTACCGGCAAGACCCTTCGGCCTCGCTTCCCCCCTGCCCCCCTCCTACGAGGAGGGGGCTCTTTATATGGTTGCGCCTGCGGCGCGTATTGAATTAGGGGAGGGTTTGGAACCCTCCCCTACGGCTATTATGGAGATTTACCGGTCAACCCGTAGGGGCGGGTTCTAAACCCGCCCGTCCCCCGTCCCTTGTCCGCCCACAACAGAAGGCAAAATATGCCCCTCCCTTGGGAGGGGGTAGGGGGTGGGGCGTGGCGGTTGCTCCCTCCTCGTAGGAGGGGGCTCTTTATATGGTTGCGCCACCGGCGCGACCTCACCTCCCACCACCCCCAATCCTCACAACCTTCGTCCCCACGTTCTCCGTAAACGCCCGGTCGTGCTCGACGAACAGCATGGTGGGGCGGTATTTTGTGAGGAGGTCCTCTATCTGCATACGTGATATGACGTCCACGTAATTCAAGGGCTCGTCCCACACGTAGAGGTGGGCGTTTTCGCAGAGGCTCCGGGCCAGCAGGACCTTCTTTTTCTGGCCCTGGGACCAGTCCTCCAATGGCTTTTCAAACTGGACACGCTCAAAGCCCAGCTTGCGCAAAACGGACTGGAAAACGGACCTGTCGATGTCGAAGCCCTCGGCGTAGTCCCGCAGGCTCCCGCGAAGATCGGAGGTATCCTGACTCACGTACGAGATCTTCAGCCCCGACGTCACCCGGAGCTCACCGGAAAACGGCACGCTGTCGCCCAAAATAAGCCTTAAAACGCTGGTCTTTCCGCACCCGTTGGGCCCCGTAAGGGCCGCCCGGTCGCCGGGCCGGAGCTCAAAGGTCACGTTTTGGCACACGGGCCCGTCCCCGAAGTCCACCGACACGTCCCGGAGGGATACGAGCCGTCCCGAACGGGGGGTCAGGGGGGAGAGCTTCAGCTCCTCGTCCCTCTCGATGTTGTGGAGGAGCTTCGACTTCTCCTCCGCCGCCCGCTCCCGGCGCTCCTCGATGGCCTTGGCCCGGCGTTCCTGCTTGGCGGCCTTGGCGGCCTGCTTTGGGGCCCAGCCGTGCTTCATGTCGGCCTTGTCGGTGTGGGAGACGTACTTTGCCCGCTCGGCCCTGTCGGCCCACCCGGAATGGGCGCGGGCGGCCTCGGATAGGCGGCCTATCTCGCCCATGAGCTTCTCATTTTCGGCCATTTCCCACTCGTCCCGCCGCTTTTTGTTCTCCCACCACACGGAAAAGGGCCCGCGGGTGACCTCGATGTCCGCCCTGTTTATGCTGAGAGTGTGGTCCGTACACCTGTCGAGTAGAGCTCTGTCGTGGCTCACCAGAATGAAGCCCCGCTTTCGCGAAAGGTAATCCCCCACAAGCTCCCTGGCCTCCATGTCCAAGTGGTTCGTGGGCTCGTCGATGAGGGGGTAGACGTCCTCCCCGGCAAAAAGCGCCGCCAGCGCCGCTCTCGTCCGCTCCCCGCCGGAGAGGGTGGAAAACCGCCGGGAGATCATGTCCTCCCCGATGCCAAGCCTTGTAAGCTCCCTTAAAAGCCGCCACTCCTCAAGCTCCGGGAGGGCCCAGCTCAGCGCCTCCATGACCGTCAGCTCCGGGCGGGACACCGGCACGGGAAAGAGCCTGAAGCGAAGCCCCGGAGCGGAAATAGCGCCGGAGTACGAAAGCTCCCCGGCAAGGCACCGCAGAAAGGTGGTCTTCCCCCGGCCGTTGCGGCCCGTGAAGCCGAGACGCCAGTCAGAATTCAGGCGAAAGCTCACGTTTTCAAATATATTGTCGTGACTTCCGGGGTAGGCAAACGTAAAATTTGTTATGTCGATAAGCATATAAAGCCTCCAATCAAAAATGAGCCGCGGGAAAGGATCCCACAGCTCATTAAAAGGCGCTTTTCGGCCCATGAGAGTGAACAGACAGATTTCCTTCCCGCTTACGGCGCAAAGGGCGCAAAAATCCCCTTTAACGCGCCTTTTTTGTTAAGCGAGATAAGAAATCATCTTTTCACCTCCGGTTTTGATAGGGAGATTATAGCAGAAGGCGACGAATTTGTCAACGGTCAAGGTCTGATAATGCCAAAACATACTCCTCCAAGAAAAATGCGGAGTGCCGTTATTTATCAGTTATTTATCATCTGGTGGATTATGTGTCTGTCCGTCTCGCGCATACCCTCTCTGGCCACCTCGGAGACGGCGCGGATTGTGTCCTCCACGCTCCTTGCGGTGAGGCCCTCGCCGGATTTAAATTCGCTGTCGTGCATGTACATCTGCATTCCCAGCAGCCCAGCCTCCACCGCCGAGGCGATCTTGGCGGCGCAGCTGGCTTTGGCCCCGTCGCAGAGCATACCTGAGTTTATGCCCAGAGCGTTTACCACCGTGTGGGCCACCTCGTCGTAGCCGCCGCCGTAGAGGTAGCATATGCCCGCCCCTGCTCCCGCTCCGGCGCTGGTGGCCCCGCAGTAGGCCGACAGGCTCCCGATGCCGGTCTTGAGGTGCACGGTCACGAGGTTAGAGACAAGAAGCGCCCGCAGAAGGCTGTCCTCGCTGACGCCGCACTCCCGCGCGTAGATTATGACGGGCACGCTGGCGGTCAGGCCCTGATTGCCGGAGCCTGAATTTATGACCACCGGCTTTTCACAGCCGTTCATTCTGGCGTCGGACCCGGCGGCGGCGTAGGCCTTGGCCCTGTTCTGGACGGAGTTTCCGTAGGAGCGAATAAGTATCTTGCCTATCTCCGCCCCGTAGTGGCCCCGCATACCGGCCTCGGCGATGTCCATGTTGAGCTCTATCTGCTTTAAAAGCGTCTCCCGCACGGGCGTAAGGTCCACGGTGTCCGCAAATTCCACGATGTCCCGGACGTTGAGAAGCTCCCGGTCCCCGTCGGTCTGGACGGCGTTCTCCGTAAAGGGCCTGTCCACAAGGACCTCGCCGTCTCTCTCCACCCGGACGACATTCGTGTGGGTCCCCACTATGCGCACAAAGGCCCGTTCAGCGCCGCTTCTCACCGTTACTTGTATGTCGAAGGGACAGCTTGACCGGGACTGCGTCACCTCCACGTGGACGGACTTCAAAAATTCGTCCAGCTTACATAGCTCCCCGTCCTCAACGCCGGAGAGGACCTCCAGCTCCCTGTCCGGGTCGCCGCAGCAGATGCCCACGGCCACGGCGGTCTCCAGCCCCCGTCGGCCCATGGTGTGCGGGACGATGACGCTTTTGACGTTTTTTATGATGTTACCGCTCACCGCCAGCTCCACCGCGTCCGGCGCGTCCCCCAGCGTCTTTTTAGCCAGCGCCCCGGCGTAGGCCACCGCGATGGGCTCGGTGCACCCCATGGCGGGAACCAGCTCCTCCTTTAGTATGCGGATATAGGCGTCAACGATCTCCTTTTTCACGCCTTTTCCCCCTCTCGTTTCGTTTAACTAATTATAATTTACCGCTGCGGAAAAGTCAATCTCGCCAAAAAAGCCGCCCCCATATGGGAGCGGCTTTTTAAGCTTTATTTTTTAAATGGCGTTTCCGGCGTTGAGAAGGACTGAGAGGTCCACTTCGGGCTCCGCGGGCTCGGTCGGCGCGGGGCTCGACTCGTCCTTCGCCTCAGGGACAGCGTCCTGAATGTCCTTGGGATCGGCCACGGACCGGTAGAGCGCCAGTCCCGCGCCGGCGGGTATGAGCTTACCGATTATGACGTTCTCCTTAAGGCCGATGAGGCGGTCCACCTTGCCCTTGGAGGCGGCCTCGGTCAGGACCTTTGTGGTCTCCTGGAAGGAGGCGGCGGACATCCAGCTGTCGGTGGCAAGGGACGCCTTGGTGATGCCCATGAGGAGCTGTTCGTAGGTGGGATACTTCACTTCCTCACCGGCGGCCTCCCGCTCGCGGAGCTTGTCGACCTCGGCGCGGACGTCGAGTATATCCACCGTGGACCCGGACAAAAGCTCCGTGTCGCCGGGGTCCTCCACCCGGACCTTCCGGAGCATCTGGCGGACGATTATCTCGATGTGCTTATCGGATACGTCAACGCCCTGCTGGCGGTAGACCTTCTGGACCTCGTTGATGAGGTACTTCTGGGTGGCGTCGCGGCCAAGTATGGCCATGATGTCGTGGGGGTTGAGAGCGCCGGAGGTGAGCATGTCGCCCTTCTTGACGGTGTCGCCCTCCTTGACCCTGATGCCTGAGGCGTGGGCCACGGTGTAGACGCGCATGTCCCCGTCCTCAGGGTTGGTGACGGTTATCTGCATGAGGGCGCCCTTGTGGGTCTCCTCCATGGAGATAACGCCGTCGATCTCCGTAAGCGTCGCCATCTTCTTGGGACGGCGGGCCTCAAAAAGCTCCTCCACACGGGGAAGACCCTGTGTGATCTCAACGCCCGTCTCGCCGCCGGCCACGCCGCCGGTGTGGAAGGTACGCATGGTCAGCTGTGTGCCCGGCTCGCCGATGGACTGGGCGGCGATGACGCCCACGGTCTCGCCCTCGTTCACCGTCTCGCCGGTGGCCAGGTTCAGGCCGTAGCAGTGTGCGCAGACGCCGCTTCTTGCCTCGCAGGTGAGGACCGAGCGGACCTTTATCTCGTGTATGCCGTGGGCCTCAAGGAC
>CANREY010000097.1 GCA_947629755.1 uncultured Oscillospiraceae bacterium | reverse complement strand
CCACATGGGGACATTCAATGGGAGGAAACGCCCAAGAATAGACCGGGACTGAAAAAAGGGCACAAGGACCAGGCAGACAGGGTCTGCCAAAAAAAGGACTATTCAAAAAGGAAGAATCATGCTATTCTGTAGGTGAATCTCACAACAGATTTAGACGTTGGGACGCGCGGCGCTGCCCTGCCTTGGCGGACCGGGAGGATGCTGGTTGCGATTAGAGCTTCAACATCGGGCGGACGAATATCCCCACGGAAGAATTGCCTGCAAATATGTACAGCGGCGGAAAAGTTGATCTGGTAAGGGTGCTTTCTCTGCTTATGCCGGACGGTCACGGAGTGGGTGACTGCCGAGGCAAAGTTGTACATGGTAAGTCGGGCGAAGATCTCCTGAAGGATATGGTCCGCCTTTTTTGAATGGAAAGAGGATAGTCCGACGGTGTATTTGAGGGAACGGAAAGAAGTCTCAATATCCCAACGCATGGCGTAGAGTGCCTTGAGCTCATTGGGAGGATAAGGGAGATCAGTGACGACGGTCTCAAAGGCTGAGTCAGAGATCTTAAAGCGAACAACGCGAAAGCTCAGGTCAAAGAAATGAGGAGGGTCGCACTTTCTGCTTTTGGAGGGCAGGAAGTCGAAGGTGGAGGTAGGAAGCAGACGAATAGGGCGGAAAATCATCATCCCCAAAGTCTGCCTCATCGACTACGCGCAATCGGCAAGATATACAGTTGTAAAACCGTAACGGCAGGCAAATCTACGCTGTCAAAGGAAGGAGTTCACCATGACAGGAAGCCTGCAAGTTAAAAACGATAAATTCTACATTGTTCTCAATCTCATAGAAAACGGCAAACGCAAGCAAAAGTGGATAGCCACCGGCCTCGACGTAAAGGGGAACAAACGAAAGGCTGAAAAGCTCCTGCGGGACACACTCACGCAATATGAAGTTGCGCCGCCAGCCCCAAAGTGCGACACGCTTCTCGCCGACTGTATACGCGACTGGCTGAAGGCCGCCCGTCGGATAGTGGACGAGGTGACATATCGGGGCTACGAGCAGAACGCCAACGGACAGGTCATCCCGTACTTTGAGGAACGAAAAACCAAGCTCGGCGACGTGACTGTGAAGCTCCCGCAAGCGTACTTCGACGAAAAGGCCGAACATGGCCGCAGGGACGGCGGCGGAGGCGTCTCGCCCGCGTCCCTGCGGCAGTACAAGAATATCCTCAACCAGACGCTGAACGAGGCGGTCAAGGCCGAGCTTATACCATCCAACCCCTGCACGTTGGTGGAGCTTCCCAAAATGGAGCGCTTTGAATCCACCTTTTATAGCGCCGCACAGCTCAAGACTCTCTTTGACGCCGCCAAGGGCGACTCCCTGTATCCGCTCATCCGGATAACGGCCCTCTACGGCCTGCGCCGGAGCGAGGCGCTGGGCCTCAAATGGGACAGCGTGGACTTTTACGACAATCGCCTCACCATCCGTCACACCGTCACAAAGGTCACAAAAAAGGTGGAGAAGGACAAGACCAAGAACATCTCCAGCCACCGCTCCTTCCCTCTGACATCGGAGGCGCTGGAGATATTCGAGGCCGCAAAGACCGCCTAAGCAGAAAACCGGCGCCTCTGCGGCAAGAGCTACTTGGAGAGCAACTACATCTTCAAGTGGCCCGACGGCAGGCCCTTCGACCCGGACTACGTGACAAAGCAATTCGCGCGGCTCCTCAAAAACAACAGCCTTCCCCACATCCGTTTCCACGAGCTCCGCCACAGCTG
Source organism: uncultured Oscillospiraceae bacterium (assembly GCA_947629755.1). GTDB lineage: Bacteria > Bacillota > Clostridia > Oscillospirales > Oscillospiraceae > RUG626. The sequence goes on along the minus strand of CANREY010000097.1, from coordinate 4,476 downwards.
TGCCAGCCTCCTCCTCAACAGCGGCGCCACCCTCAAGGACGTGCAGGAGTACATGGGCCACGCGGACATAAAGATGACCGCCAACATCTACGGACATCTGGACACGGCCAGAAAGCAGGAGCTGACGGACAAAATAGCCGGGAGCATCTTTTGAGCGCGTTAGAAATCCTGTTAGAACACGTAAGGGAGACACGCCGGAAAAAACTAAAAAGGTTTTGAAAATCCTCAAAAATAAGGATAATCAAAACCTTTTCGTGGTGGAGACGGTCGGGATCGAACCGATGACCTCCTGAATGCCATTCAGGCGCTCTCCCAGCTGAGCTACGCCCCCAGGTGGCTGTTTACCACAGCGGATAAGATAATACCACAGTGGCCGCCGATTGTCAAGCCCTTTTTTGATTTTTTTCACGTCTCACGGATAAGAAGTCCCCTGTCCGCGTCGGTGAAGGTGTAGACCTTATCGCAAAAGCGGCACTTGACCTCTATCTTCCCGTCCTCATGGAGCATCTGGTCTATCTCCGAGGCCGTGACGCCGGAGAGGGCCGCCAGGACGCGCTCACGGGAGCAGGCGCACTTATAGCCCACGCTGTCCGTCTCCACGACCTCGGCGTCAAAGCCCTCCAATATCCGAAGAGCCATGTCCTCCACCGTCCCGGCCATGAGCTGTGAGGTGGCGGAGCCGGCCTTTTGTACATTGTTTTCAAGCCTCTCCGCTGTCTCGTCCGTGGCTCCGGGCATGAGCTGGGCTATATATCCACCGGCGGCCAGCACGTGCTGGTCCCTGTCCACCAGCACCCCCAAGGCGCAGGCGGTGGGTATCTGCTCGCTCTCCACGAAATACCGGGCAAAATCCTCTGCTATCTCCCCGGACACAAGCTCGGTACTGCCGGAGACCGGCTCGCCAAAGCCCATGTCCCGAATGACCGTCAGCATACCGTCTGCGCCCACGGCTCCGCCCACGTTGAGCTTCCCGTCGGACCGGAGGGGCAGATCCACCTCCGGGTTCTGGGCGTAGCCCCGGACGTTCCCGGCGCTGTCGGACACCACAAGCACAGTCCCCACGGGGCCGCCGCCGTTTATGCGGACCGTCACGCTGTCGCCGGAGTCCTTGAGGGCGTTGCCCATCATGGAGGCGGCGCACATGGTCCTCCCCAGCGCCGCCGTGACCACGGGCAGAGTGCGGTGAATGTTCCTCGCCCGCTCCACCGCGTCCTTGAGGTCCACGGCCGTTATTTTCACAAGCCCGTCACTGGACAGGGCCCTCACGATCTTACCCATATCTCCTCCGAAAAACGGCCCGCCGCTTACGGCGGGCGCTAAACCGTCACATTCTCCGGGCGGCGATGAATACCCGCTGCTCGTTTGCCTCCGGGGGCCGTAGCTCAAGCTCCCCGAAGACACGTATGTCCCCAAAGCCGTGGGCCGAGAGCTCACGCTTCAATCTCTCCACCGTGTGGATATACTCCACGTGCTCCTCCCCGTCCCGCTCGTATGCCCCGTCGGGCCGGAGGGCGAAGATGTCCATGCCGTACATAAGTGCGTCGGCCTTATCCGAAAGCTCCGCCCGCCAGACGCAGTACACGTCCTCGCGCTCATCTAAAAACACCTGGCCGTCAAGGGAGCGGAGCTTCTCCGGCGTGTTCACGTCGAAGATAAAAAGTCCGTCCGGGGCCACAAAAAGCCGCAGACGTTCAAGTACCCCGCCAAGGCTCTCCGGCGGCAGATAATTTATGCCGTCAAGGGAGCACACGGCGGCGTCCACCGTGCCGTAGAGGTCCAGCTCCTCCATGGATTGGTTCAAAAATACCGGCGCGGGCTCAAGAGAGGCCGACTTCTCCCTTGCCACGCTCAGCATGTCCGGGGATACGTCCGTAGCTATGAGCTCATAGCCCCTTCTCGTGAGCTCCGCCGTCAGCGTCCCTGTGCCGCAGGCAAGGTCCAGAAGGAGACGCGGGGACGCGCCGTAGAGGGCGAATACCGCCTCGTAAAAGTCGGCAAAGCGCCCGTAGGGCACGTCCCCGGTGAGCTCGTCATAGTAGGGGGCCAGGGACACGTAAGCGTCCACTTACTTCTCCTCCGCCATTCTCTTGAACACCACCTCATAGCCGTCGTTGCCGTACCGGAGGGAGCGGTTGACGCGGCTGATGGTGGCGCTGGAGGCGCCGGTGCGTTCGAGAATGTCGTTGTAGATCATGCCCTGGTTCAGAAGCTCCGCCACCTGGAAGCGCTGTTCCATGGCCCGAAGCTCCGACACACTGCAAAGATCGTCGAAAAACTTCTTGCACTCCTCAATGGTCTCCAGCTTCATTATCGCCTTGTAGAGGTCCTCGTTCCTGGGTTGATTTGTGTTCTTGTTCATTTTCTACCCTTCTTTTCTTTTCATTCGCGCTTAATTGACTGCTGGCACTGAGTTACTTTGTAAAAAAGGCGTTCCGCCTTTTTTACAATGGGGGGACATGCGGTAATTTTTACGACGTACATGTCGCCGTGAAAATTGATTGACTTATTTCTGGCCTTCGGTAGTATCCTGTCCTTCCGCCGCCTTCTCGGCGGCCTTTTTGGCTTCCTCCTCCTCAAGTACACGGTAGGCCACCTTGCCCACCAAGGTCTTGGGGAGCTCGTCGCGGAACTCAAGCTCTCTGGGCATGGCGTATTTGGCGATGTTCTTCCGGCAGTGGGCCAGTATGGCCTCCTTCGTCTCGTCGTTCTTGGGCACGCCCGGCTTTACCATGACGAAGGCCTTCACGCGCTGCATACGGTAGTCGTCCTTCACGCCGATGACACAGCTCATCTGCACAAGCTCGCAGGCGTCGATTATATTCTCAAGCTGAGCCGGGTACACGTTGTAACCGGCGGTGATTATCATTCTCTTGCTTCTGCCCTTGAAGTAGACGAAGCCCTCGTCGTCCATGGTCCCCAGATCCCCGGTGTAGACCCACGTCAGGCCGTCGGCGTGCTTTCTTAAGGTGTTGGCCGTCTCCTCCGGGTGCTTTATATACTCCCGCATGACCGTGGGACCGGCGAGAAGTATCTCGCCCTCCTCACCGTAAGGCACCTCCTCGTCGGTGTTGGGCTTGACTATCTTGATATAGGTGTCCGGGAAGGGAAGGCCGATGGAGCCCTCCTTGTAGATGTGGGGGGGCGTGAGACAGCAGGCCGTGACGGTCTCGGTGGTGCCGTAGCCCTCCCGGACCTGTATGGCGCACTTGTGGTCGTAGAGAAACTTGTCCATCTTCTTTTTAAGCTCGATGGAGAGGCTGTCGCCGCCGGAGAATACGCCCTTCAAGGAGCTCAGATCCGCGTTCTCCATGCTGGGGAGCCGCAAAAGTGCCTCAAAAAGCGTGGGCACGCCGGCGATGAAGTTGCACTTTTGCTTGACCACCAGCTTTCCGTAGCTCTTGGGCGTGAAGCGGGGCACAAGTAAGCACCGGCCGCCGTTTGCCAGCATGGTGTGTATGCACACGCCAAGGCCGAAGCCGTGGAACACGGGCATGGCCGCCAGCATCTTGTCTCCGGGCCGGAACATGGGGTTCACGGCGATGACCTGAGAGGCCAGGGCGTTGAAGTTGTAGTTTGTCAGAAGTATGCCCTTGGTGGTGCCGGTGGTGCCGCCGGAGTATAGTATGACGGCGGGGTCGTCGGCCTCCTTCTTCACGGTGTAATTCCAGAAGCAGGCGTTACCCAGCCTTATAAACTCGTTCCACATTATGACCGGCGCGTCGGCGGGTATCTTGGCTATCTTCCGCCCCTCGGTGAGCATGTAGCCGGTCTTTAAAGGTTGCGCCAGCTCGTCCTTTATTCTGGCGATTATGACGTTTACGATGGAGGTATTTTGCCTTATGGCCTCGATCTTATGATAAAACTGGTCGAGAGTTATGACCGTAATGGATTTTGACTCATTAAGATAAAACTCTATCTCGTTCTCGCTGGACAGGGGGTGTATCATATTGGCGATTGCCCCGATGCGGTTCACGGCGTAGAACATGAATATGGCCTGGGGGCAGTTGGGCAGGGCTATGGTCACCCGGTCCCCCTCCCGGACGCCGATGGTCCTTAAGGACTTGGCGCACTGGTTTATCATGTCCATCATGTGCCGGTAGGTGGTGGGCTTGCCCATGAAGTCAAAGGCCACGTAGTCGGGGTATTTCTTCGCCACGTTGTCCACCATCTCATATAGTGAGCCCCTGAAATACTCAAGATGCGAGGGCATATCGCCAAGGCTCTTTATCCACGGTGTTCTGACCTGAGTGTCAGCCATCAGTAGTCTACCTCCTCAGTCATGGGCTTTTCAAGAAGCTCCGGGTTTTGTAAAAGGTGCTTTAAAAGCTTTATGGATTTTGAGTAATAATATCCGTCGGCAAGCCTCTCGTCGATGGTGAGACCCAAATCGAGCGTCTCCCGCATCTCATATGTGCCGTCGGGGTTGAAGACCGGGTTCATGCCCTTCTCGCCTATTATGCAGAAAAGCGAGCAGGT
>CANREY010000096.1 GCA_947629755.1 uncultured Oscillospiraceae bacterium | reverse complement strand
GGGGACGGGCCGATGTGGGCATCGGCCCCTACGGAAGCCCTTTTGGAGGTGCGGTGATGGACGGGGGACGGGCGGGTTTGGAACCCGCCCCTACGGGGGGATTGGGGGATTTTTCAAAATGGGGGTGGGACCGCGGCGGAGACGGGGCGAAAGTGTTGAAAGTTTTTCGGGGAAAGGGGCGGTTTTTATTCAATGATACAAGCTTTTGACGGGGAGGCGCTTTGGGCTTGACTTGGGGGGAGAGGGTACAATATAATGATAATGGAATGTTATTTTTCCGGGTTTTCGTTTTGGAAAATGCCGGACGTTACGGGAGGAGAAGGGACATGAAGAAGGTCGGGATACTGATGGGCAGCGCCAGCGACAGGCCGGTGGTGGAGAAGGCGTTTGAGACGCTGAGGGAGTACGGGGTGGAGTTTGAGGCACACGTATACTCGGCCCACAGAACGCCGGAGGAGGCGCGGGAGTTCGCGGCGCGGGCAAGGGAGCGCGGGTTCGGCGTTCTTATCTGCGCGGCGGGAATGGCGGCGCATTTAGCGGGAGCCGTGGCGGCGAATACGACGCTCCCGGTGATAGGCATACCGTGCAAGGGGCCGGTACTGGACGGAATGGACGCGCTGCTGAGCACCGTGCAGATGCCGTCGGGGATACCGGTGGCGACGGTGGCCATAAACGGGGCGCAGAATGCGGCGCTGTTGGCTGTGGAGATACTGGCGGTGACGGAGCCGGAGCTGGAAAGTAAGCTGGAGGCGGCGAGGCGCGCAGGAGAGGAGAAGGTGCTGAGGGCGGATGGGGAGTTGAATGGGGAGATTTGAGCTGCGCACGGGGACGGGGGCTCGAACCCCCCGGCGCTGAGGCGCCATCCCCCTTTCCGAAAGGGGGGTGAGGGAGACGCGGAGACGCCCCACCCCCTACCCCCTCCCAAGGGAGGGGCTTGGTTTGACTTATATTGGGGGTGCGGCAAAACCTTTGGCCTCGCTTCCTCAGTCGCCTGCGGGCGACAGCTCCTCCTACGAGGAGGAGCCAAGGAGGGGGGAATAAGGTTGCGGCCTGCGGGCCGCGTATCCCACCTCATCTGGCCCTGCGGGGCCAACTTCCCCGCCCGTGCGGGGAAGGCTGAAGAAAGAGGTATTTTGATTTTAACCAAAGGAGAAGATTATGGGCGGATTTTTTGGGGTGACATCTAAGAGGAACGCGGTGTTTGATGTGTTCTTCGGGACGGACTACCACTCGCATCTGGGGACCAGAAGGGGCGGTATGGCGGCTTGGAGCCCGGAGACGGGGCTTCAAAGGGAGATACACAACATCGAGAATACGCCGTTTCGGACGAAGTTCGAGGGCGATATTATGGAGCTGAAGGGAAATTCATGCATCGGGTGCATATCCGACACGGACCCGCAGCCCATACTGATAAGGTCACATTTGGGTACCTACGCCGTGAGCATGGTGGGGATCATACAAAATCAGGAGGAGCTTACACGCCGGTTCCTTGACGCCACATATGGGCATTTTGAGGCCATGGGCGGCGGGAGAGTCAACCAGTGCGAGCTGGTGGCGGCGCTTATCAATCAGCAAAGGACATTTGAGGACGGGATAAGGTTCGCCCAGCAGAAGATAGAGGGGACGGTGTCGCTCCTTATCCTGACGGACGCGGGGGAGATGATCGCCGCAAGGGACAGAATGGGGAGACTGCCCATCATAATCGGGAAGGACGGCGAGGGGTACTGCGTGAGCTTTGAGTCCTTCGCCTTTGAGAAGCTGGGGTACAGGACCGTCAGGGACCTGGGGCCGGGGGAGATAGTCAGGATAAACGCCGAGGGCGTGGAGCAGCTGGCCGCGCCGGGGGACAAGATGAGGATATGCACCTTCCTGTGGACCTACTACGGCTACCCCAACTCAAGATACGAGGGGTCCAATGTGGAGCTGAGCCGGGCCAAGAACGGGCGGCTCATGGCGAAGTACGACAGGGAGCACGACGGGATACCTGACGTGGACTTTGTGTGCGGCGTGCCGGATTCGGGCGTGGGACACGCGATAGGGTACTCAAACGAGAGCGGCATAGATTACGCAAGGCCGTTTATAAAATATACGCCCACATGGCCAAGAAGCTTCATGCCCCACAAGCAGGAGATACGCAATCAGGTGGCGAAGATGAAGCTCATACCGGTGCACGAGCTCATAGAGGGGAAGAAGCTATTATTTGTGGACGACTCCATCGTGCGGGGCACTCAGCTTGCGGGGACGGTGGATTTCCTCAAAAATAACGGGGCCAAGGAGCTGCACATGCGCTCGGCCTGCCCGCCCATAATGTACGGGTGCAAGTATCTCAACTTCTCCCGGTCCACAAGCGAGATGGAGCTCATAGCCCGCCGGACCATGAAGGAGCTGGAGGGCGAGGAGGGCTTTGAGCACATGGACGAGTACGCCGACGGCACCACGCCGCGGGGCAAGGCCATGCGGGAGCACATATGCAAAACCCTGAAGTTCGACTCCCTTGAGTACCAGACGCTGGACGGGACGCTGTCGGCGGTGGGGATAGATAAGTGCAAGCTGTGCACGTACTGCTGGAATGGACAAGAATAAATATTCTGCCGGAAAAGGCTTGCGGCCTTTTCCGGCAAAGGGGAACGTGCGGAACAAATTTTTTGAATTTTGCGAAATTCAAAAAATTTATTCCTGCCGTTTTGCCGCGCGCGCCGCAAGCGGCACACTTGCAAAACAAGAGGTAATTTTCGCGACGCGCATGTCGCCGCGAAAATTGATTTGAATTGGGGTTTACGAAGCCCGGAGGGCTTTGGTGCCAATTGGAGAAATATTTTGGATACTGAGAAAGGAAGGTACAATATGAACGACTCCAGATCCGATTTTTATGCCGCGGCGGGGGTGGACATCACTGCCGGGTACAAGGCAGTGGAGCTCATGCGCGCCCACGTGAAGCGCACGGTCATTCCGGGGGCTGACGACGACATCGGGGGCTTCGGCGGGACATTCGTGCCGAACATTGCCGGTATGCGTCAGCCGGTGCTGGTCTCCGGTACCGACGGCGTGGGCACAAAGGTGAAGCTGGCCTTTGAGATGGACAAGCACGACACCGTGGGCATCGACTGTGTGGCGATGTGCGTGAACGACATAATCTGCTGTGGGGCCAAGCCCCTTTTCTTCCTTGACTACATCGCCTGCGGGCGGAACATACCGGAGAAGATAGCCTCCATCGTGGGCGGCGTGGCCGAGGGGTGCGTCCGGGCCGGGTGCGCCCTCATCGGCGGCGAGACGGCGGAGCATCCGGGGCTCATGCCGGAGGAGGAGTACGACTTAGCGGGTTTCTCCGTGGGCATCGTGGACAGGGACCGGGTGCTGAGGCCGGAGTCGGTGAGGGAGGGGGACGCCATAATCGCCCTTCGGTCCTCCGGAGTGCACTCAAACGGCTTTTCGCTGGTGCGAAAGATATTAGCAACGTCCGGCACGAAGCTCACGGACAAATTTGAGGAGCTGGGGGACAAGACCGTGGGGGAGACGCTTCTCACCCCCACGAGGATATACGTAAAGCCCATTCTGGCCCTTCTGGACGCGGTGGAGGTCAAGTCCATCGCCCACATAACGGGCGGGGGATTTTATGAGAACATACCAAGGGCCCTGCCGGAGGGGCTGGGGGCGAGGATAGACAGGAGCAGTCTTGATATTCTGCCCATATTCAAGGTCCTGAGTAGGCTCGGAAACGTGCCGGAGAGGGAGATGTTCAACGTCTACAACATGGGCGTGGGCATGACGGTCATAGTGGCCGGCGAGAACGCGGACATGGCCCTTCAGGTGCTGAGGGCCGCCGGCGAGGAGCCGTACGTCTGCGGGAGCGTGGTCCGGTCGGACAAGAGGATCGAGCTATGCTGACGAAAATAGCGGTGCTTGTCTCCGGCGGGGGCACGAACCTTCAGGCACTCATTGACGCGCAGAGGGACGGCATAATAAAGAGCGGACACATAGAGCTCGTTATCTCAAACGTGGCGGGGGCCTACGCCCTTGAGCGGGCGAAAAACGCGGGGATAGAGGCCCTGACGCTCCGCAAGCGGGATCTGGGCGGCCAAGAGGGGTTCGAGAGGGCCCTTCAGGAGGCCCTTGAGGCCCACGGCATCGAGCTTATAATTTTGGCGGGGTTCATGAGCATACTGAGCGGGGAGTTTACATCAAAGTGGCCGGAGAGGATAATCAATGTCCACCCGGCGCTCATACCCAGCTTCTGCGGGAAGGGCTTTTACGGGCTGAAGGTCCACGAGGCGGCCCTTTCCTACGGGGTGAAGGTCACCGGAGCCACGGTGCATTTTGTGAACGAGGTCCCCGACGGGGGCCGGATAATCGACCAGAGGGCCGTCTACGTCAAGGACGGGGACACGCCGGAGGTCTTACAGCGCAGAGTAATGGAGGAGGCCGAGTGGGTCATACTGCCCAGAGCCGCCGAGAAGGTTTCTAAAGAGATAATGGAGGGAAAAGCATGATATACGACATCGGAAAGCTTTTGAGCGAGAATACCTACCCCGGACGGGGGATAATTTTGGGCAGGAGCCAAGATGACAAGAAGGCCGTGGTGGCGTATTTCATCATGGGCCGGAGCGCGAACAGCCGCAACAGGGTATTTGAAAGGACGGAGGACGGCATAAGGACGAAGGCCTTCGACGAGAGCAAGATGGAGGACCCAAGCCTTATAATCTACCACCCGGTGAGAGTTCTTGACGGGACAACAATAGTCACCAACGGCGACCAGACGGACACCATAAGGGACCACATGAGGGAGGGCCACTGCTACCGCCACGGGCTCCACACACGTACCTTTGAGCCCGACGGGCCCAACTGGACGCCCCGCATCTCCGGCGTGGTCACGCCGGAGGGGAAGTACTCTCTCTCCATTTTAAAGAGCATGGACGGGGACCCGGAGTGCTGTTGCAGGTACTTTTACGAGTACGAAAGGCCCCTCCCCGGCGTGGGGCACTTCATACACACATATAAGTGCGACGGCGACCCCATACCGAGCTTTGAGGGGGAGCCGGAGAGGATAGCAATAGAGGCGAACACGCCGGAGGAGCTGGCGGCGCTGCTGTGGGACAAGCTCAACGGGGACAACAAGGTGTCGCTATACGTCAGCTACATCGACATCGCCACGGGAAAAGCGGACAGCGTCATTATAAATAAGAATGTGTGAGGTGCGAAATGACTGAATTTGAACTTAAGTACGGCTGTAACCCCAACCAGAAGCCGGCGAAGATATTCATGCGCTCCGGCGGCGACCTGCCCATCGAGGTGCTGAACGGGCGGCCGGGGTATATAAACTTCTTAGATGCCCTCAACTCATGGCAGCTCGTCAGGGAGCTTAAAAGGGAGCTGGGACTTCCCGCGGCGGCAAGCTTCAAGCATGTCTCCCCCGCAGGGGCGGCGGTGGGCAATAAGCTCTCCGAGAGGCTCAAGCGGGCCTGCTTTGTGGCGGACATAGAGGGGCTGGACGACTCACCTCTTGCCTCGGCCTACGCCCGCGCCCGCGGCACGGACAGAATGAGCAGCTTCGGCGACTGGATAGCCCTCTCAGACATCTGCGACGTGACCACCGCGAAGATCATAAAGCGGGAGGTGTCCGACGGCGTTATAGCTCCCGGCTACACCCCGGAGGCGCTGGAGATACTCTCCGCCAAGAAAAAGGGCGGCTACAACGTGGTGAAGATCGACGAAGGGTATGTGCCTGAGCACGAGGAGACGAAGGACGTCTTCGGCGTGACCTTCGCACAGGGCAGGAACGATTTTAAGATAGACTACGACCTACTCAAAAACGTGGTGACGGCCAATAAGGACATACCGGACTACGCGAAAAGGGACCTTATAATATCCCTCATCACCCTCAAATACACCCAGTCAAACTCCGTGTGCTACGCCGTTGACGGACAGGCCATCGGCGTGGGCGCGGGCCAGCAGAGCCGCATACACTGCACGCGTTTAGCAGGCGGCAAGGCCGACACCTGGCAGCTTCGCCAGTCTGAGCGGGTGCTGGAGCTCCCATTTATAAAGGGACTGGGCCGGGCGGACAGGGACAACGTCATCGACGGGTTTATAAACCACAACGAGGAGGACGTGACCGCCGACGGCGTGTGGCAGAGGTATTTTACCGAGAGGCCGAAATATTTCTCCGCCGAGGAGCAGAGGGAGTACCTCGATAAGATAACCGACGTGTCCTTAGGCTCCGACGCCTTCTTCCCCTTCGGGGACAACATAGAGAGGGCCCACAAGAGCGGCGTTAAGTACGTGGCGGAGCCGGGAGGGTCCGTCAGGGACGACAACGTTATCGAGGTGGCCGACAAGTACGGCATGGCGATGGCGTTTACGGGCATGAGACTTTTCCATCATTGAAAGGGCTGAAGCCCTTTCAATGATAAGAGGGGACG
>CANREY010000095.1 GCA_947629755.1 uncultured Oscillospiraceae bacterium | reverse complement strand
TGGGCGCTGGAGCCGGGGACCTGGCGGCGACGGGAGCTTCTGAGGGACGCGGAGCTATTGGACTGCGATTTTCTCCGTGAAGATGTGGGGAACGGCGGGATAACGCTGATCGAGAACTCAAAATACGCTGTCAGAACGGGCAAAGACCTTAAATTCAGTGTTATTGACCTGATGACGGGCGGTGAAACGGCGCTTCCGGTGAACGCCGGATTTGAGCCGAGGTCAGTGCGTATTTACGGGAATGAAAAGGGCGACAAGTTTTTTGTTGAGCTTGGCGTCAATGGCGAGGAGGTCGCCGGCGTCCGCTCATACGCCGTGGTCGCGGACATTGAGTCCCACACCGCGAGGACCCTGACGCGTGACGGCGCGGAGAGCTTCGGCGGACGGCTTGATTGGTTCACGGACGATGAGCTTTTCTCAACGGAATTTGATCCCGGCGGAGAGGCAGGGTGGGTGAACGTGTATCATTTAAGGCTGTCGGACAAAGGCCCATGGGCCTTTGTCCGACAATAGAGAACGTGTGAAAAAATGCGCGAAAAGGTCTGCGGACCTATTCGCGCATTTTTTCTGCCGTCACGCTGCGCGCGCCGTCGTCGTCGCTGATGCCGCTTTGCCTCGCCCTCCCTGCGGTCGGGCTCAGGCGCTGGCATCGCTCCTCCTCTCCCCAGCGGGCAACAGCCCGCCGGGGGCCCCGTAGCACACTTGCGTGACAAAAGGTATTTTTCGCAAGGCGCATGTCCTTGCGAAAAATATTTGATTTGGAGATTGACGATGATTTAGGCTCCCCTCTTTGAGTGGAGCTGTCGAGCGAAGCGAGACTGAGGGGAGTCTACGCTCGACTCCTCCCCCTACCCCCTCCTCAGAGAGGAGGGGCAACCGGTTTTTTTCGCGAGGGGGGGAAATGGGGCTCGACAAATGGGTGGGGAGGTGGTAAAATTATAATGATAAAATATGGCGGTAGCACCGAAAGAAGGAGATGCTTATGAGCGAATATATAATTTTGACAGATTCGTCCTGCGACCTGCCGGCGGGTATGGCGGAGGAGCTGGGGATAAACGTACTGCCCTTGAGGGTAAATCTTGACGGGAAGGAATTTCGCAACTACCTTGACGAGCGGGAGATACCCTCCCACGTGTTTTATGAGGCCCTGAGGGCCGGGGGCAACGCCTCCACGGCGGCGGTGAACCCCGGAGAGTTTACGGAGCTCATGGAGCCGATTTTAAAGGAGGGGCTGGATATTCTCTACATCGGCTTTGCCACGGCGCTATCCAGCACCTGCCAGAACGGCGGCATCGCGGCGGCGGAGCTTTCGGAGAGGTACCCGGAGAGGAAGATATACGTCATCGACTCCAAGTGCGCCTCCATGGGGCAGGGGCTGCTGGTGTACCTGACGGCCCTTAAAAAGCGGGACGGGGCCACCATAGAGGAGTGCAGGGACTTCGCCGCGGCCACGGCCCCAAGAGTTGTGCACTGGTTCACGGTGGACGATCTGTTCTTCTTAAAGCGCGGCGGGCGTGTCTCGGCGGCCACGGCGGCGGTGGGGACAATCCTCAACATAAAGCCCGTGCTCCACGTGGACGACGAGGGGCGGCTCATAAACATGTCCAAGGCCAGAGGCAGAAGGGCCTCCATCAAGGCAATTTTTGACAAGTGCCGGGAAACCGGGGACGACATACCCCACCAGCACGTGTTCATAAGCCACGGCGACTGCCCGGAGGACGCGAAATATCTGGCGAGCCTCGTCCAAGAGGCCCTCCACCCCATCGACATCACCATAAGCCCCGTGGGCCCGGTCATCGGAGCCCACTCAGGACCGGGGACGCTGGCGCTGTTTTTCTTAGGCGACGTAAGATAAACTAATACAAAACATAAGACCTCGGATATTCGTCCGAGGTCTTAGACTGTTGACACCCCCGGATAAGCGTACCCCAATTCAATATTTTTTCTGACGGCATGTACGTCAGAAAAAATACCTTTTGTCACGCAAGCGTGCCGCTTGCGGCGCGCGCGGCGTGACGGCAGAAAAAATTCGCGAATAGGTCCGCAGACCTTTTCGCGAATTTTTTCGCACGTTCCCCTTTGTCGGAAAAGGCCGCAGGCCTTTTTCGACAATAGAATTATATGAAGGTCAGCGCCACGAGGGCGAGGGAGGAGAGGAGGAAAAGGATCATTCCGGGGTTGAGGCAGGCGGTTTTGAACCGTGAGCCGGAGGGGAGAGCGAGGGGGGAGGGCTCGAAGGTGAATTTCCTCACGTTGGCGCAAAAGAAGATGAGGCCCATGACGCTGAGGACTATCATAGCCAGGGAGTAGACGGCCAAAGGGGCGAGGTCCACTATAAACTCCCGGAGGGAGTCGAGGTCGGAAACGTCGATGTCTCCGATCTTATCAAGGTCGATACGTTCAAGAAGGGCCGGGGCCACAACGCCGCCGAGGAAATTTATGCCCATGTGGAGGGAGACGGTGTAGCGGAGCTTGCCTGTTTTGAGGTAGATATACCCGAACACCAGCCCCAGCGCGGCGGCGTAGAAGAACTGGGAGAGATTTCCGTGGAAAAGGCCGAATATGAGGGCCGAGGCGATTACCGAGAGCCTCTCGCCGTAGACGTTCATTTTGTCGATGAGTGTCTTGCGGAACACGTATTCTTCTATTATCGGGGCGATGATCACCATGACGAGGGCCCTGAGCCACGCAGAGTCGTCCATGGCGTAGGTCAGCAGGGGATTTGCCGGGGCGCGGCCCAGAAGGGAGGATATGAGCGTCAGCAGGACGTTGCCAACGATGTTGCCGGCGTACATGGCGAAAACGCTTATGATCGCGGTGACGACGAAGCTCCCCGCTTTCATGGCGTGTCTCTCCCTTGGGGCGGAGGGCACGCGGCCCATTATCCAAAGGCCCAGAGGCACGGCTATGAGGTACATGGGCGCGAAGGTGCATAGCCACATGAGCCAAGAGGGGCCGCCGCCCTCAGGGTAGATAAGGTCCACCAAAATACCGGCGGCGAGCTGGAGCGCCGAGGCCACCGCCATTATGGCGAAAAGCCCCAGTCCCAGCGTGGAAAAGCGGCGCCGGGTCTCCTTAAGATCGCCTGTAAAGCTATGGGTTCCCACGGGTTTTCCTCCTTTTGGGTCAATAAATATGGGCGAAAGGCCAAAGAACACGAGCCCAAGGCAGATGTTCACGGCGGCGGCCCCCATAAGGCCGGCGACCGGGTGGCCCGTCACCATGCCGGCGGCCACGGAGGCCGCGTCGGGCAGAAGGCCGAAATAGACGAACATTATCTGAATGACCTGCTTCAATGTTTTCCCGGCGGAGACGGGGGCGGAGAGGGATATGAAGGTCCCCACGCAGGTGGCGTAAAAGTCCACGGATACGATGAGGGGCACCAGCGCTGTCGCCGTGAGGATATTTCCGCCGGAGACTATGGCCCCAAGGAGCATGGCCGGGAGCACGTCAAGCAGGCAGTTCACCGTGCCGCCCATCAGCGACCAGAAAAGCTTTGCCCAGGTGCTCTCCGGTATGAGCAGAAAGTAGTCCATGGCCGTGTCCTGCTCAAGTGGGTTGCCAAGGGAGCGGAAAAAGGCCAGACCCGCCAGCGTCAGCGCTATTGGCACAAGGCCGTCGCTGTGGGCCACGAAGCGGCATATGACCGCCACCGCCAGAGAGGCGACGATGTAAGTCTCCATGGTCTTTGTGAAAAAGCCAAGATGGGCGAAGCGGAAGCGGTTATAGAGGGACTTGTGGAAAAATACGTCAGCGCCCCGGCCGCGCCTCAGCCCGTCCCTCCTCAGCTTTTCGCTCCGGTCCTTGTTTCGCTTTACCATAAATCCGGTGGATTTTTCGGACTGGGCGCGCTCCATAAGCTCCGCCGTCTCCTGAGATTTGGCCATGGCGTCCTCATAGAAGTCGGCCTTCAGATGCCAGATGATGTAGACGAGGGCCGCCCCCGACGCCAAGAGGGCCAGAAGGCACAGCGCGGCGCCGGTGGTGTTTCCGTCGATGGCGAAGGCGCAAAGGCCCTTTATCCAGCCCCATATGGGGATAAATCTGGTCACCGGGGCGTTGAAAAAGAGGACGGCGGACTTAAGGCAGCCCTCATTGGAGCCCGCGGCGAATATGAGATACCCACCGGCGATGAGCAGGAGCGCTGAGTAGATCGCCGGGCGCAAAAACCGCTTGACGCCGGGGCGGGAGGAGGCCAGAGTGTAGAGCAGGACTTGGATAAGGGTGCCGAAGGCCGCCGTAAGTCCCCAGCCCAGCACCAACGCCAGCGCGGCCCAGGGGGTGAGCCCGGCGTTTAGGAGATTGGGCACCTGAAAGAGCATGTAAAGACACCCCAGCAGCGCTACGCCAAGCTGTGTGGCGAGACGGAACATGAGGACCGACTGGGGCTTCATGGGGGAGGGGAACAGGAGGTTCACGTCCGCGGGCTGGAATATGCGGCTCCCGTTCCTGTCCGCGCTCATGGCGAAAAATACGAACATCAGAAGGACTACTGCCCCGGCGGCAAGCTCAATGGCCTCGTTTACCTCGACGCCAGTGGTCTCGGAGAAGGTGGGGCCCTCAGGCTCGGCGATCTCGTCAGGCGGCGCGTCGCCGGAGGAGTCGTCCAGAAGCGCCGCGAAAGCACCGATAGCCACGCCCATAAGGAGACACACGGCGAAAAATATGAGTACCCATGTTTTGAATAGCTTCCTGAGCTGATTTTTGAAGGTGTGGAGGGCGTAATAGGAAAAAAGTCTCATTTTTCCTGCGCCTCCCGGTTATCCCCGGTCCCCTCGGTCACCTCGAAGAAGAGCTCCTCCAGCGTCTTTCCGGCGCTGTCCAGCTCGTCTCTCGTCACGTTTGCCCGTATGGAGCCGTGGTCCATGATGATGGTCCTGTCCCACAGCATATCCACGCTGTCGATTATGTGGGTGCTCACAAGCATGGTCCGGCCTTGGGCGCGCATCTCCTCCAAAATAAGCTTGAGCTCCTTTATGGCGTGGGGGTCAAGGCCGATCATGGGCTCGTCAAGGAGCACCACCTGAGGCTCCGGCAGGAGTCCAAGGCAGATATTGAGCTTCTGCTGCATACCCTTTGAGAGCTCGTCGCCGAATTTCTTCTGCTTGTCCGTGAGCTCGAACCGGCGGAAAAGCTCCTCCTTCCGCTCCTTATAATCGGTGAGCTTATAGGCGCGGGCGATAAACTCCATGTGCTCCGAGACCGTGAGGTTGGGGTAGAGGGAGGGCATCTCAGGTATGTAGCCCAAGAGCCTTCTGGCGTCGGTGGTCTTGTTGGGATAGCCGCCAACGGTTATCTCGCCCTCATAGCGCAGAAAGCCGATGACGGACTTCATTATGGTGCTTTTCCCCGCCCCGTTGGGCCCTAAAAGCACGGTGACGCTGCCGGGGTCAAGTGTGAAGCTTAAGTCGTCGCAGGCGACCACCTTGCCGTATTTTTTCGTGACGTGAGATACGCTCAGCATATTATCGGTCCTTTCTACGCAAAACGCTTATATATATTCGCTGAATATTCAAGGCTCTGTTGACGCTCCGCACTCACTGGGAGGAACGGTATTCGGTGGGGGAGAGGGAGGTGGAGCGCTTGAAGGCGTATGAGAACGCGCTCTCGGAGGAGAAGCCGCAGGTGAAGCATATGGCCTTGGAGGTGAGTTCGGTATTTTTCAGAAGGTACTTCGCCGCCGCCACGCGGACCCTGAGAAGGTAGTCGTGGGGGGTAAAGCCCGTCTCCCGGCGGAAGATCCTGATAAAATAAAAGGGCGCCATTCCGGCCTTGGCCGCCATGTCCTCCACGGTCAGGCTCTCGGCAAAATGCTCGGCGATGTAGGCGGTGACGCTCTCCACCGCGAGCTTGAGCTCCGCCCCGGGGCCTGACTGGCCGGTACGGACATCAAAAAGACGGTCAAAATGTCCGTGAGGTACTTATTGAGAAGCGGCTCCGCTATGGGCCCGCCGGAGCTGAACGCGCCGTATATCATTCTGAGCTTCCCCAACGCCTCGGTCTCGCCGGGGACGGTGAACACGTTGCCGAGCCGCTCCGTCACCGCCTCATAAAAGCCCCTGGCCGTGGGGCCGTCAAAATGGCACCAGAGGCACACACAGCCGCTGTCCGCGCGGTAGGCGTGGAGCTTGTAGCAATCTATATAAACAAAGCTCCCGGCCGCGGCGACGCGCTCCACGCCCTCAAGCTCCACCTCAAGAGCGCCGCTCTCGACGTACATTATAAGAAAGCTGTCAAATGCCTCCCGCCGGAGGGAATACCCCGGCTCGTACACGAATCTGCCCGTCTGGAGCGGACAGAGGAGCGTCCCCTCGGCCTGCCGGCCCGGAGTGTGGACGTAGTAGTCGGACAGGGGCGACACGAATTTTTCCAACGAGCGCACGGCCGTACCTCCAATAGCCTTTTTGTATCTCCCGATTCCCTTTTGTGTGCCGGGAGCATCGTAGTTGAGACCGCGGTAAAATTTCGCTGACAAGCGGTCTTAAAGGAAAGATTTTATCACAGCCATCATAATAAGCGCAATGATAACAACTAATGCCGCCGAACCGGCCGCTAAGAGAGCCTTTTGATACGGCCTTTTTCCTTCCTCTCTCGCTTTTTCAATCTCATTCAAGCTTTTTCCGTCAGTAAACGCAACGATCTCTTTATAAGTTTGAATATCATATTTCCTCTTATA
>CANREY010000094.1 GCA_947629755.1 uncultured Oscillospiraceae bacterium | reverse complement strand
CTTTACAAGCTCCGTCTTGCCCACGCCCGTGGAGCCCACGAATATGAAGCTTGCCGGCTTGTGCTTGGCGGAGATGCCGACCCTGTTGCGCTTTATGGCGGCGCAGACTGCCTCCACGGCCTGGTCCTGCCCCACGATATGCTCCTTTAACCTGTCGGCCAGCTTTGCCAGCTTCTCGTGCTCGTCCTCACGTATGTTGGAGGCCGGTATCTTCGTCCAGAGCTCGATTATCCTTGCGAAGTTGTCCATTCCCAGCTCCGGTATGCCCTCGGCCTGGAGACGCTGTTTTTCGTCGGAAATGGTTATCTCCCGCCCACGGAGCTTGGCTAACCTCGCGTAGTCCTCCTCGGCGTAGGGCGTGTTGTCCGTCTCCGGCCGCTCAAGGAGCATCTCACGCTCCTTGGCTATGTCCGCCAGCTCCTTGTCTATCTGGGCGAGGCGCTCATAATTTTTGCACTTTAAATTCACATCGGAGCAGGCCTCGTCTATGAGGTCTATGGCCTTGTCCGGCAGGAACCTGTCGGTTATATACCTCTCTGAGAGCAGCACCGCCTGACGGCACATGGCGTCGGAGATGCGCACACCGTGGTAGCTTTCGTAGTAGTGGGCTATGCCCTTTATTATCTTTATGGACTCCTCGATGGAGGGCTCCTCCACCTGAACCGGCTGGAACCGGCGCTCCAATGCCGAGTCCTTCTCGATATACTTCCGGTACTCGTTGAGGGTCGTGGCGCCGATTACCTGTATCTCCCCTCTTGACAGGGCGGGCTTTAAGATATTGGCGGCGTTCATGCTCCCCTCGGCGTCCCCGGCCCCCACCAGCGTGTGGACCTCGTCGATGACGAGGATTATATTGCCGACCTTCTTTATCTCCTCTATGAGCCCCTTCATTCTGGACTCGAACTGCCCCCGGAACTGGGTCCCGGCCACGAGCGACGTGAGGTCAAGGAGATAGACCTCCTTGTCCCTCAGCTTATAGGGCACGTCCCCGGACTCTATCCGCTGGGCAAGGCCCTCGGCGATGGCCGTCTTGCCCACGCCGGGCTCGCCGATGAGGCAGGGGTTATTTTTCTGGCGGCGGTTGAGTATCTGTATGACACGCTCAAGCTCCTCGTCCCTGCCAACCAGCTTATCAAGCTTCCCTTGGGCGGCTCGCTGGGAGAGAGATATGCAGTAGGTGTCCAGATATTTTCTCTTTCTGTCCCGGTCGCCCTTCTCCCTGCCCTGCCGCTGGCCCCCGGAGCTGTCGCCCCTGGGCTGGTCCGGGGCCTCCTGAGCGCCGAAAAGCTTGTTGAGGAAGGGGAAGGTGGCGGTCTTGCCCGACTCGTCGTCCCCCTCCACGTTCTCCGAGAGCTCCTCGGCCCCGCCGAAGGCCTCCATCATCTCCCCGGCGATGCCCTCAAGGTCGTCGTCGGAGATGCCCATTTTCTTCATGATGTCGTCCACGGGCTTCATGCCCATCTCACGGGCGCACTTTAAGCACAGACCCTCGCTGGTGGTCTGCCCGTTTTCGATCTTCGTCACGAATATGACGGCCACGTTCTTGTGGCACCTTGCGCATAATGTAGGTTGCATTTATTTGACTTCCTTTTTGTCACTGGGATTTTTGAGTATATTCAATATCATCGGCGCGTAGCTCAAAAGCGCCGCCGCCGAGATGGCCACCACCGTTATCATAAGCGGCGTGGCCGCGCTCTCCGGCATCTTAAAGAGCATAATGGATAGCCCCACGCAAAAAAGAGCGAATGTAGCCGTCTTTCCCACCATATTTGAGGCCGGCACCTGCCGCTCCATTCTTCCCCGGTAAAATAGGCCCCCAAGCATGACCGCCATGTCCTTTACGAGGAAAAACCAGAATATCCATTTCGGTATGACCCTGTCGGCGATAAGGCAGATGACAAGGCAGATCGTCATGAGCTTATCCCCCACGGGGTCAAGTATCTTTCCGAGGTTGCTTATGCTGTCAAGCTTCCTCGCAAGGTACCCGTCAAGAAAATCCGACGCCGCCGCCAGAAGGAACACCAGCGCCGCCCAGTATCTTGCGTACTGGCCGGCGGTGAAGTACACCAGCACGAATACAGGCACAAGGACTATCCTGAACGCGGAGATCATATTCGGAACGTTCTTCATATTTTTCCCCTTCCCACAGCCCAAGGCATATTTTAAAGGGTCTTTTCCTATCTTATGAAATATCCTTATATCTTCAGTATATCCGCAAGCTTATTTGCCTCGACTAAATGCTTGAAAATAAGCGTCTTGTCCATGGTCCCCGCGGAGATAAATATACCCAAATATCTCCCAAGACACCCCAGCACGAGTATTATGACAAGTCCCCTTATTATGCCCAGCGCCGCGCCGGTTATATGATTTAAATTCTCGTGTCCCGGAAGACCGAAATTGAGGTCGAACACATTACCTATCACCGTGAAAACTATGGCTATGAGCGTGAAGGCTATGGCGAACACCGCCACGAAGGCCGCCCTGTCGCAAAGAAGCTCCGTCAGCTCCGCCGTCATCTGAATGCCCACCTTGTCGTTCGTCTCGGCGGTCTCGCGGGCTATGGACTCCGCCGCCTCGTCGGCTATGCCCAGTCTTTTCAGCACCGCCTTCGACACCTCGTAGACGTCAAGCTTCTCCACCTCGTCTAAGGGCAGGTCCGGGCTTATGACCGAGGTGTAGTTCCCGTCCTCGTCCTTCTCGTCGCCCGTCAGCGTATTCTCCACCACCCCTTGGGCGAAGGGCGTGAGCATCTCGGAAAACTCCGAATAGTACGCCGCAGCCACAAGGTTCGCCCCGTAAATAGCTATCACCAGCGCCACTATCCAGCTCACGCCGTTGATTATCCCCGTGCGAAAGCCCCTCCAGCAGCAAAGCGCCACTATGGCCACAAGCACTATGTCCAGAACAATGCTCATAAAGCTCTCCAATCCTCCGCCGTCACGGCGGTATCCCTCTTATTTGCCGTATACGTAAGCCGAGAACGTCCCCGCGCACAGCACCGTGGAGTTTTCCCGGAGTATCACGTGCTCCGCCCCCGGATCGCACTCGTATCTCTCAAGCTCCGATAGCTTCGTGTCATAGACCGTCACAAGGCCGTTTGTAAGTATGGCCACCCGGTCGTAGGCAAGGTATAAGTCGGTTATCTCGTCCGTAAGCTCGATCTTCCCCGTCTCGCTCCCCTCGTCGCTTATGACCGCCACCTGCTGGCGGCCGCCCACCTGATAGTCCGAAAGCCCCAGAGCCAGCGCCCCCGGCCTATATGAAAAGTGGGTGAGGTACTTACCTCCGAAGTCATACTCCCACTGCTTTTGAAGCTCCTTATCGAAGCCGATGACGTTCCCGTCCGTGACCGCGGCGACGCCGGAGTCCGTGAAAACCGCCTCCACCACGAGCCCCGAATATGTATAGTCCGCCACCTGCTCCTCGCTGTCGAGCCTCAATAGCACCAGCGTGCTCCCGCCGATGCCGAGGGTGGTGACTAAAAGCTCCTCCCGTCCCCTCACCTTCGCCGAGAGGACCCTGGCGTTCCCGGCGTACCAGCGGTAGATGGCCGTGGCGTTGTAGTTATAGACCGTCACGGAGCCGTAATATCCGCTCTCCTCGGTGCACACGGCAAGGTAGCCCAAGTCGTTGACGCTGGCGGACACCACCGGGTTTTCAAAGCTCAGCTCCTTGATGATGCCGCTTTTTTCAAAGAATATCACCGTGTCGCCGCCCACGTTCCACACGGCCCCGTAGTCCCCGGCGGTATTTATGGCGGGGCTGTTGTAGGTGTAGAGCCGTGAGAAGGCGGCGTTGCCCTCCTTGTCGTAAACGTAGAGGCCCGACCCAGCCGCCACGGCAAGGCCCATGTCCATATCCGCCACCTGTCCACCGGCGGCGCTCTCAAAGAAGAACTCGTCCGTGCCCTGGGAGCCGAAGATCTCCCTCCAAAGGGCCCTTATGCCCCCCTCCTGCTGACTGCGTACCGCCAGCGTCACCGCCAGCACCGCCGCCGCGAGGAGGAACACGGTCCCCAGCACTCTGGGCAGTCTCCTTTTCTTTTTTTCAGGCTTATCTTTCATCGCGGACCCTCAGCCACACAAATCGTAATATAGCAGTGTAAATTGTAACACAGTATTATATCATAATCATTAACTATTTGCAAATTTTAGCGAAAAAAACTTGGAAAAAAGCCAAAAATATCTATTTACTCCCCCGCCATCATCTCACCCACGGCCCCGTCGTACCACACGCGGCTCAGATACAGCCCCTGTGGGGGGGCCGTGGGGCCGGTGAGACGCCTGTCCCGCGTGTCCAGAAGCCCCGGTATGTCCTCGGCCTTAAGCTTCCCCTCGGAGCAGTAGACCAGCGTGCCGACTATGGCCCTGACCATGTTATATAAAAACCCGTCGGCGCAGACTCTCACCTCCATAAGCTCCCCGCTTTTTTCCACCTCGCACCAGTAGACCGTGCGCACCGTGGTCTTTGTCTCGGTCCCCACGGACCTCACCGCCGCAAAATCGTGCTTCCCCACAAACTGCGCCGCCGCATTTTTCATTATATCGGCGTCAAGCGCCGCGGGGTAAAACCACGCCCTTTTACGCTCAAAGGGGTCCGGTATCCGCGTATTTATTATCCTGTACGTGTACTCCTTCTTGACGCAGGAGAGTATGGCGTTGAAGTCCTCCGCCGCCTCCGTGGCCGCCACGCAGGCTATGTCCTCCGGGAGCCGGGAATTGAGCGCCAGCGGGAGCTTTTTCGTCGGTATGGAGCACTCCGTCTTAAAATTGGCGCAGTAGCGAAGGGCGTGGACCCCCGCGTCCGTCCGGCCACAGCCGGTGACGCGGACGCGCTCGCCGGTGAGCTTGAATATGGCGTTCTCCACCGTCTCGGCCACGGTCACGTCGTTTTTCTGCACCTGCCAGCCGTGGTAGGCCGTGCCGTCATACCGCAGTCTCAGCGCTATGTTTCTCAAAAGAACACCCCTTTATCCTGCGTAGCTCAAAGCCCGAATGCGGCCAGCGCCGCAACCCCCGCCAGCACCACCACGCCCAGAGCCAGCGCTCCGTAGTCCCGGACGGCAAATCTCAGCACGTTGAGCCTGGTCCTGCCCTCGCCCCCGTGGTAGCATCTGGCCTCCATTGCCGTGGCCAGCTCGTCGGCCCTGCGGAAGGAGGATATGAAAAGGGGTACGAGTATGGGGAGCATCGCCTTTGCCTTCTCGATGAGGTTCCCCGTGTCGAACTGGGCGCCTCTGGCCTTCTGGGCGGACATTATCTTGTCCGTCTCCTCGATGAGCGTGGGGATTAGCCTCAGGGCCATGCTCATGACCATAGCAAGCTCATGTACCGGCACCTTCAGCTTCTTCAGCGGTCCCAAGAGAAGCTCCAGCCCGTAGGTCAGCATTATTGGCGAGGTGGTGTAGGTCAGCATGAATGTCCCCATCACCAGCATGATTATCCTTGCGGACATGAAGATGGCCCTGGTTAAGCCGTCCTTTGTTATTTTGAATATCCAGAACTCCACCAGCGGCTCACCGGAGCCGTAGAAAAGGTTCAGCGCCGCCGTTAAGACGATTATGAAGATAAGGGGCTTCATGCCCTTGAGCATGACCTTCAGCTTTATTTTCGATATGGCTATGGCCGAGGCCAGAAACACCAGCACGCAGGCGTAGGACACCCAGCTTTTCGCCACGAAAAGCGCCGCGATGTAGAGTATCACCAGCAGTATCTTCGTCCTTGGGTCCAGCCGGTGCACAACGGTGTTGCCCGGAAAAAACTGGCCTAAAGTTATGTCCTTAAGCACCACGCCGCCCCCTTTCAAGGGTGGTGAGGGCCCTCACCATCTGCTCCACCGTGTATACCGAGGCCGGTACGTCAAGCCCCTTTTTCCGGAGCTTTTCCGCCACATCGGACATGACCGGCGTGGCAAGGCCGATGGAGCGAAGCTCCTCGCCTCTGGAAAATACCTCCTCCGGCGTGCCCTCCATGGCCACCGTGCCGTGGTTTAAAACTATCATTCTGTCCGTATACCTGGCGGCCTCCTCCATGGAGTGGGTGACGATGACGATGGCCGCCCCGGTCTCCTCGTGGTAGGAGAGTATGTTCGCCATTATCTCCTCCCGCCCCTTAGGGTCGAGGCCCGCCATTGGCTCGTCAAGCACCAGAATCTCCGGCATCATGGCTATGACCCCGGCGATGGCGACCCTGCGCTTTTGCCCGCCGGAGAGGTCAAAGGGGGACCTGTCCAAAAGCTCCTCCTCCACGCCCACAAATCTGGCGGCCTTTCTGACGCGCTCGTCTATTTCGCTCTCCGAAAGCTTCATGTTCTTCGGCCCAAAGGCTATGTCCTTATAGACCGTCTCCTCAAAGAGCTGATACTCCGGGTACTGGAACACAAGTCCCACCTTGGCTCTGGCGTCCTTTATGGACTCCTTGGACTCATTTATGTCCCGCCCCTCAAGAAGCACCCTGCCGGAGCTGGGCTTTACAAGGGCGTTGAAGTGCTGTATGAGAGTGGACTTCCCCGACCCCGTGTGGCCGATTATCCCCAGCACCTCGCCCTTTCTTATCTCAATATCCACGTCCCTCACCGCCACCATCTCAAAGGGCGTCCCCGGTGAGTAGACATGCGTCAGCTTTTCGGTTTTCAAAATTCCTTCGTTCATCAAAAACCCTTCCCAGTGAAGTTCCGCGTAAAGCGGATACCTCCCG
>CANREY010000093.1 GCA_947629755.1 uncultured Oscillospiraceae bacterium | reverse complement strand
GCCCCGCCGGGCAGGACGTACTCGCCCTCAAGACTGCTGTCGCCCTCCACGTCCACCAGGTATGTCTTGACCACCTCCACGTCTCCGTTGTGGTACCTGACCTCCAGGTTGTAGATGCCGGGCACGAGGTTTTCAAAGCTGAATTTGCCCTCAACATCGGTAACCGTTTCGCCGATCTCATTGGAGCCCTGCTTCAGCGTCACAGTCGCGCCGAGAACGGGATCGGACTTGGTGGGATCGTCCTTCTGCTCCTGCTTCACCGTGCCGCCCACGGAGCGAATATCCTCCGTGTCCAGCCACTGGGCCTTGAATGTCACGTCGGAGGAGGGCATATGGAACTCCTCGTTGGGCATATACACACGCCCGCCGTAGCTCCAGCCTTGGAAAATGTGCCCCTCGCGCTCAAAGCCGATGGCGGGCATGACCACCGTCTGGTTGGCGAAAACTCCCGTCATGGCCTCAGGCCCGGTTGCGCCCTCGCAGTCCGGGTCAAATTTCACGGTGTAGGACCTTACGCTGTTGCGATCGCTGGTGATAATGAGCTCGCCCACGTTGTGGCTTGCCCCGTCGGAGGTGGCGGAGTGGCGGAAATTTTTGTTGCCGATCTCCACCCAGACCTCATACGTCCCGGCCTCAGTGGGCGCGGTATACTCCACGCCGTCCTTTTTGTAGACGATTGTCGTCTCAAGCTCGGACTTGACCGCCGTCCCCGGCTTGGGATAGCTGTCATGCACCGCCGTGTCCGGATCGGTGGTCACAGCGCCCCAGGTGGGCCGGAGGGTCACCGAGGTGCGGTCCACAGTGCCGTTATCTATCACCCAGATGTTGTCCCCCACGGTGAAGGTCACCGGCGCGGGGACGATGTTCACCGTCTCGTCGGGGTCCGTCACCGTGTAATTTCCGGCGTTCGCGCCGTAGAGCTTGGCCGTCACGGTGTACTCGCCCACGTCGGAGCCCCCGGTCGCGCCAAAGGCGACGACAACGTTTCCGGTGTACCCGTCGGGGTTACTTGGATCAAAGCTTGACGGCGTGCCGCGGCCCGTATCCGCCTTAAACGCGTTCAACACCGTTATATTCGGGTGCATGGCGTGGCCGTGATAGACGTAGCTCAAGTGCGTCCACGCCACCGTGATTTCGTAGGGGTTGACGGTTATCTCGCCGATTTTAAGGCTTGTTTCACCCTCGTGACCGCTGAAAACGTAGTTCCGCACGTCCTCGGAGGAGGACACGGGGTTGATAGTAACGTAAATCTCATACGTCCCGGCGTTGCGGACCGCTTTGATCGCGTCCTCGGTCACAGGGTTACCTTCGGCGTCCTTCACCCGCTTATATGTCACGCAGTATCCGTTCTCGGCTTTTTTCTCAATCTTGACCTCCTCGCCCGCTGCCTGCTTCACCTCGGCAGCGTGATAGAAGCTGTCGTAGGTCATGGTGAGTGCGTAATCCGTGCCCTCACCGGTAAGCTTGTAGCCCTCCGGGTTGGGATCGCCGTTCGTTTCGTGATACGAGGCCCAATCCGCCTTGGCCTCATTTTCAATCGTGAAGCTCACCTCGGCGGGGGTGATGGTGTACTCTTGCTCTACGCTCTCAGGAAGCTTGTAGTTGCCGGCCCTGCCGGTTTCCGTGTCGGTGAGCTCGGCGGCCTTTGCCGTATATGTCCCGGCGTTGGTCTGTGTGCCGTTCTCGACCGTCACGTTGACCGTCTCGCCCTCAACGCCGGTAGTGGCCGTGGCGGTGACGGTGTGCGCGGTGGTGGTGTAGCCCGTGGTCATTGCGTCCTCGCCGTCCAGCGCCCACGTCAGCTCGACCATTTTCTTCTGTATGGAGCCGTCAACGGTCGCGTTGTCGATTTTATTCGTGCGGAGCGAATAATTTTCGCCGTTGGACGCAAACTCTATCCCCGTCACGTTGACGGTATTCGTCCCCGCGTTCGGACTGGTAAAGGCGAAGGTCCCGCTTATTGTGGGCTTTGTGCCGTTAAACGGTTCGCTGTTGAACAGCTCCATATTCTCAAACTCAAGCGTCCCGCCGTCCGTGATGCTCGTATTCCCGTCGTAAATCTTGTCGCTCACGGAGCTTGCAACGACCTTGGGCGTAAGCTCATACGGCTTGACGGTGATTGTGACCTCCGTGCTCAGAGTGCTATCGACAAAGTTACCGACGTAATCCGGATCCGGCGTGAATTTCACGGTGTACTGAGTCTCTCCGCTGTCTGCCACAGTGGGATACGCGCCTACGCTCTCCCACTCCCAAGTCCCGGTGATAGTCGCGCCCTTGTCGCCGGTAATCTTCGCCGTACTTTCGCTAAGCAGCTCGTTCGTCAGCGCGTCGCCGTAGGTGATGGTGACATCATTGACCGTCAGCTCAAGTCTCGCCGGTTCCACCTTCAGCGTGCCGACCTTTTCCGTCTGCTGACCGTCCTTAAACTGATAGTTTTTGAACGTCTCAGCCTCCAGCTGGACCCAGACGTCGTATGTCCCGGCCTTCGTCTCGTTCATGTCGCCCTCGTCAAAGCCCTTCCCGGTCACGGCGTAGTGAACGGTGTAATCGCCCGGCTGGAGCTCCGGCGCGCCGCCAGCGGTGTTCGTCAGCGTGACCTGATGGGGGTTCGTGTCATAAGTCGTGGCCCCGTTGGTTTCCGTGAAGCTCACCACGGCCTTCTTGATCGTGACCTCCACGCACGCCTTCGCGCTGTCATTATGGTTTCCGTCGCCCGCGACGTAGTACCACACGTAGTACGTCCCGGCGTCGGTCCCGGAGGTCACGGCGTCGCCAAAGGCGCTCGGCTCTTCGCTGGCGTTTTCGCCAAGCGCGTACATCATCGTGCCGTCACCGGTTGTGCCCTCGTTCACAAGGGCCTGAGAGCTGCCGTTGTAGGTGAGGTCCTTCGCCGTCGGCGCGGTAAATTCAGCGTCTATCTTGTTAATGGTTATTTCCTTCGTTGGCTTGGGCTCCGCCAGCTTGTAGTTGTCCTTGGCCGCGCCGGTGAGCTCCGTCGCCGTGGCGGTATAGCTCCCCGCTTTCGTCACGGAAGCCCCTGTTCCCTCGCCGCCGTCCGTCAGTGCCACTTTCACTGTGACAGAAACATCGTCGCTGTTGACCTTGTTTGTGACCTCAGCCGTAACGGTGTGCGCCTTGCCATCGTAGTTGATTTCATATGTCGCCTTGTCGTCCAGCTTCCAGTCAAGCTCAACCACTTTCGGGCTGATGGTAACTCCGTCCTTGACCGTCGCGCCCTCGGCGGTTTCATCAACGCTGTAATACTTCGCGTCGGTACCCCCTTTGCTGATACCGCTCAGATCGACCTTATCATACGTCTTCGCGTTCGCACTCTCCAAATTGCCCGTCGCGGTAAGGCTCACGCTGTCGCCAATTACAAGGTTGTTAGGCTGAAGTTTGACTTCGACGGTCTTTTCACCGTTATATTCCCTACCCGTCGCGGTGACCTCGTATGTCAGCGCCCTCCGCTCCACGGTCGCGCTCCCGCTGCCGGGAGTGCCTGCTTCGATGTTGGTGTCTCCGCTATACGTCGCGGTGACAGTGGAGCTGCCGCTGTCCCCGAACAGCGCGTGCAGTTTTTGCTGATCATCGCCTTTTACCGTCAGCGTCGCCGTGCCGTTCTTGACTTCGGCTTGACCAAGCGACGTGCCGCCAGCCTCAAACGTCACCGTGCCGGTGATGTTGCTCGCGTCAACGTCACTGACCTCCATCTTCGCGGTTATAACGATGTCCCCGCCATACGTGCCGCTCACGCTGTCCACCGTAACAGTCGGCATGGCCTTACCCACGGAGACGGTGATCTCCGTGCTCAGGCTCTCCGTGGTGAAGTTCTCAGCGCCATCGGAGCTTGGCGTAAACACCACTTTATATTTTGTGCTGTCGCCCACAGTGGGCATCGCACCCTGAGCCTCAGAAGCCCACTTCCAACTACCCGTGACAACCTTATCCGTGCCACTGATCTTCGCGTTGCCGCTGAGCAGCCCGTCCGTCAGCTTTTCGCCATACGTGATGGAGACAGGAGTGACCGTCAGCTCCAACTCAGCCTGTGTAATGTTCACCGTCCCGCCGTTCACGTCGCCGATGTCATAATACTTCGCGTCGTCTCCGCTCAAGGCCGTAACGCTTGCCGAGACTTCCTTCCCGTTCCCGACATTTGCGTCGCCCACCGTGGCGGTATACGTCGAGACTTCCACGTTGTCCTTGCCCACCAAGCCGCTCGGCGTAAAAGTGCCTTTAATATCCGTGGTTCGGTCATACGCCCTGTTGGTCGCGTTAAAGGTAAATGTCAGCGTCCTCTTATTTACCGTCACGCTCTTTTCTTCGCTGGTATCCCCGGCAATATTGCTATTACCCTCGTACTCCGCCGTGACGCTGGTCGTGCCGTTCTCCCCAAACAGCTTCTTCTGCAGTTCGCCGTTGTCAGTTCCAATCTTCAGCGTCCAAGTGTTTCCGGACCTTGTGCCCGTTCCGAGTGACGTTTCTCCGACCTTAAAGGTCAATGTGCCGTCAAGCTTTTCGGCCTCAATCTCGCCGGAGGTGACCGTCGCCGTCAGCTCAATCTTGTCACCATCCTGCTCCGCTTCCGATTCCTGCACCGCCAGCAGCTTCCGCTTTATTAATAAGCGCAGATAATCGGCCTGCTCCACCGATGGCAGTAATTGTCCCGCCATTAATTGTTATGTCTCTATTACTCTTAATGCTTAAACCGATGCCCTGCGATGCCGTCAACGTGCAGTTATCCGCCAAAATAAGGTGCACATCGTTGCTGATGCTTATACGTTCATTAAACGTAACGCTACCTTTAACTATGTACCAGCCCTCATTCCATGTGGTGCTGGTGCCGCTGGTTATCTCAGTGACATTAACTTCTGCTCCAGTCGTCTTTTTCACCAGCGTTTTCGAGTTTTCGTCCCAATCCAAATATTCTACATTTGTCGCCGCTCTCGCCTCCGTCCCCGGCAGCACCAACCCCGTGCATACCATCGCCAGCGCCAGAAGGGCGCACAGTGACTTCTTCATAACCTTTTTCATAAAAAAACCTCCTTAAAAAGACAAAACCGGGGAATTTCTTCCCCTTTGCTCCCAAAAGTATTTCGTAAGCTTTGCCTACGGCAAAGCTTAGTCGGGGTAGCTGTATATCTGCATATGCCTTACCGCCGGCACCCTCGTCGCCTCCGCCCTTTTCCCTTTTGCCGTCCACAATAGCTTTGTCCGGACCCTCAAGACCATTATACATATCTCCGACTTCTACATGCTCCTCACCGTCGTCCTCTCCGTCGTGGCTTATGGCGTCCTCGTCCGGGAGCATTTGACGAAAAAGCTCATTGTTATCTACATAGTCATCTTCTACGCGGCCCTTATTTTCTGGCTGACGAACCTCGTCGGGGCGGTCTTGGAGCCTCTCTTACCCGACTTCGCCCCCGGCATACCGAAGGTCTACCACCCCAAATATCTTGCGTTTTACCTCCTGTCCTATGTGACCGTTTTGCCGGTGTTCGTGATATTCCTGCGCCGCTATGTGTCCTCATTTTTGCGGGAGATCGAGCCGGAGCGCATGAAGCGCGAATTTCGCTACGCCACTGTCTCCACCGTCACCTTTCTCATTCTCATGATGTCCGCCCACATGCTCTTTGACATATACCCATACAACTTCCTGTTAAATTCCTTACTTCTCTTTCTTGTGCTCAATCAGGCCATTATGTACTGGATGATAGTTACCAGCGCCGTGAACCGCTCCCGTGAGGAGAACGCCCTCCGGGCCGTGGAGGCCCAGAAGCTCCAGTACGACCGCATACAGTCCGACATGGAGCGGGCCGCGAGGCTCCGCCACGACATGCGCCACCATTGGAATTATCTCTATTCCCTCGCCGAGGAGGGCGACACGGACAAGCTCCGCGAGTACCTGTCCTCCCTCGCCCAGCAGACGGAGCATCTGGAAAACGAGGTATTTTGCCAAGACCCCACCGTCAACGCCCTTTTGCGCTATTACGCCGACCGGGCCCGCGACGACGGCGTGGAGTGCAATATCGCCGCCAGCTGTGGCGTCCTCAACATAAAGCCCCAGGACCTGACCGTCATAATCGGCAACGTCATGGAAAACGCCCTCAGCTCCTGCGCTAAGGTCCCCGGTGAGCGCGTCATCGACGTTGCCGCCGGCTATTTCCACGGCGCCTTCACCCTTGAGGCCACAAATTCCTGCTCCGGCGTAAAGCTGGCCCGCGGCTTTACCCCCGACAGTCAGGGCTTCCTCCCCGCCGCCGCCTTCCAGACCACCCGCTCCGGCGGCGGCCACGGCCTCGCCGCCGTCTCCGACCTTGCCAAAACCTACTCCGGCTCCACCGGCTTCAAATTCTCCAAGGATAATAATACCTTCACCGCCCGCGTTATCCTCCCCACCGAATAAAAGGTTGCGCCCTGCGGGGCGCGTATTAAAAAGGGGATAGGGAGGGTCACGGACCCTCCCCTACGCCATTTATCGGTAATCCCCCATTCCCCCCGTAGGGGCGGGTTCCAAACCCGCCCGTCCCCCGTCCCCCCCGCGCGGGCAAAATCCCCAGCCTTCCCCGCGGGGCGGGGAAGGTGGCCCCGCAGGGCCAGATGAGGTGGGAGGCCCCCAATTCTCCCCGCACCCCCCAATAGAACACCAATCCAGCCCCTCCCTTGGGAGGGGGTAGGGGGTGGGGCGTGTCACTCGCCCCTCCTCCCTGAGGAGGGGGCAGGGGGAGGAG
>CANREY010000092.1 GCA_947629755.1 uncultured Oscillospiraceae bacterium | reverse complement strand
AAGGCCGTGCCGTGTTTAGTCGCCGATCTCTTTGGCGACTGGCGGGAGGAGATAGTCTTAAAGCACGCGGACAACACGGCAATAAGGATATATACGAACGTGGAGGACGCGCCACACAAGCTCTTTACGCTGATGCACGACCCCCAGTACAGGTGCGGCGTGGCCTGGCAGAATAACTGCTACAACCAGCCGGTGTACCCAAGCTTCTACTACGCAAGCGACATGGAGTTTAAAAACGTGCTTCCCGGTCAGGAGCATAGGCCCACGCTCTATCTGGCGGGGGATTCCACCATGCAGACATATGAGCCGGAGGAGTCGGGCATAACAGGCTGGGGCCAGACTCTGGCGGGACAGGGCGTCGGCGGGAAGCTTGCATTTGTGGATAAGCGAGAGGGTTGCCCCTTTGGGACCGAGCGGCGGTACACGCTGCCGGAGCTCATTATAGATAACTGCGCCATGAGCGGCAGGTCCACAAAGACCTTCATGGAGGAGGGGCGGCTTGAGGATATTTTAAATAATCTCAGGTTCGGGGACTATCTGCTTATCCAGTTCGGCCACAACGACTGCGATGAGAGCCACCCGGAGCGGGTGGTGAGCCTTGAGGCTTACGGCGAAAATCTGAGAAAATTCGTGCTGTCGGCAAGGGAGAGGGGCGCGGAGCCCATACTGGCAACGCCCATAACGGACTTAAAGCTCCAATCGGGCATCGCAAATCTAAACTTGTACAGCGACGTTGTGCACGAGGTGGCCGCGGAGCTTAACGTGCCCATTTTAGACATGCGGAAATATTCACGGCTGAGCCTTGAAAAGCTGGGCTCCCGCAGAAGCGCTGAGTTTTTCCAGCCCGACGGGGTGCATCTAACTCAGGCCGGGGCGGAGCACATGGCCAACATCGCCGTGTACCTAATCAAAAATTCCGGCGATAAGAGGCTTTCGTTCTTAAAGTCCGTATTCGGCGGGTGAGGGCCGGTAAATCAAAAAAACTTTTGGGAGGTATTTATATGCTTAATCCGGCGTTACATAACATTTACACCTGCTTTCCCGGAGGGAAGCACAAGGTATTGACCATGAGCTACGACGACGGGCGGGAGGAGGACCGGAGGCTCGTGGACATCTTTAACAAAAACGGCATAAAGGGCACCTTCAACTTAAATTCCGGGCGGTCCTCGGACCCCCAGAGGGTGCCGGTGAGCGAGTATAAGACGCTCTACGCCGGTCACGAGATCGCCTGCCATACTTATACACACCCCACCATAAGCCGCTCTCCATTGGAGCAGGTGGCAAGGCAGGTGCTTCAGGACAGGTACGAGCTTGAGAATATTCTGGGCGAGCCCGTCCGGGGCCTTGCATATCCCAACGGGTCGTATTCAAAGGAGATAATGGCGCTCCTGCCGGCGCTGGGCATAAAATACGCCCGCGTGGTCCCCACCACCGGGGATTACGGTATGCCGGAGGACTTTCTTGAGTGGAAGGGCACATGCCACCACAATCAGGGGCTCATTGAGAAGGGCAAGAAGTTCCTCGATATGCACAAGACCCAGTACCTCTACATGATGTACGTCTGGGGGCACAGCTTCGAGTTCCCCATCTACGACAACTGGAACGTGATGGAGGAGTTCTGCGCCATGATGTCCGGCAAGGAGGACATATGGTACGCCACCAATATCGAGATCGTGGACTACATGGAGGCCGCGGGGCGGCTCCAGTTCACCGCCGCCGGGGATATGGCCTACAACCCCAACGCCATGTCCGTGTGGCTTGAGGTGGACGGGAAGAAGTACGAGATACCCGGCGGGGCGAAGGTGGTATTCTGAGGATAGAAGTATGGTGAACATACCTTTTTACGCGGAATTTTCGGCTCCTGACGTTAAAAAGTACGCTTTAGGCGGCTGGGGCTTTGTGACGGAGCGGGAGATAGCATCATACCCGGAGCTCAAGGTCCCGGAGACAAATTCCGGCTTTGCGCCGGTGTGGTGGTACGAGGGCCGGGAGCTTACGAAGCTCGTCTCCGACGGCGGGGCGGTCTACGCCGTGCCGGGAGCGGACGCTAGAGACGCGGATCTGGAGGGGCGGGTGCTCCCACTGTGGTTCAAGGCCGACGTGGAGCCGGGGCACTATGAGGCGACGGTTACGCTCGCGGCCCGTGAGGATACGGAGAGGGCCGCCGTGTTTACCGGCCGGCGGCACATAGCGTGGATCGGAAAATTGAGGGCCGGAGAAAAACGCGCGGTCCGGGTCCTTTGCGATGTGGCCCCCATCATCGCCGTGGGCGGCGGGGACGCCGCCGCGGGGGATCTGGGCAGGCGTGAGTGCCGGGCCGCGGACATATGCCTTGTGGGCGCGGGGCTTGCGGACATAAAGATTGAAAAATATGAGGGGCCCGCCATGTTCCTCATGGGCGACTCCACCGTGACGGACCAGCCGGCGGTGACGCCCTACGCGCCGGGGGTGAATTACGCCGGGTGGGGACAGGCCCTTCAGCTCTACGTGGGGACGGAGTATCTCGTCTCCAACCACGCCCACTCAGGCCTCTCCACCGAGACCTTCCGGGACAAGGGCCACTATGAGCTTATGCTTGAACAGGTCCGGTGCGGGGACAAGGTGCTCATACAGTTCGGCCACAACGACCAAAAGAGGATACACTTAGCCGCCGACACGGGATACACGGAAAATCTGTTGAGATTTATACGCGAGCTTAGGGAGGTTGGCGCGGAGCCAATACTTGTGACCAGCCTTGCGAGGAACACATGGACGAGCGAGACGGAGTATAACGACATGCTCCTTCCCTACGCCGAGGCGGTAAAGAGAGTGGGGAAGAGGGAGAGCGTGAAGGTCTGCGACCTCCACGGTAAGATGAAGGCCGCCATACTGGCTGTCGGAATGGACAGGGCCAAGCCCTGGTTCCACCCCTGCGACTACACCCACCCCAACGACTTCGGGGCCCACATGATAGCGGGCTTCGTGGCCTCGGAGCTTGTGAGGCTTGGGGTTATTGGGGACAGAAATATTGAGCCATGGCCCGTGCGCCCGCCGCTGGAGGGACTGAAAAGGCCCGACAAAGGGGAGCTTCCGGAGGGTATGGAGATACCGCCGGAGAGTCCGCCGCTGGTGGATTACGGCATGATACCCGGCGCGCCCTGGCCCATAACCTGATATTCAATACCGGCATGACCCGGAGATTTACCGGGAAAACGAGGAAAGGGGATAAACAATGGAGCACACAAAAGGCGGATTTACAATGCCCGGCGAGGCCGGATACGAAAAGCTCACGCTTGAGCTTGCGGAGAGATGGGGGGCGGACGTGGTACGCGACAGCGACGGCACGAAGCTCTCCGACGAGATAATAAACGCCGGGTACGGCGTCTATTCCACCATCTGCATCATAAGGGAGCACAACGAGTTCGGACGACAGCACCCGGAGTGCCTTCAGCAGACCTTCCTCTCCACGGACCCCGCGGTGGCGGGCGAGGGGGAGCTTAAAATCGACCTCATGGCCGGATTTTTCGCGGAGCAGTTCCGGGTCAACGACTCCGAAAAGGCCATGGGCTACTGGCAGGTCTGGGACAGGACCGCGGGCGTAGTGCTTGAAAAGAGAGCATGGAGCTATGAAAAGGGTGTCGTCACCGTCAAAGAGCCGACGGCGTATCACGCCTACACCGTGAGCTTCATGGCCTACCGGATCTGGGAGGAGATAAACATGTATAACCATGTGACAAACTCCTGGAAAAGCGAGCACCTCATGCCCATAGACCCAAGGCTCCCGGTGGCCAGAGAGTATCTTTATAACTACCTTGATAAGTGGTGCAAAGAGCACCCGGACACCACCGTGGTGCGCTTTACAAGCATGTTCTATAACTTCGTGTGGATATGGGGCAGTCACGAGCGCAACAGGACGCTCTTTTCCGACTGGGGGAGCTACGACTTCACCGTCAGCGAGAAGGCGCTGGAGGATTTTGAGAGGGAGTACGGCTACGCCCTCACAGCCGAGGACTTCATAAACCGCGGGGACCTTCAGGTCACCCACATGCCGCCCACGGAGCGCAAGCGGGACTACATGGAGTTTACCCAGAAATACGTGGCCTCCTTCGGCCGGGAGCTTGTGGACCTTGTGCACAGCTACGGCAAGAAGGCGTATGTATTTTACGACGACAGCTGGGTGGGCGTGGAGCCCTACGGCAAGCATTTTCCGGAGTTCGGTTTTGACGGCATAATAAAGTGCGTGTTCTCCGGCTACGAGGCCCGGCTGTGCGCCGGGGTCCCGGCGGGGACACACGAGCTTCGGCTCCACCCCTACCTTTTCCCGGTGGGGCTTGGAGGAGCGCCCACATTCATGGAGGGCGGAGATCCCACCCGCGACGCAAGACAGTACTGGGTCAACGTGCGAAGGGCGCTCTTGCGGGCGAAGATAGACCGCATCGGACTTGGGGGGTACATACATCTACTTGAGGGGTTCCCGGATTTTGTGGACTACATAGCCGAGATCTCCGACGAGTTTAGGGCGATAAAGAAGCTCCACGAGGAGGGGGCCCCGGCGGTACTGCCCCTTCGCGTGGCGGTCATGCACTCCTGGGGAGCGCTGAGACCATGGACCCTGTCGGGGCACTTCCACGAGACGTACATGCACGACCTTATACACATAGACGAGGCGTTGTCCGGCCTTCCCGTGGAGGTCAAGTTCATCGACTTTAACGACGCGGTGTCCGGCGGGCTTGAGGGCGTGGACGTGCTCATAAACGCCGGCCGGGCGGGCAGCGCCTGGAGCGGCGGGGACGTGTGGAAAAACCCGGAGCTCGTGTCCGCGGTGACAAAGTGGGTCATGAAGGGCGGCGTATTTATGGGCGTGGGCGAGCCCAGCGCCGCGCCGGGCGGCTGGGGCTATTTCAGGCTCCGGGACGTTCTGGGCGTGGACCGGGACACCGGCGCCAGAGTCTGCCACGGGAAATATACATTTGACGTGGAGACCGTGCCGGGGCTTATCCCTGATGGCGCGGCTGTCCGGGGGCTTGAGGACATATACCTTACGGACGGTAAGACGCGTGTGCTGGCTGAGGAAAACGGCCTTCCCACCGTCACGGCCCACAAGCTTGGGCGCGGGTGCGGAGTTTATATGTCCAGCTTCCAGGTGGGGCCGGAGAACACAAGAATGCTCTTAAATCTCATGCTCTGGGCAAGTGGCCGGGGGCTTGAGCAAAACTGGCTCACGGATACGCCGGGCACCGAGTGCGCGTATTTCCCCGCAAGCCGGGAGCTTGTGGTCATAAGCAGCGCCGAGGAGGAAAAGACCGTGAAGATCGCCACGCCCGACGGGGCGAGGGAAGTGACGCTGGCCCCCGGCGGCATTGTAATAGAAAAGCTTTAAGGAGAAAAATATGCGAATAGTCATAAATCCCAACCGCTCCGTGGGGACAATAAACCCCAACATCTACGGCCACTTCGCCGAGCACCTGGGAAGGTGCATTTATGAGGGGCTCTGGGTGGGCGAAAATTCACCCATACCCAACGAAAACGGCCTTCGGTCCGACGTGGTGGGGGCACTCAAGAGGCTCAATATCCCCGTTCTGCGCTGGCCGGGAGGGTGCTTCGCGGACACCTACCACTGGCGGGACGGCGTGGGGCCGGTCTCCGGGCGCAAGACCATCGTCAACACAAACTGGGGCGGGGTCACGGAGGACAACCGCTTCGGCACACATGAGTTCATGGAGCTGTGCCGTCAGCTGGGCTGTGAGGCGTACTTCTCCGGCAATGTGGGCTCCGGCACGGTGCAGGAGTTTTCCGACTGGGTGGAGTATTGCAACATGCCGGGCGTGTCGCCCATGGCGGACCTGAGGCGGGAAAACGGGCAAAAAGAGCCCTTCAACGTCAAATACTGGGGCATCGGCAACGAGGCCTGGGGCTGCGGCGGCAACATGAGGCCGGAGCACTACGCGGACCTGTGCCGCCGGTACGCTACGTACTTGCGGGACTACTCGGACCATCACATTTATAAAATAGCCTCCGGCGCCAATGTGGCGGACTACGAGTGGACGAGAAAGGTGACCGAGATCGCGGGGCACACCATAGACGCGCTGAGCCTCCACTACTACACACTCCCCAACGACGACTGGCAGCACAAGGGCGCGGCCACGGGCTTTTCACGGGAGGAGTATTATTCAGTCCTCCAAAAGACCCTCCGCATGAAGGAGCTGGTCACGGAGCACGGGCGGATACTCCGCAAGGCCGACCCCACGGGGAGACTGGGCCTGGTGGTGGACGAGTGGGGGACCTGGTACGACGTGGAGCCGGGGACGAATCCGGGCTTTTTGTATCAGCAAAACTCCATAAGGGACGCGCTGGTTGCCGGTATAAACCTCAACATATTCAATAACCACTGCGACACGGTGGTGATGGCCAATATCGCCCAGACGGTGAACGTCCTTCAGGCCATGGTCCTCACCGAGGGGCCGAAAATGGTCCTGACGCCCACCTATCACGTCTTTGACATGTACAAGCACCATCAGGGGGCGAGGCAGGTGGAGACC
This sequence comes from uncultured Oscillospiraceae bacterium, assembly GCA_947629755.1. Taxonomy (GTDB): domain Bacteria; phylum Bacillota; class Clostridia; order Oscillospirales; family Oscillospiraceae; genus RUG626. The sequence goes on along the minus strand of CANREY010000092.1, from coordinate 529 downwards.
TACGCCGAGACGAGGCTCATCTCCTGCGGGGACTGGCAGATACCGGATATACATGTCTCCGCCAGTGAAAATAGCGACGGCGAGGTGCTTTTGACCGTGGTGAACCTCTCCGACACGGACAGCGCGGATATAGAGGTGCTCATGGACGGAGTTAAGAAGGGCTCCAGTGTCGCGGGTACGGTCATCGCCGGAAAACCGGGGGAGCACAACACATTCGATAAGCCCGATACAGTGAAGCCAGTCGCTCTCACCGGCATCGAGACGGGGGACAGGCGCTTTACCGCCACGCTCCCGGCCTCGTCGGTGGCGGCCATAACGATAGCCCGTGAGTGAGACGAAATGCCGCCGGTGCTTACTTCGGGAGCTTGCGGAGGGGCGGGAGCTTTACGAGGCCGTGATCGCCTACCGGGCGGAGCTGTCCGACGATGAGCGGACGGCGGACGGGGAATTTAACGGGCGGCTTGAAAAATGCGGGAGCTGTCAATACCTCAATAACGCCACCTGTATGCAGTGCGGGTGCTTTGTGGAG
>CANREY010000091.1 GCA_947629755.1 uncultured Oscillospiraceae bacterium | reverse complement strand
TCTGCATTTGCAGATTTTGAGCTTATTATCTCACACTTGAGGGGCCTTGGGGAGGCGGGAGGTTATTGAGCGGTTACTTTACAACTGAATATCTCGCCGCCCAGCAGTGGCAAACGAAGCAGTAAATCCGAAAAAGATTTGCTGCTTTTTTTACACCCATTTTGGCAAATTTCCAAATGTTCCGTATTAGACAGTGAAGCAAAAAAATTCTGAAAATAAATTCCGTCCTCAGTTTCGCAAATATAACGGAGATTTGATGTGGTGGATTGGTGCATATTCTTCTGAAAGTCCGCGCTTGCTGTCTGGTCGGCGGGAATATCCACATTCCCGCTGTCGTCCTTATTGCAGGCGGCGAGGGTGAGGGTGAGCAGCGATGCCAAAATGGCGGAGAGTATTTTTCTTTTCATAACGTCCTCCGAAAAAAGAAAATCGCGCGGGCTTTTGACCCGCGCGATGATTGTAATATATGTTTCTCTATTTTTTCTAAATTTTAATATTATTCCTCGCCCTTGATGTGGATAAAGTCGAAGGAGCCGCAGCCGTCGGAGCTTTTATTCTCCCTGTTGCAGGCCCAGAGGCACAGCTTGGCGCCGGTCCAGGTGGCGCGGTTGAGGGGGTAACTGCCGCCGATGGGCTCAAAGCTCTCGCCGTCAACGGACCAGGAGAAGTCGTAGGTCTTATCAAGACGTATATCCACCCGGAGCCAGACGGCGGAGGCGTGGAGAGGCGCTGTGGCGACCAATTGCTCATTTGCCTCGCCCTCGAAGTATTTCTCCGTGACCTCGCCCCGGTAGAGGGCCAAGGCGCAACCGTTTTCCGCGCGCTTTATGCCAAGATACCCGTAGGAGTGGCCGATGACGCCGATGGAGGCCATGTCGCCCGTCTCGCCTTTTTCCGAAAGCTCAACCCTCGTCACTGCCGACAGGGCGGGGTGCTGGGGTATCTGGGTCATGGCGTTGGGGGCGTACCAGAGCAAATTATCCCGCCTTTCGTTTTTAAGGCACGCAAGGCGCAGACCGGGGCCTTGATGGGGGAGTACGAATTTACCGTCGGGGTTTGCCTGCCACTGCCACTGTATGCCGGGAAGGCCCTTTTCAAACTCGTCGGACTGGGCAATCTCATACTCCGGCATACCCTCCGCCGGCATGTCCCACTCCTCAACGGGCTCGCCGATGCCGTCGGCGTTTGTGTCCCGGCCGATGAAGGGCCAGTCCATGTGGAAGCACATGGGCTGGAGGTGCGTTATGCGCCCCAGCTCGTATACGTCCTGAAAGTGCACGAACCAGTCCCGGCCGTCGGGAGCGGTGACCCAGCCGCCCTGGTGGGGGCCGTTGACGGGGGAGTCGCCCTGGTGCATGACTATCTTATACTCATAGGGTCCCCAGACGCTGTGGGAGCGGAAGGCCGACTGCCAGCCCACGGCCACGCCGCCGGAGGGGGCGAGGATATAGTACCAGTCCTTATATTTATAAAACTTCGGCCCCTCGGTGCCGGGGGCCATCTGCACCCCGTCAAATATGACCTTCGGCTCGCCCAAAAGCTTACGGCAGTCCGGGTCGATCTCCACCACCGAGAGCCTGTCGCGTATCCCGGCGCGGCTCTTGGCGTAGGCAAAGACCATGTAGGCCCGCCCGTCGTCGTCCCAGAGGGGACAGGGGTCCTCCCACCCTAAGGACTTGCAGAGAAGATTGAGCTCAAACTCCCCGTAGGGGTCGGCGGACCTGGCCACAAGTATGCCCTCGTCGGGCAGGGGGATAAAGGCGTAGAACATTCCCTCGTGGTAGCGTATGGACGGAGCCCATGTACCGGAGCCGTGGGAGGGGACGTTATATTTCTCAAAGGGGAGCCTTTTTACGCAGTAATTTATGAGCTCCCAGTGCACCAGATCCTTTGAGTGCAGGAGCGGCACGCCGGGTACATATGTGAAGGAGGAGGACACCATGTAGTAGTCCTCGCCCACCCTTATTACGTCGGGATCTGAGTAATCGGCGTAAAGTATGGGGTTTTTGTAGGTCATTTATCCCAGCTCCAATTCTCCACGCCGTCGAGGTCCACGGGCTCGCCCACATTGCCCGTAATATCCACGTTGCGCAGTACCACGTTTTTGGCGTTCCTTATGAATATGCCCTTGCCGGCGGTGGGCTCACAGCCGATCATCATCGCCGCCGTGCCCTCCTCAGGCTTTTCGGCGAAGGAGATGGACACGTTCTCCATGAGTACGCTCTCTATCTTCGACTCCGGAAGGCCGTAGAAATATATCCCCGCCGTGTGGCAGTCGGTACATTTTACGTTGCGTATCTCCACACTGCCAACTCTCGGCGTCCTGTCGTCCACGGGCAGGGCCTTTTTGGTGGAGACATACTCCGACTTCCCGTCGGGCCCGCAGAAGTAGAAGCTGTTTATGACGAAGGCGGACTTCACACCCTCCATTATTACGTCGTCAAAGACTATCCCCCGGAGATAGGAGTCCTTACCGCGTCCGCGGCGGGTCTTTACTCTCAGCCCCCGGTCCGTCTCCACGAACTTGCAGTGGCTGACGGTTATCCTGTCCACCCCGGCGGCGATCTCGCTTCCGATGGTCACGCCGCCGTGGCCCCGCTCCATAAGGCAGTGGTGCACGCGCACGTCGGTGGAGGGCACGCCGTAGGTCCGGCCCATGTAGTATTTGCCGGACTTCACCGCCACGCAGTCGTCGCCCACGGAGAAGTGTATCCCGGCGATCTCAACGTCGGCGCAGGACTCCGGGTCGATGCCGTCGGTGTTGAAGGAGTTGTGGGGGGAGCATATGTGAAGATCGTAAAAATTGACGTGCTCGGAAAAATAGGGGTGGAGGTTCCACGCCGGGGAGTTTTTCACCGTGACGCCGGTGACGGTCACGTTCCGGCAGTGGTTGAAGAACATGGCTCTGGGCCTTGCGGGGTGCTTTGCGTTGAGCTCCTTGTTCCACCAGTTGGTAAAATCCCCGCACCCGTCCAGCGTCCCCCGGCCGCAGACGGTTATATTCTCGGCGTACATGCCCGTTATGAGGCTCACGTAGGCGTTCATGGGGTCGCCCTCCCAAGTGCCGGGGAGAAATTCGCCCTTCTCGTCCCAGCTCTCTATCCGTCCGGGGAGTATGGGTAGCCGCGAGCGCTCCGGTATGGCGGAGAGCACAGCCCCCTCGGCAAGCTCCAGCGTCACGCCGCTTTTGAGGATAAGATGGGTGAATTTATATACGCCCTTTGGCACCAGTACCCGGCTGTCGGCGGGGCAGACGAGTATGGCCGTCTGTAAATACCCCGTGTCGTCGGTGACGCCGTCGCCGTGGGCGCCGAAGTCCCTGACGTTCAGGGTCACAAACTCATATTTTGTCCTCACCGCGACGGGGGAGGAGCAGGTATCGCCCCGCCTCACGCTGAGCGTGTACTCCGTGTCCGGCGCAAGGCCGTCCAGTGTCTCAACGGTCTTTTTCGACATCAAAACGGCCTTGCCGTCGACTATGAGCTCGTATTCCGCCGTCTCGTAGTACGCGCCCTCGTCCAAAAGCTGAAAAACTACGCTTCTGCTCGTAGTGAAAAGTATCTTTATGCCTTCCATCTTTCTCCGTCCTCCCATTTCTTAAGCTTCAAATACTGGGCGTAGGCCATAAACAGCGCCGCCGCGCCCTTCACGTCGTCGTCCACCACGGGCTCGGACAGGTAGTAGCCCACCGTGCCGTCGCGCCGCCCCACGTCCGGGCCAAGCCCGGCCACGGCGCAGGTGCCCGTGAGCTTCAGCTTCCCGTCCTTCTCGACCACCCGAAGGTCAATGAGGGAGCTGAGTATCTTCTCCGCCGCCGGCCTATACTTCTCCTCTAAAATAAGCCCCATACGGCATGCCTTGAATATGGCGGCCGCCGTCATGGCTGAGCCTGATGTCTCAAGATAGTTGCCGTCAAGCTCCGGCATGTTTATGAGCTGATAGAGAAGCCCCGTCTCAGGGTCGGCGAAGGCGAGCATACTGCGAAGGGCGTCCCTGAGCGTATCCTGCATGGGCCGCATGTAGTCATATACATGCCTGTCCATGGCCTCTATGGTGTCCACAAGTGCCATTATGTACCAGCCCATTGCCCGGAGCCAGAAGTTTTTCGACCTGCCCGTCACGGGGTCAGCCCAGAAGATGGACCGGCTCTCGTCGTAGCCGTGGTAATATAGGCCCGTCTTCTCGTCCCGCATATACTTGCGCACACGCTCAAACTGCTCGCAGATGTCCAGATACTGGCTGGTGTCCCCGGTGAGGGCCTCCATCTCCATTCTGAAGGGCTGTGCCATATAGAGCCCGTCCAGCCAGACCTGATTGGGGTATATCTGCTTGTGCCAGTAGTTGCCTGATAATGTCCTTGGCTGTGTCTCAAGCTGTTTTAAAAGCCTCTCCACCGCCGCCATATAGCGCTTTTCCCCTGTCTCCTTATAGGCGAATATAAGGGCCCTTCCGGGGAGCACATCGTCGAGCCTGTATTCCTCCGGCTTATAGTCCCGAATGATGCCCTCCGGGGAGACGAAGCTGTCGGCGTAGGCTATGGCGTAGTCCCGGTATTTTTTGTCCCCTGTGGCCTCATAGAGCTGAGTGGCCGCCACCGCCACGCACCCGTCGGCGTAATTCCACCTGTCAAGATTTAATCTTCCGAGGTCGCGGTAGAAATCGTCAATATAGCTTTGGAGCTTCTGAGTGTCCATATGATGCCTCCAAACGTATAGGATAAATGTATTATATAGCATAAAACCGGAAATATCTACACAAAAAAGCAAAAAAGCACGAAATACAAACATTGTGGAGGCTCACGAAAAGTATATCCTTGAAAATACGGCATGTAAGTGGTATAATACCATAAAATACTGTGCGTATTCGCGGAGGAAGTCCCATGAAGATAGGGGAAAGGCTTGAGGGGAAGAAGGTCCTCATCTGGGGTTGCGGCCGGGAGGGCGCCTCCACCCGGCGTTTTATTGAGGAGCATTGCCGCGTCTTGTCCCTCGACGTGTTTGAGGGGATTGAGGCGGAGCTGGACCCCGCGCCCTACGATATTATCATAAAAAGTCCGGGGATACCGGTTGAAAATAACCTTGACAAATATACCTCCCAGACGGAGCTTTTCTTATCGGAGTTCGCCTCTCAAACCGTTGGCATAACGGGCACCAAGGGCAAGAGCACCACATCGGCCATGCTCTATAAGGCCCTCCGGGAGTGCCTTGGGGACAGGGTAAAGCTGGTGGGGAACATCGGCCTTCCCTGCCTTGACCTCTACGATGAGTACGACGGCGAAAGCGTCATAGTCTTTGAGATGTCCTGCCACCAGCTTTCAAATCTGCGCCTGTCGCCCCACGTGGCGGTGTTTCTCAACCTCTTTGAGGACCATTTGGACAGGTATATTACAAGGGAGCGGTATTTTGAGGCGAAAAAGCCCATCACCGCCCATCAGGGGCCGGGGGACTTCCTTTTTATAAGAGACGACGTGCCTCAAATCGAGACGCAAGCCCAAAAGATCGTGATACCGCGCGACGGTCATGTGGACTATGAGCTGAAGCTCCCCGGCGAGCACAACCGGCTCAACGCCCTATTTGTGGAGAAGGTCTGTACTCAGATCTACGGCTGTGACAGGGATAAGGTACAAAGGGCCGTCTCGGACTTTGAGGGACTGCCCCACAGAATGAGGCTTGTGGCACAAATTGCGGGCGTTGACTACTATGACGACTCCATCTCCACCATACCTGAGGCCACCATCGAGGCGCTGAGGAGTATAAAAAACGCCAAAACCGTGCTCATCGGCGGCATGGACAGGAACATAAACTACGGTGTTTTAATAGATTTTATAAAGACCCACGGGGAGTTTGAGTATATTTTCTCATATAGATCCGGCAAGCGCATATATGACGAGGTAAGGGAGCAGCCCAATTGCCGCTATGTTGAGGACTTAAAGAGCGCGGTGGAGCTGGCGAAAAGGATAACCCCGGCGGGTATGGCCTGCGTATTGAGCCCGGCGGCGGCGTCCTACGGGTATTTTAAAAATTTTGAGGAGCGCGGCGACGCGTTTTTGAAGTACGTGCTTGGGTGATTTTATGAAGGACACGACCTCGCTTATATTTACCGGCGACATCGGCTTTGACCGGTACATGGACGGCCGGTGGACGGACCCTGAGCTCATATCCCCGGAGATACTGGACTTTCTCTCCTCCGCCGACCACGTCGTTGCAAACGTGGAGGGGCCGATGGTAAGAGGTGAGAGGAACACCGAGACCGCCGGGGCGAAACAGCTCCGCCACACCATGGACCCGGAGGTGGGGGGACTACTTCAAAAAATCGGCGCGGACATATGGAATATATGCAATAACCACATAATGGACGCGGGACCTGAGGGGCTGGAGAGTACACTGAGGGAGGCCCAAAAGCGCGGGGCCGTGACCCTTGGCGCGGGAATGGACCTGCGCGAGGCCGCAAGGCCCGTCATACTGCCCGACGCCGGTGGGATAGGACTTCTGGGCGTGGGCTATCAGCGCGGGTGCAAGCCGGCGGGTGAGGATAAGGCCGGGTGTCTCAGCTGGAGCGACATGGACACCATAAAAAATGCCGTCCGGGAGATAAAAAGCTCCTGCCGCTGGTGCGTCGTCGTCTCCCACGGGGGGGAGGAATTTACGGCCCTCCCCGCGCCATATACCCGCGACCGATACCACGCCTACCTCGACATGGGGGCGGACATCGTGGTGTGCCACCACCCCCATGTGCCCATGAATTATGAGCTTTTGGGGGACAAGGCCATATTTTATTCCCTTGGCAATTTCATATTCGACACGGACTACCAGCGGGCCCAGTTCAACACGGAAAAGGGCGTGCTTTTAAAGCTCACGTTCACAAAAAGCGCTTTTACCTTCGAGCCCATGGGCATAAAAATAGACAGAAGCTCCGAGCGGGTGGTCCGGGGGGAAATACCAAGAATATTCCGGGACGTGCCGGTTAATGAGTATGAGCTCCTTTTGCCATTGGCCGCCAAAATGTTCATCGCCGCCACAAAAAGACAGCAGGTCTATCTCTACCCTGAGAGATACCGTGATGCCGG
>CANREY010000090.1 GCA_947629755.1 uncultured Oscillospiraceae bacterium | reverse complement strand
GAAGGCCATGGAGATGTCCTACGCCTCCATCGAGGACCGGGACGTGGCGCTGCAGCGGGAGCGGGTTAAGAGCGAGAGCACCACAGGGTACAACTTCTACACCCTGCGCGAATGTACGCAGAGCGCCATCCTGTACCTTACCCAGATAGCGGCCAGCGTATCCCTGACCGCCTCCTTCTTCGCGCTGGGGAGCGTGGCGGTGTGGATGAAGCTGGCCCTGGCGGCCGGGGTGGCGGCGGCGGTGGCATGGCAGATGGTCCTATACTCCCTGTCGGCCAGACAGGTCCGCAAGCTCTTGAGCTGCGTGGTGGACGTCAATCTCCACGTCGGCAAGCTGGACGAACTCACCGGCGACTACGCCTACGGCAAGGACATACGCCTCTACGGCATGGGCGAGGGCCTTGTCCAAAAGGGTCTGGCGCTGAACATGACATGGACACGGGCGTATAACAGGGTGCAGTTGCGCGCCGAGTTGATGAACTCCCTGGGGAAGGCGGCGGACTTCGTCCTGCGCTTCGGGGTCTATTTGGTGCTGATCTACGCCGCCCTCCGGGGGGAGGTGTCCGTGGGCTCCATCGCCCAATATGTCTCCTGCGTCACCCTCCTGCTGTCGGCGGCCGCCGGGATCGTGAGATCCATCCAGCGGCTCACGGTGAACGACGGGTACCTAAAACGCTTTTTTTCCTACTTCGACATTCCAAATGAGATGTACAAGGGCTCCCTCACCGTGGAGAAGCGGGACGACAACGAGTACTACGTTGATTTCCGGGACGTGTCCTTCAAGTACCCACACACGGAGACTTGGGCATTGCGGCATGTCAATTTCAAATTCAAGGTGGGCGAGAAGCTGGCCATAGTAGGGCTCAACGGCTCTGGGAAGACCACCTTCATAAAGCTTCTCTGCCGCCTCTACGACCCCACGGAGGGGGAAATTTTGCTGAACGGCGTGGATATACGAAAGTACGACTACGACGAGTACATGTCCCTCTTCTCCGTGGTGTTTCAGGATTTCAAGCTCTTTGCCGTATCTCTCGGCCAGAACGTGGCGGCCTGCACGGATTTTGACCGTGCGCGTGCGGACGAGTGCCTGAGGCGCGCCGGGTTCGATGAGCGCGAGGGTGCCATGCCGAAGGGCCTCGACACGCCACTCTATAAGGACTTCGACAAGGACGGCGTGGAGATCTCCGGCGGCGAGGCGCAAAAGATCGCATTGGCGAGAGCCCTCTACAAGGACGCGCCCTTCATCATCTTAGACGAGCCCACGGCGGCGCTGGACCCGGTGTCGGAGTACGAGGTATACAGCCGCTTCAACTCCATCGCCGGCGACAAGACCGCCGTCTACATCAGCCACCGCCTCGCCTCCTGCCGCTTCTGCGACAAGATCGCCGTCTTCCACGCCGGCCAAATCGTCCAATCCGGCCGCCACGAGGAGCTGCTCGCCGATACCTCCGGCAAATACCACACCCTCTGGACCGCCCAGGCCCAATATTATACGACCGAGCCGCCGCAGTGACCCCCTCCCGCCACACGGCGTGGCGTCCATACAGGGACAATAAGGATGAACCTCTTGGGATAAGCAATAAAAAATATATTTTACGTAACAAAATCCGCAGCTGGACACATATTTTAGTGAAGGCGTAAGGCTCCATGTAAAGGGCGCGCCGAGGCCGCTGCATGGTCCATGGCCTGACATTCTAAAAAAGGAGAAAGAAAGATGAGAAAAGAATTCAACGTCAACATCCCCAAAGGGTACTTCATGTCCTGGTTCATAACGACGCAGGCCGCAAACAGGGTGACCGTGACGATCCACGACCGCGAAAAGCAGTACATGTCGGCCAGCAAGCAGAGCACCCACATCTCCCCGCCGCTGGGTAGCGGATACGCCATGGTGGAGAACGACGGCTTGAAGGTCGTCGTGGAGGTCAATAACGCCAGGAACCTCCTGGGCAGCCCCCACTCCAACGACATCACCACGGACGACGGCTCCGTTGTCGGCAAGGAGTTCACCCTGTGCATCGAGGACTACATCGACGAGGACTACAACGATGTGGCCATCAGCATCATCGCGTGGAAGAGCAAGGGATGAGGGCGAAGCTCACCGACGCTCCCGGCACCGAGGCAAGCCTGAAATGATAAACGCCGTATGCGTAGGGCGTGGGTCACGCCGTCTGAGTTAAAACAGGCTTACGTAAATCCAAAGACATTAGGGCCGGATCCTACTGAGGAATCCGGCCCTTTTCGCCGCTGCGGTCATTCATGCGGTCGGCAGGCGATATCAGCAGCTCGTTCACTGTTTCCGCCCGCAAATTTCGCGTAGTGGGTCAACTTGTAGGTCAGGCCGCCTTCCGAGCGAAAAGCGGCCTGGACAATTTGGATAACTCCCCAGAGGGGGGTGAAAAAAGCGCTTCGAGGGTTACATAGTAACCCCGAAAAGCAGGAAAGTCAAGCCGTCAATAATTTGGACGCAGTAGGCAAGGTTACCTGCCCCAAAACGGAAACCTCTATCCGCAGAATCTCGCTGTCCCAGGAGACAGTGGAAATTCTCAAAAAAGAGCACGAGAAGCACCCGGACATCGAGTACATGTTCCCCTCCCCTATCACTCTCGGCATGTACTACCCCGACTCCGTGACCGCCATTCACAACAAAATCCTCAAATCCGCCGGCCTCCCCCATATCCGTCTGCACTATCTGAGACATACCTTCGCGATCCTGGCGCTACAAAACAGCGTGGACGTAAAGACAGTGTCCTCCATCCTTGGCCACTACGATGCCGGCTTCACCCTCCGCACCTACACCCACGTCACAACGAAAATGCAAGAGGAAGCCGCGGCGACGATGGGCAAGCTGATCGGGGCGAGCGTATGAGTAAAAACTACCCCGCCAAAACTAAAAAAGTACCGGATTTCCCGATTTTGCGGGAGATCCGGTACTTTGGGTATAGCTTATCAAAGCTCTGCTATTCAATTTTTAAAGTCGCGTCAGTATTGTCCATTACGTTTTCAGCCATTTCCCAGGACGGTTTCGCGAAAACGCATGAGCATAGTGGCGATCTCGGCGCGGGAGGCGGTGCCGCCGGGGACGAGGTTGCCGTCCTTGCCATTGATGATACCTGTTTCCACGGCCCAGCGGACGGCGGTATCAGCCCATGCGCTGACCTTGCCGGCGTCGGGGAACAGGGACAGATCCGCCGTAGATTTGGGCTCATCGGCATAGCGCCAGAGAAGCACGGCCATCTGTTCACGGGTGACAGGATCCTTCGGGCCGCACAGACCGTTTCCATGGCCCTGGAGCACTCCCCTTTCCGCGGCCCATGTGACGGCGTCTGTGTACCAAAGGCCGGGGGCCACGTCCGCGAAGACGGACATGCCAGTCACGGCGGGCTCGCCCTCCAGCCGATAGAGGACAGTTGCGATCATGCCCCTTGTGGCGCTGTCTTCGGGGGCAAACTCGTCGGAGGACACCCCGCCCATCAGTCCATGCTCCATGGCGTATTCCAGGCTCAGCATGTACCACGCGCTCACGTTCACATCCTTAAAGGCGGCGGCATAGCTCTCCACGATACCGTAGGTCGAGAAGTGCGTAGTCGTAAATGTAGCGACGCCGTTTTCATATTTCACCGGGAAATACGTAATGGAGCCGTCGTCGGCGATATAGCAGGCGACTATCTGGCGGCCCTTCATACTGTCGGAGAGCTCAAAGGGCACGGAAACCGTGACCTGGCCGCCGAGCTCGTGGAGCTTTTCGGCGGAGGTGACGCTCCCGCTGTCATTACGGTGCTCGACTGTGGCGGAGAGCTCGACGAAGGCGGCCGTTTTAAGCACGCTGGCGATGGGGTATTTCTGGGTGTCGGGTATGGACGCGGGGTCGACGGTGTCGACAGTGAGTGTCAGCGTGTCGTTTTTGCCGGTCATGGCGTCGGTCAAGGTGTCCACGACAGCGCCGCTGAGCTCTACGGAGCCTTGGGCGGTCTTGACGGACAGGCCGGAGGCGTCGGAGCCGGATATGGCGTCGATGATATTTTGTGATAGCCTGACGTCAGCAACGTCAACAGCAGAGGCGTCAAGCTCCACGACGCCGCCGGCGGCGCTGTCTATCATGGAGCTTACCTCGCTGTCGGTGGCGGTGACGCTGATGGCGCCGTCCTTGACTGTGGCGCTGAGGTCCTGATCGCCGGACTGGACAGTGGCGCTTTGGCCGACGTTAGAGGCGCTTCCGCCGCCGGTGCTTCCACTGCTGCCGGTGCTGCTACCTCCATCGCCGGTGGCGGGAATGGATTCGGTCTCTCTAGTGTAGCAAACCTCGCAGTATCGAACCCTCAGGCCCTCCTCCGTGGCGGTGGGCTCCCGCTCTACCTGCCACTCCCCAAAGGTGTGCCGGCCGGTGGCGGGTATCTCCTCGGACGGGGTGAACACATACCAACAGGCGGAGCACCGCACCTCGTCCGTCCGGCCTGAACGTGCGCAGGTGGGCTCATAGCCGGGGTAGGTCTTTTTCTCGTGCTGGACATCCGTTTCTTTTCCCACAGTCACAGCAGTGGTCATGACGATCCCGTTTGAGGTCCGTACAGTCACCGTGGCGTGGCCAGCGTTTACGCCCTGCACACGGATCCCGGTCCCGTTGTCTGTCAGCTTAGCGGAGGCCACATGTGGGTTGTCCGACGTCACCTCATAGAATGTGGTGGCGTTTTTGGGGGTCAGGACCGGAACAATGGTCACAACGCAGTCTACGCCCACGCTGTAAAAGCGGTCTATCTCCCCGCTCTCCGGCAGCGGCGCGTCCGTCACCGTGACCTGGCATGAGGCGGTAAGTCCGTTCTGCGTAGTGCCGGTAACGGTGGCGGTACCGGGCGCGTAGGCGATAACCTGGGCAGACAGGCCATTGGTCGCGCCCATCACCGCTGCAACGGTCTCGTCAGAGGATGTCCAGATGAAGTCAGGCAGGGCATTTAAGGGCTCCACCGTCGGGCGGAGGGTGTAGACGCTGCGCACAGGCACCGCGACAGCCTCAAGGAGTGAGACGGAAGTCGCCTGAACGTCTGAAGAGGCGACAGTGAAAGTGATGCTCATAAAATCGACATTGTCAAAGGATTTAGACGTCGTAAAATGATTCCCATAATAATCTTCGATTCTAATATAGCTCATTTCCCATGTTGTGCTTGGAATTGAGTCTTTAATATTCAACGCCACTCTGGCAATATGGCTTTCAGCATCATAGGTGTCAAGTCGCGCGAAAACAGTAGCGACATTGGAACTGCTGTCAACCGGACTAAATCCAAGCGAAGCCTGTCTTATCTCCGATTCTTCTTCAACTTCTATGTCAAAATACAGCGTATCTCCCACGGTCACTGTGGCCTCCTGGCTTTCCGGGATTACAGATTTTACAATAGGAGGAGTAATATCGCCAGACGTTCCGGTAACGGTGAAGGTAACGCTCTTAAAATCGACATTGTCAAAGGATTTAGAAGTCATAAAATAATTCCCATAATAATCTTCGATTCTAATATAGCTCATTTCCCACGTTGCACTCGGAACAGAGTCTTTGACTTCCAACACTGCTTTGGCAATATGGCTTTCAGCATCATAAGAGTCAAGGTAAGCATAAGCCGTAGTAATATCGATGCCATTGCTGTCAACCGGACTAAATCCAAGCATTACATCCGTTATCACCGATTCTTCCTCAACTTCTATGTCAAAATACAAAGTATCTCCCACGGTCACTGTGGCCTCCTGGCTTTCCGGGATTACAGATTTTACAATAGGAGGAGTAATATCGCCAGACGTTCCGGTAACGGTGAAGGTAACGCTCTTAAAATCGACATTGTCAAAGGATTTAGAAGTCATAAAATAATTCCCATAATAATCTTCGATTCTAATATAGCTCATTTCCCATGTTGCACTCGGAACAGAGTCTTTGACTTCCAACACTGCTTTGGCAATATGGCTTTCAGCATCATAGGAGTCAAGGTAAGCATAAGCCGTAGTAATATCGATGCCATTGCTGTCAACCGAGCTAAATCCAAGCATTACGTCCGTTATCTCAGACTCGTCCTCGACTTCTATGTCAAAATACAGCGTATCCCCCACGGTCACCGTGACGCCAGGGCTGTTCATATATATCCCGGTGACGACAGGCGGCGTTATGTCGTCAGACGCAGCTAGGGCCGTTACGGGAAAAATAGTGAGTATGAGGCATACGGACATTGCAAAGGCAAAAAGGCGCTTTTTCATGAAAATACCTCCTTTGAATTTATCCCCCGTCAGGCGGCGGGAAGGAGCTGCGCCCCTCCATGCCGCCCTTGGGGAAACATAAAAGGCGATGCCGAGCTTGTGACCCAACACCGCCGTGACAATTGCCGCCGCGTAGCACGGCTTATTGCGCCGTCCCTCTTGCAAATAAAAAGAAAAACGGATATAATAAGCCCGTGGTGCAATCGAAGATTGCTGTGCTGAGTGCCGATTCACTCGTACAGGGCTGTGGGGTGTTCCAGCACCTCACAGCCTGCCGCTATTTATGTTTCCGTCATTATTTTACTCTTTATTTCCTCCGATTGCAAGAGTTTCCGAAAAATAAACGTCCGGGAAATATATTTTCGCCCCCCGCGTCCGTTATTCACAAGCTTAAGCAAATAGGGGCGAACGTATGAGTAAAAACTACACAGCCATAACTAAAAAAAGCCGTGGGACGCAAAATCTCACGGCCTTTTGCTATCCTTTTCGCCAGTGGGTCAACAGCCCGCTTTCCGGGCGGAAAGGGGTAAAAGGGCGATTTGAGGGGTAATAGTAACTTTGAAAGGCGGAGAAGTCAAGCTGTCAATAATTGGACGGCTATAAGCAAAAAGAGGCTTTTCACTCTGTCGCACACCGTCAGGCAAAGCCGTATTCACGCCCCACAAATTCTGCGTAGTACTTCCCGCAATTTTGGGGAGGTGGAATTGATCAGTAAAATGAATGGTAACAAGTAAGAAAGTTTTTTACGACTGCGTGTCGCGCTTGACTTGGCGATTCATCAGTCCTCGTATTTGAAATAGTCGAAGTCGGCCGGTTTGAGGCTGCCGCAGCCGCCGTTGTTGGCGTAGATGC
>CANREY010000089.1 GCA_947629755.1 uncultured Oscillospiraceae bacterium | reverse complement strand
TCTGGAACGGCCTCAAAACCCTTGCGGCGCAGGCGTTTTCGCTACTAATAGTAGTTTTAACCTGCAATTCTGGTGGACCTGAAGGGACTCGAACCCTCGACCTCTCGGATGCGAACCGAACGCTCTCCCAGCTGAGCTACAGGCCCTCATATTTGCGTATATTCGCCTCTGCCACCGGGTGACAGCTTTTATATTGTATCACAATTTTGAGATTTGTAAAGAATTATTTTAAACGGCCGAGATAAATTTCCGCTTTCAGTATGGCGAGGACGGTTTTGGCGTCAAGGAGCTCGCCGGACATGGTCATGTCGTGGAGCTTCTCAAGGGGGTAATACTCCACGTTCAAAAACTCGTTCTCGTCTAAGTGGGCCCGGCCGGGGGTGAGGTTCAGGGCAAGGTAGATATACAGCGTCTCAGCGCAGTAGCCGGGGGAGGGGAGCAGGGACCCTAAGGGGATCAGCTTACCGGCGGAGTAGCCGGTCTCCTCGGAAAGCTCCCTTACGGCGCACTCAAGGGGGTCCTCGCCGGGCTCCAGCTTGCCGGCGGGGATCTCCAGCGTCTCCGCCATGAAGGGATAGCGAAACTGCCTGACCATGGGCACAGTGCCCTCGTCCGTCAGGGCGATGATGCCCACGCCGCCGGTGTGGTCCACCACCTCCCGGTGGGCGGTCTTGCCGTTCTGGAGCTCCACCGTGTCGTCACGGACCCGCATGATGAGCCCCTCGTATATCACATCTGACTTTAAGGTCTTTTCGTAAAAAGCCATGATAACTCCGCCCTTTTCGAGATTTTGCCATTTTTGCATTAAAATAATTATACCCGCCCAGACGCCGCCCCGTCAAGTGGGAACGCTTGACGTATTGCACAAAAATAACGGCCTCTTTTTGTTCGATTTGTCAGGTTAGGCTGTTTATTTTTTTAGCGCGACGGCGTATAATGCCGGTGTAAGCAAGAGAAGGTCCCAATGACGGGACCGCCAAATTTCAAACCACAGTGACCCCAGCAAAAGGAGTGAGGCGGTATGTTCAAAGGGTTGACCCGCAGTCTGCATCGGCTTTTCGCCGACCGTGTGCTTACCGTCCTCCGGCGTGACAACAGCTCCGGCGTGTACGTGGAGGACAAGGACTTTGCGGAGTATCTTAAAAACAGAGAGAAAAAGTAAACAAAAGGAATAAGGCCATCTCCCGGCGGCAACATGTAAGCTGCAAACAGCGGCTGAAATCGCGTCCTCGGACACCCGCCGGGAGATGGCCTTATTTTTTTATACTATTATATATATACGATATATAACGATTTCTCCCCCGGATTTGGTCCGGGGGAGAAGTTTATCGGGTGGTGGAGGAGCGCAGGAGGGGGGTGGTGTTGACGTAGGTGGCGCGGTAGGGGCGGGTGGGGTTTTCGATGCGGTCTAAGAGAATGTCGGCGGCCAGGCGGCCGATCTCGGCGCCGGGGATCTGGGCGGTGGTCAGGGAGGGCTCCACCACGGCGGACTGGGGGGTGCCGTCGAAGCCGGACACCATGACCTGACCTGGGATCGAGACACCCATCTGCTTCAAGGCCGTCATTATATGGAGCGCTATGTAGTCGTTGGCGCACACGAGCCCGTCCGGCAGGACGGGCATTTTTTTGAGCTTGCTTATATACCACTCAGGGTCGCTGTACTGCTGTCCGTCCCGGTCAAGTATGCAAAGGCTCCGGTCCAGAGGGTATCCGGCCCGGTCCAGGGCGATGGAGAAGCCTATCCAGCGCTCGTGGAAGCTGTTGCAGTGGTCAAGGTCCCCCACGAAGCCAAGCTTCCTGCCGCCGGAGGCGATTATCTGATTTGTGAGGGCCACGGTGCTGGCCACGTTCTCCATGGAGATAAGGTCGTATTTCAATGTGGAGGTGTTGGCCCCGGCCCAGGCGTCCACGAATATGGCGGGAAGGCCCAGAGAGCATATCATCTCGATGTAGGGCCGGCTGAAAAGCTCGATGCCCAGTATGCCCGCCGTCTGCTCCAGCACCGCGTGGGCCGGGAGGCGGTTGGTCATGAACTCCTCCTCCGTGAGCTCGTACATCATGAGGGTGTACCCCGCCCGGCTCAGCGCCCCGGCGAAGGCGGGGACGAAAAGCGTGCCGAAGTGGTAGTCGGAGGAGGGCATGTTGCTGGTGAAAAGAGCTATGTTCTGACTGCGGGGCTCGCTCTTTACCTGCTCGTCGTCGGGCAGCTGGCGGTAGCCCAGCTCCTGCGCCTTCTCAAGCACCAGCCTCCTGGTGGCCTCAGGCACAGCGCCCCGGCCGTTGAATATTTTTGACACCGTATTTCTGGACAGTCCGCAGGAGTCGGCGATGTCCTGCATGGTGACGCGCCGTATCGCCATCAGTTTCTCCCCCTTATTTATTCATAATTTATCGCAATTTACTATAACATATACAAAATGAAAAATCAAGATGTGCATTTTGTAAACTCAAAAATTTTCAGTTGTGATTTTTGCACAAAAATTTTGAACATTTTTTAGCCAAGTTTACATTTTTAATATTTTAGTAAAACTTTTGTTGACAATCTGTAAATTTAAGCTTACAATAAGCTCACGAAATGTAAACATTAATGTAAACTCAGATTTTTACATTAAGTAAATAAAAAGTCGAAAAATCCGAAACAGGAGGGAACCCAATGGCAAGCTTGACACTCAGGGACATCAAAAAGGTGTACCCCAACGCCGAAGGCGGGCAAAAGAAGAAGAAAAAGAAAAACCGGCCTGAGGAGCCGGGAAAGGAAAAGGCGAATCTCCAGATAACCGACGAGGGCGTTGTCGCCGTCCAGAAGTTCAGTCTGGACATCGCCGACCGGGAGTTCATCGTCCTGGTGGGCCCCTCCGGCTGCGGAAAATCCACAACCCTGCGCATGATAGCGGGACTGGAGGAGATAAGCTCCGGGGAGCTGTACATAGGCGACAGGCTGGTGAACGACGTGGCCCCCAAGGACAGGGACATCGCCATGGTGTTCCAATCCTACGCCCTCTACCCCCACATGACGGTCTATGAGAACATGGCCTTCTCCTTAAAGCTCAAGAAGGTCCCCAAGGACGAGATAGAGCGGAAGGTCCGTGAGGCGGCGGAGATACTGGACATCACCCAGTATTTAGACCGCAAGCCCAAGGCCCTCTCCGGCGGCCAGAGACAGCGCGTGGCCATAGGCCGGGCCATAGTCAGGAGCCCGCAGGTGCTTTTGATGGATGAGCCCCTTTCAAACTTAGACGCCAAGCTCCGAAACCAGATGCGGGCGGAGATAATCAAGCTCCGGCAGAAGATAAGCACCACCTTCATCTACGTGACCCACGACCAGACCGAGGCCATGACGCTGGGCGACAGGATAGTCATAATGCGGGACGGCTTCATTCAGCAGATCGGCACGCCTCAGGAGGTGTTCAACCACCCCGTAAATCTCTTTGTGGCGGGGTTCATCGGTATGCCCCAGATGAATTTCTTTGAAAACAGCAGGCTCACGAAGGAGAACGGCGTTTACGAGGTGGAGGTCATGGGCAAAAATGTCCGCCTCACCGACAGCCAGCAGGCGGCGCTGAAGGCCAAAAATCAGGCCCCCTGCAACGTGGTGCTGGGGATACGCCCGGTGCACATGACCATCGACGAGGGGGATTTTGCCGGGAAGATCGAGGTCTCGGAGATGATGGGCTCGGAGCTCCACCTCCACATGAACGCCGAGGGCAACGACATCGTGGCCATTATCCCCACCGTGGGCATTGACCTGGCGGCCCACTCCATCGGCAAGACGGTGAAATTCGCCTTCAGGCCGGACCTTGTCCATCTTTTCGACGCTCAGAGCGGTTTGAATCTTCTCTGAACCACCAAGCGCCGTAACAATAAATCAATGAAAGGGGAAATAAAAAATGCGAAAAGTAAAGGCCGGTCCTAACGGGGCGGCGCTCACCGCGGACCTGAGTCCAAGCAAGCTCAGGGCCCGGAGGAGGTGGAGGAGGCTCAGGGAAAACCACCCGTTCCTGGTGATGCTCATTCCCGCTGTGCTGGTGGTGTTCCTTTTCAACTACCTGCCCATCTACGGCGTGCTCATAGCCTTCCAGGACTTCATGCCCGGCGACCCGATACTGGGCAAGTACACCCGCTGGATCGGGTTTGAGAACTTCACGAGGTTCTTCACCGACGTGCAGTTCTGGCCGCTGATGAAAAACACCTTCCTGCTGTGCATCATCGGCTTCGTCATCGGCTTCCCGCTTCCCATCATCATCGCCCTCATGCTCAACGCCATGAAGGGACGCAGAATGGCTAAGGTGCTCCAGACCATCTTCAACGGGCCCCACTTCATATCGCTGGTGGTCTTAGTCGGTATGCTGACGCTGTTCTTCGGCCGCTACGGCTTGGTGAACAACATCGCCGCCGGATTGGGAGGAGACAGGAAGTCCTACTTCCTTGAGAGCGGGGCCTTCAGGCCGCTCTACATACTGTCCTCCAACTGGCAGGACTTCGGCTGGAGCGCCATCATCTACATCGCGGCACTCTCAAACGTGGACCCCGGACAGCACGAGGCGGCCATACTTGACGGCGCCTCCCGGTTCCAGCGGGTACTGCACGTGGACCTGCCGGCCATAATGCCCATGGTCAGCGTCATGCTCATCATGTCTATCGGCGGCCTTATGGGCGTGGGCTACGAGAAGGCGCTCCTTATGCAGACCGACGGCAACCTGGGTGTCAGCGAGCTCATCGCCACCTACGTCTACAAGCAGGGCCTCACGGGCGTGCCCGATCAGGGCTACGCCACGGCCATCGGACTTTTCAACTCCATAATCAACGTGGTACTTCTCATCATCGCCAACACCACATCAAAGAAGTTCTCTGAAAATTCCCTGTGGTAAAGGAGGAGAAAAGAGATGTCAGTGAAAAATACAGCCAAAAAACGCCCGCCCATAAGGCTGGGCATGGGCGACAAGGTGTTCTACACCATCAACGCCCTGTTCCTTGGGCTCATGGCCCTCATAGTCATTTACCCCCTCTACTTCATCGTCATCGCGGCCATTTCCGACCCCGACGCGGTGCTGGGCGGCAAGGTGGTCCTCTACCCCGTTCAGATAACCATGGACGGCTTTAAGCGCATACTTCAGGAAAAGAGCATCTGGACAGGGTACCTCAACACCATAATCTACACGGCCCTCACGGTGGTGCTGGCCTTGGCGGTGACTGTCCCCGCGGGCTGGGCCCTGAGCCGCAAGACCGTCCCCGGCAAGAAGCTCTGGATGATCTACTTCATAATCCCCATGTTCTTCGGCGGCGGACTTATCCCGTTTTACAATGTCATGAGCTCTCTTGGGCTCGTTGGCTCCATGTGGGCCGTGGTACTGCCCTCTATCCTCTCGGTATGGAACCTCTTTATGACAAAGACGTTCTTTGAGTCCAGCATACCCGACGGGCTGGTGGAGGCCGCCAAGATAGACGGCGCGGGCGAGTACAGGATATTCACCTCCCTCGTCCTGCCCCTCTCCAAGGCCATACTGGCCGTTATGGCCCTCTACTACGCCATCGGCCAGTGGAACAGCTACTTCAACGCCATGATCTTCCTCCAGGACGAGGCCAAGTACCCCCTCCAGCTGGTGCTTAAGGAGATACTGATAGCCTCCGAGAGCACCATGGGCGGCTCCGGCGAGACCATTTTGGAGCAGTACCGCATGGCAAACCAGATAAAGTACGTATCCGTCATAGTTTCCAGCGTCCCCGTGCTGATGCTCTACCCCTTCGTCCAGAAGTACTTCAGCCAGGGCGTTATGATCGGCTCTTTGAAGGGCTGAAAAATCAATGGAGGTCATAAAATGAAAAAAATAGTTTCACTCATACTTTGCGCGGCCATGGCCCTGACGCTGGCCGCCTGCGGCGGCGGCGGAAAGAACGACGACCGCGACAGCGCCGACGTGGATAAGCTGGTCTCCGACTACGGCTACCAGTGGACCGACACCTCCGCCCCCATACTCAACGACAAGGGCGCTCAGGAGATCTCCTTCAACATCTACTCCTCCAAGAACGCCTCCGCTCTTGACTACAACGACATGAAGATCATGCAGGACCTTTATGCCAGCACCAACGTGTACGTCAGCTGGGAGAACGTGTCCGAGTCGGTGTACAGCCAGCAGAAGAACCTCATCTTCGGCAACGCCGACGAGCGCCCCGACGCCATCTATCACGCGGGCATGGCCGCCGGCGAGATAAACAAGTACGCCCAGCGCCACGTGCTCCTGCCTATCAGCGACTACCTTGAGTACATGCCCAACTTCCAGAAGATACTGTCTGAGCGCCCCGACATCAAGGCTCAGCTGACAAGCGAGGACGGCAAGATATACTCCCTGCCCAGAGTCGAGGAGATGGGCCTTCTCCAGAACCCCAACATCCTCTTCCTCAATAAGAACTGGGCCGCCGAGGCCATAAAGGCCGGCAAGGTCACGGGCCTTACCGAGGCCAATCTCAAGGACGGCCTGAGCCTCACCGCCGAACAGGCCGAGGAGCTCATGACCTACTTCCGCGACAACGACATGAACGGCAACGGCAAGGCCGACGACGAGCGCCCCATGAGCTTCGTCTACAATAACTGGCAGGGCAACCAGTGCGACCTCTACGGCATGTTCGGCCTCAACGACAACCTGGAGCACCGGGTCGTGGTGGACGGCAAGATCACCTACACCGTCCAGGACGACCGCTTCAAGGAGGCCACCAACTTCATCGCCGATTGGGTCAGCCAGAACCTTATCGACAAGGTCTCCTTCGAGATAAGCCAGGATAACTTCCTTGCCAACGGCAAGGGCGCCGAGACCTACGGCTTCTTCTACTGGTGGGAGAGCGAGACCGTCGTCTCCAACCCCGAAAACTACATAGTCTGCGCTCCTCTGGTAGGCCCCGACGGCAAGTCCCAGACGGCTTGCGTGTCCAACAACCCCGAGATCAGCACCGGCGAGGTGGTCATCTTCGCCGACACCCCCAACGTGGAGGTCCTGCTCACCTATTTCGACCGCTACTACGATCCCATGATCTCCGCCCAGATAAACTACGGCCCCATCGGCATCGTCTATGAGGAGGAGCTTGACTCCAACGGCATGCTTGTCCAGAAGGAAGTGCCCGAGGGCATGACCTCCGACGAGCTCAGGCTCCAGAACGCGCCTCTCGGCATCATCTACCTCAACGACTACGCCTGGGAGCACGTGGTCAACATGGAGCCCCGCGCCAAGCTCCGCCTTGAGCGCCTTCAGGCCTATGTGACCCCCTATATCCCCTCCAATGTGACACCCACCCCCAACCTCCAGTTCACCGCCAAGGAGCTGAACGTCATCACCCAGTATGAGTCCGCGCTCAACGACTACATACGCACCAACCTTATAAAGTGGCTCATGAACGGCGGCGTCTCCGACGGCGACTGGTCCACCTTCCAGAAGGACCTGACGGGCCGCACGCACCTTTCCGAGCTCTTGGACGTCTATCAGGCCGCCTACGACAGGTATGTCGCCACGAAGTGAGGAGGCA
>CANREY010000088.1 GCA_947629755.1 uncultured Oscillospiraceae bacterium | reverse complement strand
GTGGTTATATACATGGGGTTGGTGGGGTCGTCCTCCAGCTTTATCCGAAGGCGTCTTATGTTCACGTCCACTATCTTCAGCTCCCCGAAGTAGTCCCTGCCCCAGACGGAGTTCAGAATATCCTCCCTTGACAGGGCCCTGCCGGGATTGTCCATAAAGAGCTTCACGATGGAGTACTCCACCTGCGTAAGTCTCACTCTCTCGCCGTTTTTCTCCAGCGTCCTGTTGCGGGAGTTGAGCCTGAAGGGCCCCTGGACCACCTCGTCCGAGGGCGCGTCGTCGGGCTCGCCTATCCTGCGGAAAAGGGCGTCTATCCGCGCCGTCAGCTCCGCCGGGGAGAAGGGCTTCGTCACATAGTCGTCGGCCCCGGTCATAAGGCCCGTCACCTTGTCCATCTCCTGTGTTCTTGCGGTGAGCATTATTATGCCCATCTTCGAGTTCACGGCCCTTATCTGCCGGCACACCTCAAAGCCGTCCATATCGGGGAGCATTATATCAAGGAGCGCCACCTTTATATCGGGGTTCAGCTCCATCTGCCTCAACGCCTCGGCTCCCGTCCCCGCCTCGATGGGGTCGTAGCCCGACCGCTTCAGGTTTATCACCACGAAGCTCCTTATGCTCGTCTCGTCCTCAAGGACCAATACCTTCTTCATTTAAGCTCCTTTCCCTATATTTATGTCCCGGTTTATCATGTCTCGCCCGTCACCCACTCAGAGTAGATGACGCCGAAATTTGACCTCAGAAGCTCCTGGCTCAGCGGGAGCCCCAGCTCGTCGCCGTTTGCCAGTATCCTGGCCGAGTAGATTATAGCGTCCTCGTTCAAAAGTATGAACCTCCCGCCGCTGACGGCCCGCTCCGAGCGGTTATCCCCCGTCAGGGCGCAGATCTCAATAAAATCCGTCTCCAGCCCTCCGTCGGTGTTGACGGTGGAGAAGACTATCATTCTCTCCCCAGCGTCCCTGTCCACCCGCCGGACGGCTATCCTGCCGATCCACTCGCCGGGAAGGCTCAGGTACCAGGAATCCGTGTAGTTATTGTAGGTGGTGGCCACGAGCCTGGGCCGCCCGCCGTAGCTATAGTAGGAATACCACTCCAGCATGTAGTAGGTGGTGCTCTCCGATGTCACCGGAAGGGGCACGGGGCACGGCACGTCCAATACCCCGTCGCCGTTCACGTCCCGGCAATAGGCCCCGTAGCTCCGCACGGTCCTGTCGCTGACGCCGGTGGTCTCGTCCAGCGTTATGTTCGTTATGGCGCCGTTGCGGTAGGCGAATATGTCCGTGACTATGCTGTTGCCGTTTATTGTGCTCTCCACCAGCACGGCGCTGCCTGAGCTCAAAAGCCCCGTGGGCCTGACCCTCAAAAGGGCCTCCACGCCGTTTGAGAGCCTCGCCGTGGAGTATGTTATCTCCCCGTCCGCCGTCATGGCGTAGTGCTGTGCCTCCCCGGACATCTCGGAGCCTGAGAGCCTCAGCACCATTATCTCGCTCCCCGTGGTGCCGTCGATACTGCAGACGGAAAACTCCGAATAGTTCGTGTTTATTATCTGGTTCACCTGCCAGCCCTTGAGGGAGTAGACCGACAGCATACTTATTCCCGCGCCCATCTGCCAGCCCACGGCCACCTCCCTTATGCCGTCGGCGTCCATGTCGAGGTAGGACACGCTCTCTATCCCCGTGCCCTCCCCCTCTATCCGGGCTATTTCCCTGTATTCGTCGTCCTCGTTGCTGAATATGATTATCTTGAGGGGCCTGTCAGAGCCGGAGACGTTGAAAAACGCCAGCACCTCCCTGATCCCGTCGCCGTCTATGTCCTCCCGCTGTATGGGCTGACGGTTGGACCCGGAGGTAGGCGCGGCGTACTCCGCCCCGGAGGCCAGCACCGCGTCTATGGCCCCCTGGAGCCTCAGATACCCCTCCGACAGCTGGGGGAGCTGATAGAGGTCGTCCGCCGAGGTCTCCATGCAGCCCGTGAGCATCAGCATCGCCGCGGCCAGCGCCGCGCATATCAATTTTTTCATTCGTGGCGCCTCCTTTCGGCGTGACATAACGATACATTTTAATTATAACACAGTTATCGCTTTTTTGGTAGTCTTTTTCTTTTTCTTTTGCCGCGAATGTGCTATAATTTCGTAAAGACCTCCCGGAGGATAAATATAATGCGCCTTTTTTACGCGAAAAGTGAAAAAGATCCCGACGTCTACCGCCTTCTGGCCCTGGCCGTGGAGCGCGTCTACGCCGTCCCCTGCCCCAAGGTAGCCAAGGATAAGTACGGCAAGCCCTTTTTCCCGACCCGCCCCGACATACATTTCTCCCTGAGCCACACCCGCGGAATGGTCCTCGCCATGCTGGACAGCGCCCCCTGCGGCTGTGACGTGGAGCGCCCCCGTGAAGTCTCCCAGCGCGTCATGAGCCGCGTCTGCGCTCCCGGTGAGCTCTCCGACTTCGATTTTATCGAGCTGTGGACCCTAAAGGAGAGCTGTTATAAGCTCCTGGGCCACACGGATAAGCCCTTCAACGAGCTCACCTTCCGCCGTCTTGGCGGCAAGATCCTCACCCCCCTGCCCAATGCCCGTGCGCTGACCTTCACCGTCGACACCTTCCACATCTCCGCCCTCTCCCTCACCCCTCCCCCGGACAGCATAGATCAAATAATCCTGCCCACATAAAATGCTTGCATTTATAAATAAAATGATATATAATAATACCCGCACCCGCCGGTGTGATGGAATTGGTAGACGTGCTTGACTCAAAATCAAGTGCCGCAAGGCGTGCCGGTTCGAGTCCGGCCACCGGCACCACGAAAAAGGAACCGCTTTGGCGGTTCCTTTTTCGTGGTGCTTACGGCCTTTGCCGTAGGCAAAGGCCGCCCCGCCGCTTTGCGGCGGGGGTTTATTGAACGTGAAGGAAACCCCTGATGGGTTTCCTCCACAACTCTTTCCTTTCCGGTGATTTCAGGCAAGTGGAAATAGGGCTTTCAACCATTTACTCCATCGTCGTCGCTTAAAGCGACGGTTGTTCCTCATACTCCACGGCTCAGTAGATAGACGCAGTATTGATTCATGGACACGCCCTCCTCGCTGGAGCGCTGGGCCAGAAGGCGGTGCAGGGACTTGGGGATACGGAGCTTAAACTGACCGCTGTACGCTTCAAGGTCGATTGGCTCCGGGATCTCCCGCCCATCATCGATGCAGGCCTCAAACCACGAGCGCTTGGCGTCCTCTAATAGCTGAAAGCCCTCCTCCACGCTGTCGGCGCAGGTGGCGCAGCCGGGGAGTTCCGGGCAGTGGAACGCCCATCCGCCCTCCTCCTTGTCCTCCACGACCTCCACCCGGTAGGGCAGGGACATGTAATATTCAATATCTTTCATTGAGAATCCTCCTCCATATCCGCTCTGAGCACATCGGCGACGATGGCGATATAGGCTTTATTGACTGGCGATTTCTTTGGTATCGTGACTGGCATACAACCGGGCTTGCGGAAGGTGTAGTGACTACTGCCGCTCCGCGGCGCGCCGGGGGTGTAACCGAGCTTGACGAGGACCTTGTAGAGCTCATCAAACCGCACACCGGGATCAAGCCTTAGTATATCCTCAATCAGCTTATCCAATTGGCTCATCACTTCACTTCCTCTCCTATATCAGTATAGCATGGTGTCATATATGGTGTCAAGAGTATATTGAGGGAAATCACTACAATATCCACCGTGTATGTCCCGGTGGAGCTTTTAACAATGTTGGAATCCAATGAAGGAAATGGTTAAAACCCTTGCGCCGCAAGGCTTTTTGAAAAATAGGATTTTTAACCACTTATTCCAAAAAATGACTGTGAAAAGAGCAGATAACTGCTCGGCTTTTCACAGCCCCTTTTTCCTTGTCGGCAACACCTCAGCCCTTCCATCTTATCTTCACTGCCCCCGTCGATTGCGGCGTTCCGGTCGTGTGCCGTGGGTGGCGTTGCGGGCCAGCATTTTTATGGACTCGATGGCCACGCGCCTGGTGTTCTCGTCCATGTTGCCCACGGATCTTATCATGCTGACGGCGGTGTCCATCCAGTTTTCGCGCATCTCGTGGAGCGTGTGGGCGTTGGTCTCCTCCATAACGGTGTAGACCGCCCCGGCGACCTGCTCGAACTGCTCCGGCGTCATCTCGGCTATCCACCCCT
The DNA here is from genome assembly GCA_947629755.1 of uncultured Oscillospiraceae bacterium. Taxonomy (GTDB): domain Bacteria; phylum Bacillota; class Clostridia; order Oscillospirales; family Oscillospiraceae; genus RUG626. The sequence continues at coordinate 3,663 of CANREY010000088.1, read as the reverse complement.
TCAGCGCCATATCCACAAATCTGCTCCCGCCGGTGATGGTACCGAGGTGGACAAACCTCGGTCCCCGTATCTCCCACGAATAGAGGTCGTGCTGGTGAAGTCCCGACTCCCCGCTGTGCACAACGGCGGAGCTCTCCCCGTGGTCAAGGAGCATACCCACCACGGAGGACTGGGGGATAAATGTATGGATCTTAGGGCAAATGGCCTGATAGCCTGGGCTTTTCAGAATGTCCTCGAAAAATCCGGGTCCGTCGTAGTTATATACGGCGTCGATTCGCCCCTGTATTTCCTCCCCGCAGAAGGCCCCGGCGAACACCGCCAGGTTGCCGCCCTTGGAGTGGCCGCCCAGAATGAGCCGCCCGTCCAGCCTCTCCGCCACCCGGCGAAGGTATTCCACCGCCAAGAGCTGGCCGGGTATCGGACAGAGGTAGGACATGTTGAGGTCCTCCTTCCACCCCACGACAGTGTTGTCCGTACCGCGGAAGACCACGAAGTAGAGGCCCTCGGACAGCTTCACCGTTATTGCGGAAAACTGCGTCTCTATCTTCTCGTCGAACCGCTCCTCGAATAGTCCCGCCTCAAGCTTTCCGTATCTCACGCTGGGGGCCAACGCGGCCATGAGCTCCTCGTCCCGGAATTTCCACTTCCCGTCAAAGGCCGGGTTCCCCAATGCCTCACGGGCCAGCTCCTCGATGGTCCGAAAACCGTCTCTCGGCGGGTCCGGCAGGTACTCGAAGGGCACGTAGGAAAACCGCGCCAGCACCGCCCCGTCCGCCTCGTTGAGCTTATCGGCCTCGAAGCTCAGATCCCCCCGCCAGTCGAGATAGTCAAAGATGTCTGTCATATTTGTGACAGCGGCCATTTTATCCAAGTCCTTTCATACTTTTCTACAATAAAAAGCAGCAGTCTTATTGCGAAAGCTCAGTATCAGTCCACGGTCAGCTTGAATACCACCGGCATGTCCGTCTCCACCGGCTTTTGAAGTCGTACTGTCAGGGCCTCCCCGTCCTGCTCCCATTTTACGTCCTTTTCAAGCCCCAGCGCCTCCACTTTGCGCACTATGCTGTGAAAATCCGGCACTTGGGAGGAGTCCTTCGTGCCGAGAGTGAGTATCCTCACCGTGTCCTGCCCCTTTGCGTTGAGGCATATGGCGTAGAGAGCGCCGTTGTTGGCGGTGAAGCGTATGTCCCGGACGGTGTAGCCCTTGTCCTCGGAGTCGTTGAACTGTCCCTCGGTTATCCCGGTGGGCCCCTCGCCTGACACGCGCCAAGTCCGGGCGCCGTTTATGGCCTCGCCGTTTACGTCAATCCACTTCCCGATGGCAAGAAGTATGTCCCGGTCCGCCTCCGGTATGGTCCCGTCGGCCTTGGGGCCGATGTTGAGTAACAGCCGCCCGTTCTTGCTGACGATGTCGCACAGGTCCCGTACTATCTGGGCCGGGGTCTTGTATTCGTTGCCCTCGGTGTAGCCCCAGGAGTTTTTGGCCACCGCCGTGTCGGACTGCCAGATATATGGCTTGGCCGAGGCGAACTGCCCCCGCTCCACATCGGGCACCGCCGTGCCGAACACGAAGCCGTCCTGCTTATAGTTTATCACCACTCCCCGGCCCCACTCATCGGCCCGGTTGTAGTAGTAGGCGGCGAATTTCCGAAGGTAGGGCTTTACGGAGGCGTGCATTATCCACCAGTCGAAGTAAATAAGTCCCGGCTTATACCTGTCCACCAGCTCACAGCACCGGCACAGCCAGTCCTCCAAAAATTCCTCCGTGGGCGCTGGCTCTGAGAACCTGTCGAAGTGGTCCCGCTCCGGCATGGAGGGCCAGTAGAAGTCCCCGCGCCTCAGGGGCTCCTTTATGTCCGAGTCAAACTCCTTCCCGTGGCCCATGAAGAACCAGTGCTCCACCCGGTGGCTGGAGGCACAGGGCATTATCCCCCGCTTTTCAAGCTCCGGGTACAGCTCCCCCAGCACGTCCCGCTTGGGCCCCATCTCCCAGGCGTTCCAGTGGGATATGTCGCTTTTGTACATCTGGAACCCGTCGTGGTGCTCCGCCACGGGGACCACGTAGCCCGCCCCGGCCTTCTTAAATAACTCCGCCCACTCCGCCGGGTCAAACCTCTCCGCCCGGAAAAGCGGTATGAAGTCCTTATACCCGAACTTATTCTGCGGTCCCCAGATCTTAACATGGTGCTCAAATTCCTTCGAACCCTGTATGTACATGTTCCGCGAGTACCACTCGCTCCCGAAGGCCGGCACGGAGTAGACGCCCCAGTGTATAAATATCCCCAGCTTCGCCCTCTCGTACCACTCCGGCACCCGATACTGCGCCAGCGACTCCCACGTATCCTTAAATCTCCCCCGCGCTATGACCTCATCAATCGTTTTAAGGTAGTCCTCCACGCCGATACCTCCCTCGTTTTTTGTAAATGATACCACGTTTTACCCGCCATGGCAATACCCGGAGTACGGTCTTACCCACTTTTTAGAAAAGCCCGCGCCTGCGGGCGGGACGTGGGTGCGTGGGGATTTGCATATAAGAAAAAGTGCCCTTTGGAGGGCACTTTTTCGTTATGAGGGATTTTAATTGTACGATATATCCGTTCTATCTTATCAGCCCTTGATGGCGGCCTGGGCGGCGGCGAGGCGGGCGATGGGGACGCGGAAGGGGGAGCAGCTGACGTAGTCGAGGCCGATCTGGTGGCAGAACTCCACGCTGGAGGGGTCGCCGCCGTGCTCGCCGCAGATGCCCACGTGGAGCTTGGGATTCACGGGACGGCCGAGCTCGATGGCCATCTTCATAAGCTTGCCCACGCCCACCTGGTCCAGCTTTGCAAACGGGTCGCTCTCGAAGATCTTGGCGTCATAGTAGGCGTTCAGGAACTTTCCGGCGTCGTCACGGCTGAAGCCGTAGGTCATCTGAGTGAGGTCGTTGGTGCCGAAGCAGAAGAAGTCGGCCTCCTTCGCTATGTCGTCGGCGGTGAGGGCGGCGCGGGGGATCTCGATCATGGTGCCCACCTGATACTTAAGGTCGACACCGGCGTTGGCGATCTCCTCGTCGGCGGTCTTGACAACGAAGTCCTTGACGTACTTGAGCTCCTTGACCTCGCCAACCAGCGGGATCATGATCTCAGGCTCAACGTTCCAGTCGGGGTGCTTCTTCTGGACGTTGATGGCGGCGCGAATGACCGCGCGGGTCTGCATGACGGCGATCTCAGGATAGGTGACGGCCAGACGGCAACCGCGGTGACCCATCATGGGGTTGAACTCGTGGAGGGAGGCGATGAGGGCCTTGATGGTCTCAACGCTCTTGCCCTGAGCCTTGGCCAAAATCTCGATGTCGGCCTCCTCGGTGGGCACGAACTCGTGGAGAGGAGGATCCAGGAAGCGAATGCAGACGGGAGTGCCCTCAAGAGCCTCGTAGAGGCCCTCGAAGTCGGCCTGCTGCATGGGAAGTATCTTCGCAAGGGCGGCCTCGCGCTCCTCGACAGTCTCGGAGCATATCATCTCACGGAAGGCGTCGATGCGGCCGTCGCCGAAGAACATGTGCTCGGTGCGGCAAAGGCCGATGCCCTCGGCGCCCAGCTCGCGGGCCTTTTTGGCGTCGGCGGGGGTGTCGGCGTTGGTGCGGACCTTGAGCTTGCGGTACTTGTCGGCCCAGCCCATGAT
>CANREY010000087.1 GCA_947629755.1 uncultured Oscillospiraceae bacterium | reverse complement strand
TTGGACGAATAATTATTAAATTACGGGAATTTGCCCTTGACAACGGCGGAAAATCATGTATAATTTAAAGGCTTGCCCCCTTAAGGGGGTAGCTCTAACCTTGCCTCCGATTGCCCGGAGGCCATAAGTCCAAAAGGAGGTGCAAAATCATGGCAAAAACAGCGGAAAAGTACGAGCTTCTGTACATCATTGACCCGGACCTCAGCGAGGAGGACACCGCCGCCATCGTGGAGAAGTTCAAGACCCTCATCGAGCAGAGCGGCACCCTTGGCGAAGTCGAGGAGTGGGGCAAGAGGAAGCTTGCCTACCTCATCAACGACAAGCCTGAGGGCTACTACGTGCTGGTGAAGTTCCAGTCCGCCCCGGAGTTCCCCGCGGAGCTCTACCGCGTGCTCGGCATCACCGAGGGCGTCATGCGCGCGCTCATCACCGTTCAGCCGGAGTAAGGAGGAACGGAAATGCTCAATCACATCGTCCTTATGGGGCGGCTGACCCGTGACCCGGAGCTCAGGCGCACTCAGTCAGGGACCCCCGTGGCCAGCTTCTCTCTGGCGGTCGACAGGGATTTCAGAAGCGGCGACGGCGACCGCCAGACCGATTTCATCGACATCGTGGCCTGGCGCGGAACAGCCGAATTTGTAAGCAAGTATTTCTCCAAGGGCCGCATGGCCGTTGTGTCCGGACGCCTTCAGATACGCGATTGGCAGGACAAGGACGGCAACAAGCGCCGCAGTGCCGAGGTGGTGGCCGATAACGTCTATTTCGGCGACTCCAAGCGCGACGGCGACGGCCAGCAGGGCGGCTACAACCGCTCTTACTCCGAGCCCGCCCCCACCGGAAGCTACGGCGGAAACGGCGGCTACAATCAGGGCGGCTACGGCGGAGGAAGCTCCTACAACCAGGGCGGAAGCTACGGCGGTCAGGGGGGCTACGGCTCCTCAGGCTCCGATTTTGCCGATCTCACCGACGACGACGGCGATCTGCCCTTCTGACATTAAAACCACATTTCCTTATAAACCTTAGAAAAGGAGGTCAAGACAATGACAAACGAGAAAGAAGCCCGTCCCGCTCGTCCCGCTCAGGCTCGCAAGCGCCGCAAGGTCTGCCAGTTCTGCGTGGACAAGTGCCAGTATATCGACTACAAGGACACCGCCAAGCTCCGCCGGTACCTCTCTGAGCGCAGCAAGATACTTCCCCGCCGCGCCACCGGTACCTGCGCCATGCATCAGCGCCAGCTCACCACGGCCATCAAGCAGGCCCGCCAGATCGCCCTCCTGCCTTACGTGACCGACTAAACTTCCTGTCGAAAAAGGCCTGCGGCCTTTTCCGACAAAGGGGAACGTGCGAAAAAATTCGCGAAAAGGTCTGCGGACCTATTCGCGAATTTTTTCTGCCGTTTTGCTCCGCGCGCCGCCGTAGGCGGCACACTCCGCAAAACAAGAGGGATTTTTTCTGACGCGCATGTCGTCAGAAAAAATATTAAATGAGGGGTTGCCCCGCCCTTTGGGCGGGGGGAGTGGGTCAGCGCTCAAGGTATATCATCAGGGCGGCGGCGTCGGCGGGGGAGACGCCGGAGACGCGGCTGGCCTGACCTAAATTTTCCGGGCGAATGGCGGAGAGCTTCTGCCTTGCCTCAAGGCGTAGGCCCTGTATGGAGTTGTAGTCTATGTCCTCCGGGAGCTTTTTCGCCTCAAGACGGCGAAACTCCTTTATCTGCCGCTCCTGCTTTTCGATGTAGCCGGCGTATTTAAGCTCGATCTCCGCCTCCTTTGTTACAGCCCTCGGAAGGTCCGGGCGTCCGGGGTCGAAGGGGGCGACGGACATGTAGTCCAGCTGTGGGCGGCGAATGAGATTCGCGAGGCTCACCCCCGTGGTAACCGGCGGCTGTTTTCGGGAGGCGAGGAACTCGTTGAGCTCGTCCGTGGGCGGGGCGAAGGTGTTCTCAAGGCGGGTGATCTCCTTTTTTACAAGCTCGTATTTTTCCAAGACCCGCGCGTACCGCTCGTCGGATATGAGCCCCAAGCCGTGCCCCACGTGGCAGAGCCTTATGTCCGCGTTGTCCTGCCGAAGATAGAGCCGGTACTCTGACCGGGAGGTCATCATACGGTATGGCTCGTTGGTGCCGCGTGTCACAAGGTCGTCGATGAGCGTGCCGATGTAGCTCCCGGCCCGGTCAAGTATCATGGGCTCCCGGCCCTGAAGCTTCAGGGCGGCGTTGACGCCGGCCACAAAGCCCTGCACCGCCGCCTCCTCATAGCCGGAGCTCCCGTTGAACTGCCCCGCGCCGTAGAGGCCGGGGACTTTTTTTGCCTCCAGCGTGACCCGAAGCTCGGTGGGGTCCACGCACTCATACTCGATGGCGTAGGCGTAGCGCTGTATGACGGCGTTTTCAAGTCCCGGTATGGAGTGGACCATATCCGCCTGCACGTCCTCAGGGAGGGAGGAGCTCAGGCCCTGCAAATATAGCTCCTCGGTCCCCAGACCCATGGGCTCCACAAAAAGCTGGTGGCGCTTTTTGTCGGGGAAGGTGACGATCTTCGTCTCAATGGAGGGGCAGTATCTGGGCCCCACGCCGTCAATGACGCCGTTGAAAAGGGGCGAGCGGTGGAGATTTGCCCGTATGATCTCGTGGGTCCGCTCGTTAGTCCATGTGAGCCAGCACACGGCCCGGTTTTCGGGGACGCTGTCCATATCAAAGGTGAAGGGCTCCGGCTGCGCGTCCCCCGGCTGGAGCTCCATTTTTGAAAAATCCACGCTCCGGGCGTTGACCCTCGGTGGAGTGCCCGTCTTGAAGCGCCGGAGGCTGAGGCCCAGCGCGCGCAGGCAGTCGGTCAGGGGGAGGGCGGCGTGCATACCGTCGGGGCCGCTCTCCCGCGTCACATCGCCCACGACGGTCCGGCCGGAGAGATATGTGCCGGTGCACACGATGGCCGCGCGGCAGCTCCAGACAGCCCCGGAGGCTGTGACCACGGCGGAGACCTTGCCGTCCTCAAGGCGTATATCCGTTATCTCCGCCTGTATGAGGCGGAGATTTTCCTGCCTTTCAAGCGTGCCCTTCATTATCCGCTGGTACTCCCGCCTGTCGGCCTGAGCGCGGAGGGACCAGACGGCGGGGCCCTTGCCGAGGTTCAGCATTCTGTACTGTATGCAGGCCCTGTCCGCCGCCGCGGGCATCTCGCCGCCCAGACAGCTCAGCTCCCGCACAAGATGCCCCTTGGCCGTGCCGCCGATGGCCGGGTTGCAGGGCATGTTGCCTACGCTGTCGAGATTTATGGCAAAGCACACGGTCTCCATGCCCATTCTCGCCGCGGCCAGCGCCGCCTCTATCCCGGCGTGGCCCGCGCCGATGACGGCCACGTCGCAGGTCCCGGCCCTGTATTCCATAAAAGGTACCTCTTTTCGTCAGCTATTTCGTCAGCTATTGTAATATAATAAGGCCGGTAAATCAAGCTTTTAAACAAATTGTAAATTAAGACAAATTTTAACGCCATTTTAACAAATTTGTGTTTTAATTAAAATAGTGAATAAATGGAGGGAGACCATAATGAACATAGCAAGGCTAATGGTTCCGAAGGCTCTGACGGTATGCCTTGAGTCGTCGATGTCCATACGCAAGGCGGTGGATATAATGCGCCGCCACGGCTACACGGCCATACCTGTGCTGGACAGCGCGGGGAAGTTTTTGGGGTGCGTCAACGACCGGGATTTTCTCAGGTACATCGTCACCCAAGGCCACTGGGACCCCAAAGAGCACGAGACGGCCACCGTGGGGGACATCATGCGCCGGGATTTTTGCCCGCCGGTGCCCATAACGGCCAGCGAGGACGAGATAATCGACGCCGCTATCCGCCAAAACTTCGTCCCCGTGGTGGACGACCGGGGGTGTCTTTGCGGCATAATCACCCGCCGCATGATAATCGCGGACCTGACCAACAAGCCCCTCCCACCGGCCGAAGGGGAGTTTACGGAAAAATAAGTTGCAGGAAGCGGCCAAACTCAACATTAAAAGCGGTGCGGATATTCCGCGCCGCCTTTTTGCGTCTCTTTATCATATGATTTGGATAAGATTTCTGGCGATCCTCTCTATAACCGGTACGCATACGGAATTTCCAATCTGCTTATAGGCATCATTGACCGTTACGGTGGCGGGGAAGCGGAAATCGCCGGGGAACCCCTGGAAATCAAGGCACTCGCGCAGTGTGAGCTTCCTGACACCAAAATCGTCCCAGACTATGGGGACACGGTCGGGATATGTACCCATATTGGCTGTGAGAGTTGGACACATGCGATTTTTCGTAAGCCTGACGCCGCCGTCAATGGGCCTGTAAATCGCCAGCCTGTCCGGCATACGGGCCGCAAAATACGGAAAAAGGTCACTGCCGTTATAATAATATATATCCTTTTTCCTTGTGCTCCGGTCGATAATATCGGTAGAGAGAAGCGTAAGCTTTACAGGCTCCGGGTGGTAGTAGCGCTTCGCGATGTCCTCCCTTACCGCCGTTATGTATATGCGTTTTCTTATATGGGGAAGGTTGCCGTACTCGTTCGCGGCCATGACCTTGTAATATATGATATAGCCAAACTGGGCAAGTGAGTTGTATATAACGAGAAATGTGCGCCCGTTGTCGTGCTCCATTAGGTTGGGGACGTTTTCAAGAAAGACCGCCTTGGGACGCCTTGCGTCAATTATCCTGGTTATCTCGAAAAACAAGTTCCCGCGCCTGTCGTTAAAGCCCCGCTGTTTACCCGCGATAGAGAAGGGCTGGCATGGGAAGCCTGCCGCAAGAACGTCAAAATCCGGTATGCTTTCCACGGGTACGGTGCGTATATCGGCCTTAAGGAGGCGGGAATCGCCAAAATTTCTCCGATAGGTCCTGCAGGCGGCCTCGTCCATCTCATTGGCCCAAACGACCTGAAAGCCGGCCCGCATAAAACCGAGGTCAATGCCGCCTATACCGGAAAAGAGACTGCATATGTTTGGCATGGCCGCCCTCCGCTTTAAAAGTCCAAAAGATAAGTGCCGTCGGCGTATTTCCTGAAGGTGACATAGGTCCTTCCGTAGAGCTCCAGCATTTGCTTCGTCACATACCCGCCGGAGGGCGCGCCGATGCGCTTGCGTATCCACTCACCCAATATAGCGTTGCTCTCCACACTGTGTATGGCCTTGTTGCCCTGCTGGGCCATGCGCATATGGAATGAGCCGAAATCCCTGGTGATGACCTTGAACATGGGACAGTTTTCGTCGCTTGGAGCCAGCCTGTCCGGGAAGAAGCCTGCCTTCCTGTCCTGGCTGTTATACGGTATATACGCCTGATTCCGGTCACGCTTTGTGCCGTTGGGGCGAATCCCCCAGTTTATACCGGAGCCGTAGCCGGTATCGCTACCGTCGGCCTTAAGAAGGGATACCTTCAGCGTGTCGATCGGGGTCTGCCTATCATAGATCATATAGTCCTTTTCTGAATCGTCGGGCTCACCCGCGGCGTCCGGGGAGTTATTAATAACATTTTTAAGCTTCTCAGGAACGTCAGGGTTGAAGCAGTCGACCGTATCCGCAAGCAATTCCTCATAATAATTATAGGCGCTCAGGGCGTCACAGGACGCGACGGACTCCCTGCGCTTATAGTAGGCGTTCATGGTGTAGTTCAGCGATCCGCAATAGGCGATGGCCGGAAGCTCATCCGAGCCCGTGCTCTTGTGCGACCATATGTAAAGCTTGGAGTGCACCTCCGGCCCTTGCACTATGTAACGGCAGGAGATGCCGGGCATACCCTTCGTGCCGTTTAAGAATCTCAGGAGACGGCATATATCCTCGTGCTTTTTCTGGGACAGGCCGGCTTTTGTCATACCGAGAACGATCTCCACCGACAGGCCCTTTACAAATTTTCCGGTACGCATACCGTCGGAGAGCGCTATCATATGGGTAGAGATCCTGTCGCAGTCAGTGAAGGCCGTGACTATCTTAAGCGAATTGCAGGGGCTCACGGCCCCGGTCCGGGCCGGAGCGTAGAGTACGTCCTCGTCAAATGAGGAGGTCAAAAGCACCTGCTCTCCAAGGAGAGCGTTTCGCGTATCAGCCATCATTGTCATCCTCCATGTTGGCTTTTATCCACGGGTAATCTATCCCGGCGAAGCTGTTAAGGATGGCCGTCACAACGATCTGGGCAAGATCGCAGGGCACGGCCATGCCAATCTGTTTTCTTACGCTGGCATAATCACCGAAAAATTTGTAGCTGTCCGGGAAGGTCTGCAATCTTGCCCGCTCCCGATTTGTAAGCTCCCGGTCGGTCCAGTGATACATATACGTGCCGCCGCCACCGGAGGCGGTGACGGTGTAAGCCGGCTTGTCCGGGTCAAGCTTTCTGTATATCTGGCTTATTTTCGTTTTTGTGTTGATCTTCAGCTCCTCAGGGAACGCGTCGCCAAGCCGCTCCTCCGCCTGCCACACATTTTCACCGGGGAGTATATACGAAAGTCTCCTTATGACCTTTTTTGAAAGATGCCGTATCTCGTTGTTGGGGGCATCGGAGGGTATCCCCGACAGAGCATTTCGTGAGGATATGTCGCGCTTTGAATATCCGGCGGGGCTCGGTACGCGAAAACGCGCGTCAAGGCCATTTTTTATACCGACGATTATGACCCTGTGTCGCGTCTGGGGCACGCCGTACTCCTCGGACCTGTATAGATGCACCACGAGCCTGTAACCGGAGTCCCGCATATCACGGAGGATCGTTTTGAAATCGCCGGAGCCCGCGGAGCGGATGCCGGAGACGTTTTCGGCGATGAACCAATCGGGGTGAAAGGCGCGAAGGACCTCAATACCGTACCAGTAAAGCTCCCCGAATTTCTTGTTGGCGAAGCCCTGGTGCTCGCCGACGCTTGAAAAGCTGTTGCACGGAAAGCCATAGCAGAAGGCGTCAATATTTTCAAGGGCGTTTATATCGATGTCCCGCACGTCCCGACATATGACAGAATCGGGGCGGTCCGGGCAGATATTGTTTGTGTAGGTCTTGCAGGTGTCCGGGTCGTAATCGTTGGCCCAGATGTGCTCCACACGGTATGCGCTATCGTTGCTTCGGGCCTTGAGCGCACCGCAGGCCAGACCGCCCGGCCCGCAGAACAGCTCTCCCATCCTGAAAATCCGCTCCTCCATTGCCGCTCCTCCGGAAAATCAATGAAATGAATAATATATTCGTTATTATAAATTATTCCGTCGCCTTTTTCAATCGGTTTGGTTTAATTTCCAAGCAATGAAAAAGCAAAAATATCTTCTTGACAACCGTAATATTCGGTGCTAAACTCCCATATAAACAGGCGATGACGGAGAATGAGGCGTGCTGGAACCCGCAGAGAGGGGCGCAATTGGTGCGAGGGCCCTGGGGGAGAGACGCGGATACCGCTCCTGAGCTGTCCGGGAGGACCGGAACGGGCAAGCCCGTTACAGCGTACACAAAGCGACGGAGTTATCCGTAAGCAGGGTGGGACCGTGGAGTTTTACTTCACCCCTGATAAATTCAGGGGTGAATTTTTATTTGCCCCGTAACGAAAAGGAGCGTTTTTTATGTCCGAAGAAAATCTGTACACCTTTGAAAACCCGGAGTACCGCCACACCTACTGGCACTCCTGCTCACACATCATGGCCCAAGCCGTCAAGCGGCTCTGGCCGGAGGTGAAGCTGGCCATCGGCCCCGCCATCGACGAGGGCTGGTATTATGACCTCTACGCGCCCTTCGCCTTTACGCCGGAGCATCTGGAGCAAATCGAGGCGGAGATGCGCAAGATCTGCAAGGAGAAGCTCAAAATCGAGCGCTTCGAGCTTCCGAGGGACGAGGCGTTGAAGCTCATGGCCGACGAGCCCTTTAAGGTGGAGCTCATAAACGACCTTCCTGAGGGCGAGACAATAAGCTTTTATAAGCAGGG
>CANREY010000086.1 GCA_947629755.1 uncultured Oscillospiraceae bacterium | reverse complement strand
ACGGCACCCGTAGGCGCTGTCTGATCTGTAAACTTTATTTTAATCTTTTCTCTGTCCTCTTGACGGGGTGCGGGTCACACTATGGTGCGGGTCTTATTCTTTTTCAGCGTTTTGAGGGTGACCTTTGAAAATATACTCATCTTCTCAGCTCCTCGTCCCGCACTATGCGCCCGTCCTCTATGGCTATGACCCTGTCGGCCTGAAGGGCTATGTTCTCGTCGTGGGTTATGACGATAAGTGTCTGGTCATATTTTTTGTTGGACAGCTTCAGAAGGTCCACGATGTCCTGAGAATTTTTAGAATCCAGATTTCCCGTGGGCTCGTCCGCCAGCACCACCGCCGGGGCGTTCATGAGGGCACGGCCTATACTGACTCTCTGCTGTTGGCCGCCGGAGAGCTGATTTGGCAGGTGCTTTTCCCGGCCCGTGAGGCCCAGTATCTCCAAAAGCTCCGAAAGCCGCTCCTCGTTCACTCTCCTCCCGTCCATGAGCACGGGCAGGGTGATGTTCTCCCGCACGTTCAGCACCGGAATGAGGTTATAAAACTGGTATATGAGCCCCACCTCCCGGCGGCGAAAGACGGCCAGCTGCTCCTCGCTTTTCTGGTAGACGTCCTGTCCGTCCATGTAGACCTTGCCGGAGGTTGGAAAGTCCACGCCGCCCAGAATGTGCAAAAGCGTTGATTTTCCCGACCCGGAGGGGCCGATTATGGCCAGAAACTGCCCCTTCTCCACCGAAAAGGACACCCCGTCCAGGGCCTTCACCAGATTGTCCCCGGAGCCGTAGGTCTTTGTCAGGTTCTCCACCCGTAAAATTTCCATATGGCAAAACTCCTTTTTAAGGCGACGGGAGTCGAACCCGCGCCGGTTTCTGACGACGGATTTGCGCCCGGTCATCGTCAAAGCCCTTGGCAATACGGAAGTATTCCCTGCGGGCTTTTCCTTGCCCGGACACAAATCCGCTCGCCAGAAACTGCTTCGCACTCCACGCGGTGCAATTTTCGAGCAATTTTCCGTGCGGAGGAGGCCGCCTCCGGGGTCCCCGCGCAATCGTGATTGCGTGGGGAGAGGAGGAGCGATGCCAGCGCCTGAGCCCGACCAGAGGGAGGGCGAGGTAAAGCGGCATCAGCGACGACGACCGCAAGGCAACGACGACAAACGGAAAAGCGCCGAAAAGGGCCCGCGTGGAGCGGCGCGGGTTCAACTCCCGTCGCCTTAATGTTATGGGGACATTTTAATAAGTCAAGGTGACTTCCCGGTGACTTTTTCATTACAGTTTAGTAATAATCGGGGAAATTTACGGAGCGGCAAGCCTTACACCGCTCCATTGTAAAAGCGAATAATGAACCTCGCCCCGCCGCCGGGGGCGTTCTCGGCCTTCACCGTGCCGCCGGAGGACTGGATTATTGACCTTGCCAGGGCAAGGCCGATGCCCGCTGACTGGGCGTCGGAGTTTTTGCCCCGGTAAAACCGCTCGAAGATGTACGGCAGCTCCTTCTCGTCAAAGCCGGGCCCCGTGTCCTCGATGACGAGCTCCACGAATATAGGCGTGCCCCGGCCCGTGACGGTTATGGTCCCCCCGGCGGGGGTGTGCTCCATGCAGTTTTTCAGGATATTCCCCAGCGCCTCGGCGCACCAGGCCGGGTCCACGGTGACGGCGTCGCCGTCACTAAGCCGCGTTTTGAGCTCCACGCCCCGGACCTCCAGCGCTATGGCCAGGGGCGAGGCGGCGGCGGAGACGAGCTCGGAGACCGCCACGCACCGGGGCGTCAGCTCCGCCATACCCGCGTCCAGCCGGGAAATTTTCAAAAGTGCCGTGACCAGCCACTCAAGACGGCTCAAGGACCTCGATATATCCCGCGTGAGCTCCTCCCGCCGATCGCCGTCCGTGTCCGGGGAGGCCAGCATGGAGAGGGCCAGATTTATACTCGTCAGCGGCGTCTTCAACTGGTGGGATATGTCCGCCAGTGAATCCGCCAGATGGTGCTTGTCGCTTTTCAGCGCGTCCGACTGACTGCGAAGGGCCACGATGAGCTTTGAAAGCTCCGACTGCAAAATGGACAGTTCCCCCTCGGAAAACCTGTCCAGATCGTAGCTCTCGTACCCGTGAAGTATCCTGTCCAGCTCACCGGCCAGCCTCCCCATCTGATTATACCGCCGACAGGACGCGATAACGTGCCATATAAGCAGTACCGCCCCCGTAACCAGCGAGGCCGCCCCCGCGGCACTAGAGACGCAAAAGCACCCTATGGCCGCCGCGGACCAGAGAACGAGAAAAATCAGCGTGTCCCGGCGAAAGCCGGAGTTTCTCATAAGCTTCATCACGGCCCCACCTTGTACCCCAACCCCCGGACGGTGAGGATTATTCTCGGCTCCGCCGGGTCGTCCTCTATCTTGTCCCGCAGGCGCTTAATATAGACGGTGAGGGTGTTGTCGTTGACAAAATCCCCCGCCGCGTCCCATATCTCCTCCAAAAGCTTTGCGCGGCTGAGCACCAGCCCGCGGTTATTCAAAAACACAAGCAAGAGCTTATATTCCAGCGCCGACAGCGGTATCTCCCGCCCGCCCTTCGTCACCAGCGCCTTCTCCGTGTCCACCCTCAGTCCCTCAAGCTCTATGACTGACCCGGCCTTTCCCGTCCTTCTCAGCACCGAGCGTATGCGGCTCACGAGCTCCCGTGGCCGGAAGGGCTTTGCTATATAGTCCTCGGCCCCCAGCTCCAGCCCCGTGACCACCGAGAACTCGTCGGAGGAGGCTGTCAGGAATATGACCGGCAGGTCGAAGCGTGACTTAAGCTCCGAACACACCGAAAACCCGTTCCCGTCCGGAAGGCCGATGTCAAGAAGCGCAAGGTCGAACCCCTCCCCGGCCCTATATAGGGCGTCGCTCACCGAGCCCACGGCCTCCGCCTCGAAGCCCTCGCCCTTTAAAAATTCAGTGAGATTCGTGACGATGCTCCTGTCGTCCTCCACAATGAGAATCTTAGCCATCTATATCACCTCTCAACCATTGTACCACGAAAAGCTGAAAATGTGGAGAGAAAATAAGAAGTTTACATTTTCGGAAAAAGGTGATATAGTATGTGGGATAATTCTTACGGGGTGTAGCTATGTTTGAAAAGCTGGCGGAGATAGAAAAAAAGTATATCGACTTATCTGAAAGTCTTGAGCTTCCTGAGGTCTATTCCGACCCGGAATCATACGCCAAGGCCGCGCGGGAGCTCAAGGAGCTCAAGCCCGTGGTGGAGGGCTACCGCCGCTGGCGGGAGCTTGGGGCGAGGTGCGACGAGGCCAAGGAGCTCCTCTCCGACCCAGAGCTTGGGGATATGGCCCGTGAGGAGCTTGAGAGCGCGAAGCAGGAGCTTGGCGCGGCCGAGGAGGAGCTTAAAATACTTCTTCTGCCACGCGACCCCAACGACGAGCGCAACGTCATAATCGAGATACGCGGCGGCGTGGGGGGAGAGGAGGCCAACCTCTTTGCCGCGGACCTATACAGAATGTACTCCATGTACGCCGAGGCGAGGCGCTGGAAAACTCAGATAGCCTATATAAACGAGACGGAGCTTGGTGGCATAAAGGAGATAAGCTTCATCGTGGAGGGGGCCGGGGCCTACTCGCGGCTCAAATTCGAGTCCGGCGTCCACCGCGTCCAGCGTGTCCCGGACACCGAGTCCGGCGGGCGGATACACACCAGCACCGTCACCGTGGCGGTCCTGCCGGAGCTTGAGGAGATGGAGTTTGAGATAAATCCGGCGGACCTCCAGATAGACACCTTCCGCTCCACCGGCGCCGGGGGACAGAAGGTCAACAAGACCGAGTCCGCCATACGCATAACCCACATACCCACCGGGACGGTGGTGGAGTGTCAGGACGAGCGGAGCCAGTATAAAAACAAGGACCGGGCCATGAAGATACTGGCCTCCCGCCTATATGAGGCCGAGCGTGAAAAGCGGGACGCCGCCGTGGCCGCCGAGCGCCGAAGCCAGGTGGGCACCGGCATGAGAAACGAACGCATACGCACCTACAACTTCCCACAGGGCCGTGTCACGGACCACCGAATAAACCTTACGCTATACAAAATAGACCAGATAATGAACGGGGCCCTTGACGAGCTCATCGACGCCCTCATAACCGCCGACCAGGCGGAAAGACTTAAGTCGACGTGAGCCGAACCCGCGCCGGTTTCTGGCGGCGGATTTGCGCCCGTGCGGCGTCAAAGCCCTTGGCAATACGAAAGTATTCCCTGCGGGCTTTTCCTTGCCCGGACACAAATCCGCTCGCCAGAAACTGCTTCGCACTCCACGCGGAGCAATTTTCGAGGGATTTTCCGTGCGGAGGAGGCCGCCTTGCTGACGCAAGGCAACGACGACAAGCAAAAAAGCGCCAAAAAGGGCCCGCGTGGAGCGGCACGGTTCGACTCACGTCGACTTAAAGGAGAGAGCGAATAATGGCAAAAAGCGAGTACAGGATAAATGCCCGGTTTGACGAGATAGTCCGTGAGGTCGAGGATGGCATCTGCGGGGGCAGTATATCCGCCACCTGCGAGGACGCCAGCGATTTTCGCCTTGAGGGCGTCCGATGCGCCGTGCGCGTATACGAGCGGTACAGCTGGACCGGCGGGAACCGGGTGAGCCTGAGCGTCACCTTTTTCGGGCGCGACGGGGACGTGCGCGTCAGCGCCATAGCCTCCGGCGGGAGCCAGGCCGTGTTCTTCAAGATAAACACCTTCGGCGAGGAGGCGTTTTTGGAAAAGCTGGACGAGATAATGGGGCGGTATAAATGATAAATACCCTTTTTCTTAAACCGGAAAACGTTGCGGCCGCGGCTGAGCTTATAAAAAACGGCGGCCTCGCGGCGGTGCCCACGGAGACGGTGTACGGCCTCGCGGCAAACGCCTTAAGCGTGAAGGCCGTGCAAAAAATCTTCACCGCCAAGGGCCGGCCTGAGACGAAGCCCGTCAGCATTTTCGTCACAGGCATCAAGATGGCGGAGCGCTTTTGCGAAAACATACCGGAGAGCGCCTATATCTTGGCCGAGAAATTCTGGCCCGGCCCCCTGACGGTAATACTCCGCCGGAGGAAAAACGTCCCCGACTGCGTCACCGCCGGGGGAGAGGGCGTGGGCATACGCGTGCCGGATCACGAAACGGCGCTGGACCTACTGCGCCTTACGGACCTTCCCCTCACCGGCACCTCCGCCAATCTCAGCGGCCGGGAGCCCGCCAGAACCGGCCGGGAGGCCTTTGACATATTCAACGGCCGCGTGGAGTGCGTCATTGACGGCGTCTCCCCCGGAGGCGTGCCCTCCACGGTGGTGGACCTCACCGGGAATATTGCAAGGATTGTGAGATTTGGGGCCATATCGCGGGAAGCACTTGAAAATCTGCTGGGAGGCGTGGTAGAATGAGGACCGTCGGCATCACCGGCCCCACCGGCGCTGGCAAGACCACCTGCCTTGAGGCCATAAGGTCCCTTGGCGGCGCGGTCTTTGACTGCGACAGGATATATAAGGAGCTTTTGAGGACCTCGAAGCCCATGCTGGCGGCCATTTCGGAGCGCTTTCCCGGCGCGGTGAAAAACAATGAGCTCGACCGTGCCGCACTGGCCAAGATTGTCTTTTCGGACCCGGAGGCCCTTCGGGACTTATCAAGCGTAACTCACCCCTACGTCATAGACGAGGTGAAAAAGGGGCTTCGTGAGGCCGAGAGGTCCGGCTGTACCCTCGCCGCCATCGATGCCATAGGCCTATTTGAGAGCGGCGCGGACAGCCTTTGCGACGTGACGGTGTTCGTCACCGCCCCCATGGAAAAGCGCATAGAGCGGGTCATGTCAAGGGACGGCCTTAAATTTGAGGCCGCCGCCGCGAGAGCGCGGGCACAGCAAAACGATGAGTATTTCGAGCGGCTGTGCCAAAAGAAAATAGTCAACAATTTCCCGGAGGAAAAGGATTTTTTCAAATATTGCCGGGAATTTTTTCAGGAGGATACAAATGTCTGATGTAAGAGATGAGCTTTTCTACAAGCAGAAGCACGTCCACGACCTTCTTGACGAGGCGGGCCTCGCCCAGTCCGAGACCTACTGCGCAAGGTACATGGACTTTCTTCAGAAGGCCAAGACAGAGAGGCTGGCAAACGCCGAGGCCGTGAGGCTGGCCAAGGCCTACGGCTTTCACGAGTTTGACCGTAACGCCCCCCTCAGGGCGGGAGATAAAATTTATAGGTCCGTCCGGGGAAAGATGCTCCTGCTTGCCGTCATAGGCAAAAAGAGCCTTGCGGAGGGGGCCAATATCTGCGCGGCCCACATCGACTCCCCTCGCCTTGACCTAAAGCAGGTCCCCCTCTACGAGCAAAACGAGATAGCCTACTTCAAGACCCACTACTACGGCGGTATCCGCAAGTACCAGTGGGTGACCATACCCTTGGAGCTCCACGGCGTGGTGGTCAAAAAGACCGGCGAGAGCGTCAGTGTCAACATCGGCGCGGACCCCGCCGACCCCGTTTTCTACGTCTCCGACCTCCTGCCCCACTTGGCGGCAAAGCAGTCCGAGCAGCCTTTAGCCAAGGCCATACCAGGCGAGAAGCTCAATATCATCTTAGGCTCCCTCCCCGTGCGGGGCGATACGGGCTCCGACCGTGTGAAGCTCGGCGTAATGAAGCTCCTCAACGACAAGTACGGCATCACCGAGGAGGACTTCCTCTCCGCCGAGATAGAGGCCGTCCCGGCCTTCCCCGTCCGCGAGGCCGGCCTCGACCGCTCCCTCATCGCCGGCTACGGCCACGACGACCGTGTCTGCGCCTTCGCGGAGCTTCAGGCCCTCTACGAGACCGAGGCCCCGGAGAAGACAGCCGTCTGCGTCTTGGCGGACAAGGAGGAGATCGGCTCCGTGGGCGTCACCGGCATGGAGAGCCGCGCCTTCGAGTGCTTCATGGGCGACATATGCGCAAAGCAGGGCGTCGAGCCCGACCACTGCTTTGAAAAGTCCTTCTGCGTCTCCGCCGACGTGGCCATGGCCTTCGACCCCACATGGCCTGAGGTCAGCGAGATACGCAACACCGCCAAGCTCAACTACGGCGTGGGCATCGCCAAGTTCACCGGCCGGGGCGGCAAGTCCGGCTCCAACGACGCCAGCGCCGAGGTCATGGGCAAGCTCCGCGGCATCTTCGCTGACGCAAATGTAACTTGGCAGTACGCGGAGCTCGGCAAGGTGGACGAGGGCGGCGGCGGCACCGTGGCCCTCTACATGGGCAACCGGAACATCGACACCGTGGACGCCGGCGTGCCGGTCCTGTCCATGCACGCCCCCTACGAGATCGTGGCCAAGCACGACTGCTACATGACCTACAAGGCCATGAAGGCCGTCTACGCTTCAAAGTAAAATTGATTTATACCGCATAAAAATCCCCCCTCCGGGCAAGCTAACCCGAAGGGGGAATTTTTTATGAAAGACGATAAGAACATGACGGCCCCGGTGTCCAATGAGCCGGACGCGGGCCGGAAAAAGCCTGAGGAGATATACCAGAAGGACCAGATAGAGGACATGGGCTCCTCCACCGTCCGCTCCAAGGGGCACACCATACATTGCCTGACCGTGGTGGGCCAGATAGAGGGCCACCAGCTCCTGCCGGCGGACAACAAGACCACAAAGTACGAGCACGTCATGCCGCAGTTAGCGGCCATAGAGGAGTCCGACGACATCGACGGCCTTCTCATTTTGCTCAACACCCAGGGCGGGGACGTGGAGGCCGGCCTTGCCATCGCCGAGCTCATCGCCGGCATGTCCAAGCCCACCGTGTCCCTCGTCCTGGGCGGCGGCCACTCCATCGGCGTGCCGCTGGCGGTGGCCGCGAAAATGAGCATGATCGCTCCCTCGGCGGCCATGACCATTCACCCCGTGAGACTCACCGGCGTGGTCATCGGCGTGCCCCAGACCTATAATTACTTTGGAAAAATACAGGAGCGCATCGTCAGATTTGTGACGGAAAACTCCAATATCACAAGGGAGAAATTCACCGAGCTCATGCTCAAGACCGGCGAGCTTGCCGCCGATGTCGGCACCGTCATCTACGGTCAGGAGGCCGTGGAATCCGGCCTCATCGACCGCGTCGGCGGCCTCTCCGACGCCCTGAGCTACCTCCACGACGAGATCTCCCGAACCCGCAACGAACTCTGACCCCGTCCCATTCAGCCCCTCCCTTGGGAGGGGGTAGGGGGTGGGTCGTGCCTCTCGCCCCTCCTCCCTGAGGAGGGGGCAGGGGGAGGAGCCCGAATATATCCTCGCACCCGTCCCCGCCAAAAGGTTGCGCCCCTCCGGGCTGCTTATTTGAAAAACGGGCGGGTTTAGAACCCTCCCCTACGTAAATTTACAGGAAATCTCCCATTCACCCCGTAGGGGCGGGTCCCAGACCCGCCCGTCCCCCGTCCCCGCCGCGCGGACACCCCC
>CANREY010000085.1 GCA_947629755.1 uncultured Oscillospiraceae bacterium | reverse complement strand
TCTCTTTTCATTTAGAAAAGTACGATTTCATCATCCTCAAAAATTATAGCCCTCCGGCACTGATTTCATTCCCCCCTCCACCTTGACAACCCCATCTTTGTGATGTAATATTTGAAAAGCCAAAAAACCGCAAAAAATCACAAAATCCACCCAAAAAGGAGCGATTTCCCCGTGAGACGTCATTTTTCAAAGGCCCTCTGCGCGCTTTTAGCCGTAGTTTTCCTGCTCCCCCTTATCCCCTCCCCCACCGCCGCCGCGCTGGAGCCTCCCCGCATCACCGCCTCCGCCGCCGTGGTCATGGACTACGACACCGGCGCTTTGATCTACGCCAAGGACCCGGACACCCTCCGCGTCCCCGCCTCCATGACGAAGATCATGACGGCCTACATCGTCTACGAGGAGCTGGACCGTGGCACTCTCACCATGGACACCCCGATCCCCATCAGCGACCACGTGGCCAAGATCTCACGGGACAAGGTAAACTACCAGATGTGCGTGCCCCTTCCCTATAACGGCACGGTCCCCGCCGGCACGCTTTTGAAGCTCATGCTCATCTACTCCGCCTCCGCCAGCGCCGTGGCTCTGGCCGAGTACATATCGGGCTCCGAGGAAAAATTCGTTGAGCGCATGAACGAGACGTCCTCCCGTCTCGGCCTCAACGCCCACTACATAAACACCCACGGCCACAAATTAAACTACATAACCGCCCGCTCCCAAGCCGCGCTCATAAGGCTTTTCATTCAGAACTACCCTCAGGTGCTGGACATAACCTCCCTAAACTCCGTGACCTTTGAGGGCAAGGAATATAGGACCACGAATTACCTCCTCCCCGGCGAGAAATACGCCTACGAGGGGACGGACGGCTTCAAGACCGGCAACATAAACGCCGCCGGCTACTGTCAGTCCGTCACCGCCGTGAGAAACGGCCGGCGGCTCATATCCGTCGTCATGAATTCCTCCTCCGGCGACACGAGGGCCACCGACAACGTAAAGCTCCTCGACTACGCCTTCGACCTCCTTGCCGACATCGACCTCAACGGCTCCTTCCTTGACGTCTCCGGCCACTGGGCAAAGGAGGCCGTGGATACCCTGAATTCCAAGGGCGTGGAGCTCCACGCCGGGGATATACTCTACCGCCCCGACGAGGACGTGACAAGGGCCGAATTTATCTCCATGCTCTACACCGCCCTTGAGGTGACGGACAAGCTCCCGGAGAGCGTGCCCCACCCCGGCGAGAGCTCCTCCCGGCCCTTTGACGACATAGCCGGCTGCTGGGCCAGAGATTACATCATCAGGGCTTGGGACCGCGGCATCGCCGACGGCACCGGCAACGGCCGCTTCTCCCCGGACAACTACATCACCCGCCAGCAGATAATGGTCCTCCTCGACCGGGTGCTGGACCTGCCAGACGAGAACGGCCTTAACTTCTCCGACGTGGGCTCTATCGCCTTCTGGGCGCTGGAGGCCAGCGCCCGCGTCACCGCCGCGGGACTTCTTCAGGGGACGAACGGGCGGCTGGACCCCAACGGCCACGCCACCCGCGCCCAGGCCGCCCAGATAGTGGCCCGCCTCATGGAGATGTGAGAGCTTCGATAATTTCCCCCGCCCTATTGTAAAATTTCCCTGCTCAGTGTATAATTGTCATATCCGCTTACGTATCTTTTAATGAATTTAAAAGGAAGTGTTCAAAATGAAAAAGTACCTCGCCGAGTTTATCGGCACCTTCGTACTGGTGTTCTTCGCCTGCGGCACCGCCGCCGTGGTGGGCGTGGCCGGTACGGGCTACCTGCTGACGGCTCTCGCCTTCGGCCTTGTCATAGTGGCCATGGCCTACTCCATCGGCAACATCTCCGGCTGTCACATAAACCCCGCCGTCTCCATCGCCATGCTCGTCTCCGGCAAAATGACCGTCCGTGACTTCGTGGGCTACGTGGTGGCGCAGTTTTTGGGGGCCATAGTTGGCGCCGCCGCCCTATCCACCTTCGTGGGGAAGGATTCTGCCCTTGGGGCCAACGCCCTCTATAACGGGGAGATACTCTCAAGCCTCGTCATCGAGATAATTTTGACCTTCGTCTTCGTCCTCGCCATTCTCGGCGTCACCAGCAAGCTCGAAAATTCCTCCGTGTCCGGCATCGTCATCGGACTTACCCTGACGCTGGTGCACATTCTGGGCATCTCCTTCACCGGCACCTCCGTGAACCCCGCCCGGAGCTTCGGCCCCGCCCTTTTCGCCGGCGGCGACTACCTGAAGGACGTCTGGGTCTTCATTCTCGCCCCCCTCATCGGCGGCGTTTTGGCGGCCCTCTGCTACAAATTCCTCTCCAAGGAAGACAAATAACCCCCCAACTATATCTGACACATACCGGAGCTATAACAAAACCGCCCACGATCATGGGCGGTTTTGCTGTTTTCCGTTATCTCACGTCACTATTTGATTTTTAACATATCCCAAAAGCGCGTCCCTCTCGTTTTCCAGCTCCCCCAGCGTCACCAAGGCCGACAGGGCCCGGAGAAGTCCGCTTATTTCTTCCCCCTCTACCCCCAGCGCCTTAATATCCCCTCCGCTGACGGCAAGGCCGGGCACCCTCGTGAACCGGCCCCTCTCAAGCTCCTCTCTCGCAAGGCCGTAAAAGCCCCCCGCCGCCGCGGCGACCATGACCGCCTCCGCCGAAAACTCCGCCAGCGCCAGCCTCACCGACTTCTCCTCAGGTCTTAGCCTCTCTCCGACCTTCTCCGCCTCCCCGGCCAGCCTGCTCTCCTTCGCGGAGCAGTGGAGGGCCCGCAAGAGCCCCTCGGCGCTCTGCGCGGCGCCGGCATTTCGGACCATCACCGCGAAGGCCGCCAGTCTCAGCTCCCCCGGAGCCTCCATGAGCCGCCCCGCCCCGATATTTTTGCCCTTTTCCGTCATAAAACGGGCGAGAAGCCCATATTCTATCATCAGAGTTACCGCCGCCGGGTCCGGGGAGAGCAGGGTCCTTCTGACCTCCTCCCTCACCCTCTCGGCGGACAGGCGGCGGGCGAGGGGCGATAGCTTTCTCACCGCCTCAAGGGCCCTTTCGTCGCACTCAAAGCCCAATTGGGCGTGAAAGCGCAGGAGCCTCAGCATTCTCAGGGCGTCCTCGGAAAATCTCCTCTCCGGGTCCCCCACCGTCCGAAGGACCTTTCTCTCAATGTCCTCCCGGCCGCCGAAGGGATCGATGATATTGCCCCGCCTGTCCATGGCCATGGCGTTCACCGTGAAGTCACGCCTTGCCAGATCCTCCCTCACGTCGCCCACGAACTCCACGCTCTCCGGCCTTCTGCCGTTTTTATATTCCCCGTCCCGCCGAAAGGTGGTGACCTCCACCGCCCCTCCGGGCATAAGCACCGTGACCGTGCCGTATTTCACCCCGGTAGGCACGGCCCGGTCAAAAAGCTTAATTATCTCCCCGTCCTTGGCGTCCGTGGCCACGTCCCAGTCGTGGGGCTCCCGGCCCATGAGCGTATCCCGCACAAAGCCCCCCACGGCGTAGGCGCTGTGCCCGGCCCCCGACAGCGTGTCCAGCACCGTCAAAACCGGTTTTGGAATTTCCGGCATATATATCGCCCCCCTAAGCTTACTTTCCGGCGTACAAAGCATCAAATTATAAAAAACCGCAAAAAGCAGTTGTAATATTCCAATGAAAGTATTATAATAATTTGGCTTGAAAATTTCAATATGATTATATTTCGGAGTTTTTATGGACAGGATTTCCGAACTTGAAAACCTCATAAACGAAAAAAAGCACTGCCACCTTATCGGCATCGGCGGCGTCTCCATGTCGCCCCTTGCCAAGGTCCTCCACGACCGGGGCATACCCGTGACGGGCTCGGATATAAACGAGAGCGAGACGGTTTTGGAGCTCCGCCGGGCCGGTATCCCCGTGGCCATCGGCCACCGGAGCGAGAACGTCCTCGGCGCAGCCTTCGTCATACGCACGGCGGCGGCCCACGACGACAACCCTGAGGTGGAGTACGCCCGCGACAACGGCATACCCGTATTTGAGCGGGCCGAGGCCTGGGGCGTCATAATGCGCCACTACAAAAACGCCCTGTGCATCTCCGGCACCCACGGCAAGACCACCACCACCTCCATGTGCACCCATATCCTGATGGCGGCGGACATGGACCCCACCGTCATGATCGGCGGCACGCTGGCCCTGCTCCACTCCGGCTACCGGGTGGGCCGCGGCGACACCATAGTTTTGGAATCCTGCGAATACTATAACTCCTTCCTGAGCTTCTCCCCCACCGTGGCCGTCATACTTGACATCGAGGCCGACCATCTTGACTTCTTCAAGGACTTAGAGGACGTGAAAAAGTCCTTCCGGGCCTTCGCCGAGCTTGTGCCCAGCTACACCGGCTGCGTCATAGCCAACGTGGACGATGAAAATACCATGTCCGCCATTGACGGCATAAGGCGGCGTGTGGTGACCTTCGGCTTCTCTCCCCGCGCCGACATTCGTGCCAAAAATCTCGTCAGCGAGAACGGCGTCAGCGACTTCGACGTTATATACAAGATGAAGACCTACTGCCACATAACCCTGAACATTCCCGGCCTCCACAACGTGAAAAACGCCCTCGCCGCCGCCGCGGCCGCCATCGAGCTCGGTATCCCCGGTGAGGCCGTCACCAAGGGCCTCGCGGCCTTTCGCGGCGCGGGCCGGAGGTTTGAGTACAAGGGCACGCTGAACGGCGCGCGGGTCTATGACGACTACGCCCACCACCCCGGCGAGCTCCACGCCCTCCTTGACGCGGTCCACTCCATAACGAACGGCCGTGTGGTACTGGCCTTCCAGCCCCACACCTACTCAAGAACCAAGGCCCTTTTTGACGACTTCGCCCGCGAGCTTGCCCGCGCCGACAAGGTCTTTTTGGCGGAGATATACGCCGCCCGCGAAAAGAACACTATCGGCATATCCTCAGCCGACCTCGCCGCCCACGTGCCCGGCGCTGAATTTTGCCCCACCTTCGAGGAGCTGGAAAAGCGCCTCGTCGCCGAGGTCAGACCAGGCGACGTGGTCCTCACCGTCGGCGCCGGAAACATCTTCCGCGTCTGCGAGGACATTATCAAAAAATAATTTTCAGGGCGTGTCACCACGCCCTGATTTTTTCGGAGGTCAAAAATGGAAGATAACGCGCCCGTAAAGGTCTCCGCGGCCCTCATATGGCGGGGCAATAAATTCCTCATCTGCCAGCGCCCCACGAACAAGGCAAGGGCCCTTCTCTGGGAGTTCGTGGGCGGCAAAGTGGAGCCCGGCGAGACCGGCGAGCAGGCCCTCGTCCGTGAGTGCCGTGAGGAGCTGGGCGTCACCGTTGAGCCTGAGGACGTGTACATGCGCCTTGTCCACGCCTACCCCGACATCACCGTGGAGCTCACCCTCTACAACGCCAAAATAACAGGCGGCGAGCCCAAGCTTTTAGAGCACGCCGCCCTCGAATGGATAACCCCCTCCCAGATCCCCGCCTACTCCTTCTGCCCGGCGGACACACAGATCTTAAAAAAACTCATGTCCGACACAAAATGCCCCGCTCCCAAAATCTCCCCGTCACCCCAACACAAAACATCTTGACAATTCCCCACCAAAAAGCTATAATAAAAAGCGGGAGGAGGCCCCTGACGGCGCCTCCAGCAAATGTTTTATATTTGTGAGCCGGGGTTATTGCCCCAAACCCACAAAGTGAACCGCCTGATGAGGCCAGGCGGTTCACTTTTTCTTATTGGATATGTAGATCTCGCACACCGTGGCAACGAGGCCGAGGATACTGCAGAGACTTCCTATCACAGAAAGAACAGTGAAGATCATCTGGACACCTCCTTGGGAAGTATTTCCCGCAAAGGGCCATAACACCACCTCCTTAAGCGTTTGCGGGATAATAATCTCGCGTCCGCGTTGGAGGGCCGCCTTTTTACCGTCCCCATGGGAACGGGGGTCTCCAGGCCGGGTACTCCCGACCCATACCGCCCCGAAGGGCAGATATGCCCGCAAGCAATATTATACCGCCTACCGGGAAATTTGTCAATCTCGCGGATATTAACAAACAATTCCCGCTATCCACAAAGACAGCGGGAGACAGCGGGAAGGGTATTGACAAATAGGACGTGAAAAGCTATAATAAAAAGCGGGAGGAGGCCCCTGACGGCGCCTCCAACAGACTTATTTATTTTTGCGAGCCGGGGTTACAGCCCCAAACCCACAAAACGAACCGCCTGGTTTCGGCAGGCGGTTCACTTTTTCTTATTGGATATGTAAATCTCGCACACCGTGGCAACGAGGCCGAGGATACTGCAGAGACTTCCTATCACAGAAAGAACAGTGAAGATCATCTGGACACCTCCTTGGGAAGTATTTCCCGCAAAGGGCCATAACACCACCTCCTTAAGCGTTTGCGGGATAATAATCTCGCGTCCGCGTTGGAGGGCCGCCTTTTTACCGTCCCCATGGGAACGGGGGTCTCCAGGCCGGGTGCTCCCGACCCATTCCGCCCCGAAGGACGGATATGCCCGCAGGCAATATTATACCGCCTGCGGGGAAATTTGTCAATATTGCGCATTTACGGGAAACCCGCGTCCCCCATCTTCCCCATCACCTATTAAGTATATACACCCCCATATTGAGATACCCCGCGAAGGTGACCCAGAGAAGGTACGGTATCATGAGGAGCCCCGCGGTCTTCTGGAGCTTCCTGAATATGGCCGTGGTGGCGATTATGAGCACCCACAGCGCCACCAGCCAGAAGAAGGAGAATAAGTAGAGCCCAAAGCGGAAAAAGAGTATTGGCCAGAAGAAATTGACTAAAAGCTGACAGCCGTAGACAGTCATCGCCGCGTCAATGTGCTCTTTGGGCTTCCGGGACTCCAAAACGAGGTAGGAGGCCAGCCCCATCATGAGATACAGCGCCGTCCACACCACCGGGAACAGCCACCCCGGCGGCGTCAGGGGCGGCTTTTTTATGGCGTCAAAGCCCCTCATTCCCTCCATGGACAGCAGCGCCGCCAGCGCCCCCACGCCCACCGGCAGAGCGAGACATATTATCAGCCGTTTTAAGTTGATTTTCACATTCCGTCACCTCTTTCAGTAAAATTTTATTCCCCCGCCTCCGGCAATATGCGGGCAAGTCCATGAATAAACGGCCCTTCCCGTGGGAAAATACTCCTGAGGTGATCAAAATGAGCTCAAAGGAATTGCTCTATATCGAGGACGCCCTGGGACACGCTGAATTTCTCTCCAAGCAGTGCCAGGACGCGGTAAACACGCTGACCGACCCCCAGCTCAAGGCTCAGGCCCAGCAATTAGTGGACAAGAACAGGCAGATCTTCGGCCGGTTCTACGCTCTCGTGTAAGGAGGAGACAAAAATGGACGACAAGACCATCATGGAGAACATTCTCCTGACCACAAAGGGCGTGTGCGACCTCTATATGCACGGCGCCATCGAGTCCTCCACGCCCAAGGTAAACTGCGCGTTCAAGGACTCCCTGACCGATGCCCTTTGTATGCAGGACAACATCTACAAGCAGATGACCCAGAAGGGCTGGTACCAGACCGAGAACGCCCCTCAGAGCAAGATCGATCAGGTCAAGCAGAAATTCACCAGCGCAAACTAAAGCAATAAAGGGCCGGCACTTAGCCGACCCTTTATTTATTGACCGCTGATATTTATAGAGCACAGAAATGGAGGTTACGGAGAGAAGGGAGATTCAGCGGTCCCGATTTGCGTTGTAATGGCACGCCCCCGCGTGGGGGCACCCACCGCACGACGCGCAGCCGCCGCCCTTTTTGCGGTTTTTCACCATATTGAAGATGATGAGCCCCACCGCCACGGCGATCACCGCGGCGACTATTACGGTCATGAGGTTTGCCATGACGGTATCAGGCATTGGCGGCCTCCTTCACGGAGAGCCGGCGGCCGTTTTCATCGTAGGGATTTCGCCTCAAAAGCAGGAACAGTATCCCCGCCAAAAGCGCCACGGCCACGACGGTAAAGAAGTTGAAGCCCACGGCCCCGCCGATAAGGGCGGAGAGCTGGTAGACGATAAGGGCCAGTACATACGCCCAGAGGCACATGTACCCGATAGCGCCCAGAGTCCACTTCCAGTTGTTCATCTCCCGCTTTATGGCTCCCATTGCGGCGAAGCAGGGCGCGCACAGAAGGTTGAACACCATGAAGGAGAAGGCGGAGAAGGCCGTATAGTCCGCGGCCACGTTGGCCCAGATCTCGTTGCCGTCCTCGCTTATCTCACCGGCGAAGTGATAGAGTATGCCGAAGGTGTTGACCACGTTCTCCTTGGCCACAAGGCCGGAGATGGAGGCCACCGTGGCCCGCCAGTTGCCAAAGCCCAGAGGCACGAATATCCAGCACAGGGCGTTGCCCAGATAGGCCATCAGGGAGTTGTCCTGATCCTCCACCGCGCCGAAGGCTCCG
>CANREY010000084.1 GCA_947629755.1 uncultured Oscillospiraceae bacterium | reverse complement strand
GGAGGAAGCCTTGCTGACGCAAGGCGACGACAACGAGGCGAAAAGCGCCGAAAAGGGCCCGCGTGGAGCGGCGCGGGTTCGGTTCCCGTCGCCTTAGCGGAGGAGGCAAGAAGCTTCCTCCGTAAATAGCGGAGGAACGCACCGCCTACCGTCTTGGCAGACTCCCGGCCGCGCTCTTTTTCATGCCCCTTGGGCGCGGTTAACATAATTATATAGCCCGACGCGTAAAATGTCAATAAATAATGTGGCGTTGGGAGAAAATATTTCAAGATATTGCAATTCGTGAAAAAACATGGTATAATGTTTAAGCGACACAGTTTAATAGCGTTCCGGTCGGGCATACTGTTGGTAAAAACGTATGCTTTGCGCTTTATTCCTGATCGGAATTAAACTGTGTCGCAACAGGGGCAAACGCTGCGTTTTTCGGTGCGTGGCTTTGCCGCGCACTTTTTTACTTTTGGAAGGTGATAAAATTGATACTTGAGCTCCGGGACATACATAAATCCTTCGGCGAAAAGCAGGTCCTGACGGGCGTGTCCTTCAAGGCCGAGAGCGGGAAGGCCTTCGGGCTTTTAGGCCGCAACGGCGCGGGCAAGACCACCACCATACGCATACTTATGGGCGTATTCCCCGCAAACTCCGGTCAGGTCCTCATCGACGGCAAGCCCATCGACTACAAAAAGGTGGGCATGGGCTACCTGCCGGAGGAGCGTGGGCTCTACCCCAAAAAGAAGATAATCGACCAGCTCATATATTTTGCCGAGCTCAAGGGTATGCGCCCGTCCGACGCCGCAAAGTCCGTGGACCGCTGGCTTGAGAGGCTGGACATGACCCAGTACCGGGACAAGCGCCTTGATACCCTCTCGAAGGGCAACCAGCAGAAGATACAGCTCATAACGGCTCTGGCCCACGACCCGGAGATCGTCATACTTGACGAGCCCTTCTCCGGCCTTGACCCGGTGAACGCCATGCTCCTAAAGGACGTGGTGAAGGAGGAGATACAGCGTGGCAAGATAGTCCTCTTCTCCTCCCACCAGATGAGCTACATAGAGGAATTTTGCGACGCCATCGCCATAATCAACAAGGGCGTGGTGGCCATCACCGGGGAGCTTTACGACATAAAGCGGGAGTACCCACGTGACACGCTGGTCGTGCGCTCCCCGGACAGCCGGGCCATCGCGGCGAGCGTCAGGGGCGCCAGCGTTGACGAAAAGGGCGACGTCGTCATAAAACTTTCCTCGCCTGAGGACAAGATGGGCGTTTTGCGTGAGCTTTCGGAAAAATACGACATCGACGAGGCGAAGGTCTTCGAGCCCAGCTTGAATGACATATTCGTCCAGTACGCCGGGGATTGAGGTGTAAAATGGGACAGTTCAGAAAGATATTGAAGTTTGAGCTCAAGGGATACCTGACAAACAAGGTATTTGTGGGCGTGACCGTATTTTTAGTTGTGGTGCTGGCGCTGGTGCTCTTTTTCCCAAGGGCCATGGACATCATCGGCGGGGACGGGGACGAGCCCGGCACGGTGGAGCCCGGCGACAGGGACGTGATGCTCGTCTCCGGCGGAGATGAGCAGGTCCTTGAGGCGCTCAGCGCGGCCTTCCCCGACTACGACGTCAGGCTCACCGACACTGACGCCCAAGCCGCCGTCACCTCCGGTGAGGCCCAGTGCGCCATAGTCATGGACGGACTTGGGAAATTTACCTACTTCGTTGACAACCTCTCCATGTACGACACCAACGCCGAGAGGGCGGGGGAGGCCCTGACCGGCGTGTACAGGCTCTCGGCCCTCAGGGACGCGGGCCTCACCGAGACTGAGGCCGAGGCCATAATGAGCTCTGAGGTCACCTTCGAGGTCCGCAGTCTCGGCGTAGACCAAGGGGAGAACTTCTTCTATACCTACATCATGATCTTCGCCTTATATATGGTGATACTCCTCTACGGCCAGATGGTGGCCACAAACGTGGCCACGGAAAAGAGCTCACGGGCCATGGAGCTCCTGGTGACCTCCGCCAAGCCCACCTCCATGATGTTCGGCAAGGTGGTGGCCAGCTGTCTTGCGGGCTTTGCCCAGATAGTGTGCATATTCGGCTCGGCCATACTTTTCTACAACATGAATAAGGCGTGGTGGGGCGATAACCCAATAATCGGCCTCATCTTCGATATGCCCCCGGAGCTCTTGGCGTATATGCTCATATTCTTCGTGCTGGGCTTTTTCATTTACGCCTTCATGTTCGGGGCCATCGGCTCCACCGCCTCGAAGCTTGAGGACATAAATACCTCCGTCATGCCCGTGACGCTCATATTCATAGCGGGCTTTATGGTGGTGGTCTTCGGTATGACCAGCGGGAGCGTGGACAACCCCCTTATGGTCGCCTGCTCTTACATACCGTTTACATCGCCAATGGCCATGTTCACCCGCATCGCCATGAGCCACCCCGCGTTTTACGAGATCGCCATATCCATCGTTATCCTCGTGGCCTCCTGCCTCGGCATCGGCATTGTCGCGGCCAAGATATACAGGGTCGGCGTCCTCCTCTACGGCGGAAAGCCCAAGCTCCGCGATATTCTCAACGCGGCCAAAAGGGCGTAAACAGTCCCAATCCCCGGCGCGAGAGCGCCGGGGATTTTTTCATATTACGATAATCTGTGCATCGCCTGTCATATCAAAGGGCTTGCCCTCATACAATCTCTTAGACCGCGGATTTAAAGTTACCGGATAGGGGGACTTGGATTGGAAAACAGCAGTATTTATGAGGATATAGCGCTCAGGACCGGCGGCGATATATATATCGGCGTGGTGGGCCCCGTGCGCACGGGAAAATCCACCTTTATAAAGCGATTTATGGAGACCGAGGTGTTGCCGCGCATCGACAACGTGTACATGCGCGAGCGGGCGAAAGATGAGCTCCCGCAGTCCGGCTCAGGCCGGACCATAATGACGGCGGAGCCCAAATTCGTGCCGGAGGAGGCCGTGGACATAAGCTTCGACGACAGCACCCGCGTGTCCGTGCGGTTGGTGGACTGCGTGGGCTACATGGTGGACGGGGCCTTGGGCGATATGGAGGACGGGGCGGAGCGCATGGTCACGACGCCATGGTTCGACGAGGAGATACCCATGCGCCGCGCCGCCGAGGTGGGCACAAGGAAGGTCATAGCCGAGCACTCCACCATCGGCATAGTCGTGACCACCGACGGGTCGGTGACGGACCTGCCCAGAGAGGCATACGTTCAGGCCGAGGCCCGCGCGGTGGGGGAGCTTCAGGCCATCGGCAAGCCCTTCGTGCTCCTATTAAACTGCGAAAACCCGGAGAGCGCCGGGGCTCAGGCCCTGAGGGAGGAGCTTTCGGAGAAATATTCTGTGACATGCCTCGCCGTAAACTGCATGACCCTCAAGTCCGCCGGCGTGCGTGAGATAATAACCGCCGTGCTGGGGCAGTTCCCCATCTCGGAGATCGGCATCACCCTCCCAAGCTGGCTCATGGCCTTGGGCGAGGAGGACGGCGTAAGACAGGAGGTCTACGGCGTCATCAGGTCCAGCGCCGAAAAGGCTAAGCTCATACGGGACATGGACGGCTTCATATCGGACGTCTCCGCCTGCGACAAGGTGAGCGGGGCCGAGCTTCGCGCCCTCGACATGGGCACCGGCAGGGCGAATATCCGGCTCGACATGCCGCGGACCCTTTTCTACGGCGCTGTCGGCGAGCTCTCCGGCTTTGAAATAGGCGACGACGGCGACCTTATCGCCCTTTTGAAGGAGCTGTCACAGGTTAAGGTGCAGTACGACAAGGTGGCCGACGCCCTTCATGACGTGCGGGAGCGGGGCTACGGCATAGTCATGCCAGACATGGAGGAGCTGACGCTTCAGGAGCCGGAGATAGTCAAGCGCGCCGGCAAATATTCCGTGCGCCTCAAGGCCAACGCCCCCAGTATCCACATGATAGCCGTGGACACCGTCACCGAGGTCTCCCCGGCCGTGGGAGGGGAGCGGTCCTCCGAGGACGTGATAAACTTCCTCCTTCAGGAGTTCGAGGGCGACACAGGCAAGATATGGGAGTCCAACCTCTTTGGCAAATCCCTCCACGAGATAGCCGCCGAGGGCCTCCAGACCAAGATCCGCAAAATGCCCGCCGAGGCCCAGACGAAGCTCAGAAATACCGTCACCCGCATAATTAATGACGGCGCCAACGGCCTCATATGTATCATTCTATAAGCTGCCCCAAAGCCCCTCCCAACCGGGAGGGGCCGAAATTTCGCGCGTCCGCCCCTCCCTTGGGAGGGGGCAGGGGGTGGGGCGAATATTTCCACCCCGCCCACCAAAAATGTTGCGCCCTGCGGTGCGTATTAAAATAGGGGAGGGTTTAGAACCCTCCCCTACGGCAATTATGGGAAATTTACCGTTCAACCCGTAGGGGCGGGTCCCAGACCCGCCCGTCCCCCGTCCACCACGCACCCCCACCCCCTTTTTGGAAAAGGGGGGCAGGGGGGATTAGAGCCCCCGTCCCCTCGTCCCGCCCGCAGGCGGCGTCACGGCCTTTGTCGACAATTTACACCATTTCCTCCCCGAAAAACACATGCCCCGCGATCTCCGCGACCACTTCGCAATGTCGCGATGCCCAGCAGTGCTGGGCGGCGCGGCGGGAGGCGAAGTAGAGAGCGCCGTCCACGGTCTCCACGCCCTCCAGCGCCAGCTTGGCGGCGGCCACGCTGTCGGAGGAGGGGGAGTTGTAGATGGAGCCTGAGTAGGCGGGGGTGAACTGCACCCCGTAGCGGTTATCGAAAATAACGGTCTTGACCGTGTCGGGGAACCCGTCGCACTCGGTCCTGTTCATGACCACGTTGCCCACGGCGATCTGCCCGGCGAAGGGCTGATTTCCCGCCTCGGCGTAGATTATGCGTGACAGCCAGTATAGCTCCTCGCCGTCATAAAAGCTCTCCCCGTCCAAAACGGGCTCCCCGGCGGCGCTCACGGACACCACCGGCCCTGAGACATCGGCGTCGGCGCCGAAGGCCCAGAGGATAAAGCTTAAGGGGACCATGCAGGTATCGTAGACTATGTCCACGCCGCCGGGAATGTACCAGCACCGGCCGTTGGCCTCCATGTACTCCCGGTCAAAGGGCACCAGAATATCAAGCCCCGGCGCGGTGACGAGAGCCCGGTTGCCCTCCTCGTCCCACTCGACATTGGCGCCTAAGGCGTTGCAGACGGACCTGAGGGGCACGATGTACTCGCCGCCGTCCACGTAGGTAAGCCCCCCGGCCTCCACGACCTCGCCGTCCACAGCCACCGCCACCGCCACGGTTGGCACGTCCGCGTATGCCGTGACCGGCGCGGCCTTCGGCAGCAGCCCCGTGGTGATGGCCGCCAGCACAAACAGTGTCTTAAGCATAAATATCATCCTTTCCGCAATTTCACGCGTACAGCGCGTGTGGACATTCTACCCCGGAGAGGACGAGAATTTTGGCGAAATTAAGTTAACATAATATAAAATACGTAAACTTATCTCCGAGGCTACATTTTTCTTGTAAGATCACGTCGAAGCCGGAGTATTATGCGCTTTTCAAGCCTCGATATGTAGGACTGGGATATGCCGAGCCTGTCGGCCACCTCCTTCTGTGTGAGCTCCCGAAGGCCGTTAAGGCCGAAGCGCAGGGAGATGATGGTCTTCTCCCGGTCGCTGAGCTTTGAAAGGGCCTCCCGCAGAAGCTCCATGTCCACGTCGTCCTCCAGAGAGCGCATGACCGTGTCGTCGTCGGTGCCCAATATGTCCGAAAGTAAGAGCTCGTTGCCGTCCCAGTCCGTGTTTAAGGGCTCAGAGAGGGAGACCTCGTTTTTGCGCTGGCTGACCTTCCTAAGATACATGAGTATCTCGTTTTCGATGCACCGGCTGGCGTAGGTGGCAAGCTTTATGTTTTTGGCCTGATTGAAGGTGCCGATGGCCTTTATGAGCCCGATGGTGCCGATGCTTATAAGGTCCTCAAGATTTATCCCCGTGTTTTCAAATCTCCGGGCGATGTAGACCACCAGCCGCAGGTTGTGCTCAATTAGCGTCCGGCGGGCGCTCTCGGAGCCCTCGGCGTACTCTGCCAGCACCGCCTGCTCCTCGTCCTTTGAAAGGGGCGGCGGCAGTGTGTCGCTCCCGCCCACGTAATATACGCCCTCCGGCGGGAAGAAGAAGGCTTTGACACGCCCCAAAAGGGCCCTAAAACGAAGAAGAATGATTTTCATATGACCTCCTTTAAACGCCCACCACGGCGCTGTATCCCACGCCCTCGCCCACGCCCTCCGGGGACAGGGCCACCAGGGAGGCAAGCTCCCTTGTCCCAAGCCTCAGCCCGTCGGGCCGGAAGGCCAGTAACATACCGTTTTTCACGCCCACCGCCCGGTAGGGGACCAGCAGGAAAGAGTAGACCCCGGCGTTATATAGCTCCTCCAGCGCCCTTGACGGGTCGCGCTCCCGGCGCAAAATCTCCGCTGTGGGCCCGTCAAAAAGCGGCAGGGCCGCCTCAAGTGAGCACACCGCCACGGGAAGGCCGCTTACCGGCTCATGAAGCCCGTTGCCCGTGTCGAGAAGGGCCTGTATGGCGGCCTTTTTGCCCCGGTAGGTAACCGTGAGCGGGCGAATATCCCCTCTTGTCCGGTGTCGTGCCACGGCCCTGAATACGGCGGCAAAGAGCACATAAAATACTCCGAATGCCAGAAGAAGTGCCCCGAAGCTCACCTGCCCGACGGCCACGGCCCAGGGACTTTCGCCCCTCACTATGGCTGAGGCCATCACCGCCCCGGCGAAGGCCGCCGATACGCCGAAGAAAAGGAGAAAAACCCTCAATATATTCCGCGTCGCCCCGAAGACCACCGTGACCATCAACAGCCCCACCGTTATCTTAAAGGCCCATGATACCCAGAACTCCGCCCCGGACAGTGTGACCAGCATGGCGTACACCGCCCCCAGAGTGGCCGCCGCCAGCACCCGGAGCCTCCGGGCGGCGATGCCGGAGATACGCGAGGTGACGATGAGAAGTATGTAGTCGACGATGAGATTTTCCAAAAAGAGCTCGTCGGCGTAGATGACGTACAAGCTATCACCTCCGGACACCACGATTATAAGCCGGACGCGCCGAAAAAAAGGACGAAAAAAGCCTCCCGGACCGCGGGAGGCGAGAATTTCAAAAAAATTCAATATTTGATACTATGAATTTTGTCAAACCTGTGATATAATAACCGCGTGAACGGTTATTATAGCTAATTTAGCGCCTTTTTTCTCCCCGGCCCCGCCGGGGGAACTAAGCACAGCTAATATAAGCCGTAAAATAAAAGAGGGGAGGACCCGGATATGATAATTTTCTGGCTCGTGGCTATCGTGGCCCTTATCGCCGTGGAGGCCGGCACGGTGGGGCTGGTGTCCATATGGTTCGCCATCGGCGCCACCGCCGCCCTTATCGCCGCGGCGTTCCGCCTTGCGGTGTGGCTCCAGATAGCGATCTTCCTTGGCGTCAGCGCCGTGGTGCTGGCAGCGTTGAGGCCCGTGGCCCGCAAGTACCTTAACGTCCGCCAGAAGCCCACCAACGCCGACAGGGTCATCGGCGTCATATGCCCCGTGACGGAGGACATCGACAACATAGCGGGGACCGGCGTCGTGTCCGTGGACGGCAAGGAGTGGACCGCCCGGAGCCTCACCGGCGTGAACATACCGGCGGGGCAGTACGTGCGCGTGACCTCCATTCAGGGCGTGAAGCTCATAGTGGAGGAGGCCACCGTCCCGGCCTGACATGCTCTTAGCGGGCAGCTTACGGATATTTCGCCGTTTTGACTTAAAACGGCTAAATTAAAAAGGAGGAATTAAAATGGGACCCCTGATCGTATCCATAATCGTCATTGCCCTTCTGGCTATACTCGTCATCGCCAGGAACATCAGAGTGGTACAGCAGGCCAAGGCGTACGTCATTGAGCGTCTTGGCGCGTACAGCACCACTTGGGGAGTGGGACTTCATTTCAAGATACCCTTCATCGAGAGGGTGGCGAGGGTCGTCTCCCTCAAAGAGCAGGTGGCGGACTTCCCGCCCCAGCCCGTTATCACAAAGGATAACGTGACCATGCAGATAGACACGGTGGTGTATTTTGAGATCACCGACCCCAAGCTCTACACCTACGGCATCGAAAACCCCATGACCGCCATTGAGAACCTCTCCGCCACCACCCTGCGTAACATCATAGGCGACTTGGAGCTTGACCAGTGCTTAACTTCCCGCGACATCATAAACTCCAAGATGCGCTCCATTTTGGACGTGGCCACTGACCCCTGGGGCATAAAGGTCAACCGCGTTGAGCTTAAGAACATACTGCCTCCCAAGGAGATCCAGAACGCCATGGAGAAGCAGATGAAGGCTGAGCGCGAGCGCCGCGAGGCCATACTGAAGGCCGAGGGCGAGAAGCGCGCCGCTATCCTCTCCGCCGAGGGCGAGAAGGAGTC